>CAYUEM010000021.1:0-20649 GCA_964442925.1 uncultured Hyphomonadaceae bacterium
TGTCGAACAGTGTCTTCAACTCGCCTGCCACCTCGCGCCCAAGCGTGCTCATCATATCGATCAGCGCCGCGCTCAGCGCGCGGATCCCCGACTGTTCCGCTTCCGGGCGGAACGGTGTCGGCGATGGCTTTGCCAATTGCCGGGTGGCATAAGCGGCCAGCCGCGCGGCCAGATCCCTGCGCAGGGCTTTGCGCGCTGCATCGAGACGCTGTGGATCGGCCGGTTCGCGCTCCAGCATCAGCGTGCCAATCTCTGGCAGGCGCGCGATCAGCGCGGCAAATGCCGGATCGGTATCGCCAGCGGCCTGCACCGCCTCAGCCAGCGCTTCCACAAGCCGCGGGTCCGGGCCAACGGCACCGTCATAGGCCACGGCCAGAAGGTCATCGCTGATCAGACCCTGCAACCCGTCCCAGCGATTGAACGGATCGGTTTCTGCGCGCGCCCGCGCCAGCCGGGACTGGAAATCCTCCGCGCGATCAAGCCGCACGGGCGCGGAAAAACCGCGATTGACCGAAACCATCGGCCGGGATGCGCCCACGCCAAGCTCGACCGTCAGCGTGTCGGCCTCGCTGTCGAGCAGGATCAGGCGCTCGCCGTCCGACCAGCCTTCGGCCGGGATATGACCACCTTCTCCATCGAGCAGGGCGGCGCGAAGCGGTATCAAAACGGCCTGCTTGTCTGGCTGACCCGGTGTCGGCGGCGTCTCCTGACGCAAGTGCAGGACCAGCCGGCCGGCCTCGCCGTCCCAGTCTTCCGTTACCGTCACCTTCGGCGTGCCAGCCTGGCCATACCAGCGGCGGAACTGTGACAGGTCGCGGCCGCTGGCGGCTTCGAAACAGGCATAGAAGTCTTCAATCGTCGCAGCCGTTCCGTCATGACGCTCGAAATAGATCGCCATCCCTCTGGCAAACGCCGCATCGCCGATCAGGGTCTTCAGCATACGGATAAGCTCGGCACCCTTCTCGTAGACCGTCGCGGTATAGAGATTATCGACGCTGCCATACGCATCGGGGCGGACCGGATGGGCGAGCGGACCGGCATCTTCGGCAAACTGACGCGCGCGCAGGCGGATGACATCCTTGATCCGCTGCACCGCGCGCGAGCGCATATCGGCGGAAAATTCCTGATCGCGGAAAACTGTCAGCCCTTCCTTCAGGCAGAGCTGGAACCAGTCTCGGCAGGTGATCCGGTTGCCGGTCCAGTTGTGAAAATACTCGTGTGCGACAATGCTCTCGATGGCCTCGAAATCGGCATCGGTCGCGGCGGTCTCATCTGCCAGCACATAGGCGGAATTGAAAATGTTCAGCCCCTTGTTCTCCATTGCGCCGAAATTGAAATCGCGCACCGCGACAATATTGAACTGGCCGAGATCATATTCGCGGCCGAACACGTTTTCGTCCCAGACCATCGACGCCTTGAGGCTCTCCATCGCCCATGCCGCCCGCCCGGCATCGCCGCGGTCGACATGGATCGCAAGGCCGACCTCGCGCCCGCTCATCGTTGTGAAACGGTCGCGCCAGACATCATAATCACCCGCACAAAGCGCAAACAGATAGGACGGCTTGGGATGGGGATCGTCCCATTCGGCAAAGTGACGCCCGCCGCCGAGGTCGCCGCGTTCACCCGGCGTGCCGTTTGACAACAGGATCGGACAGCTTTCGCGATCGGCCTCGATGCGGACATGGAACCGGCTCATCACATCCGGGCGGTCCGGCCAGAATGTGATGCGGCGAAACCCATGTGCCTCGCACTGGGTGCAGAAACGCCCGCCCGACATATACAGTCCCGAAAGCGCCGTGTTGGCCTGCGGTGAAATCGTGACATCGGTTTCCAGCTCGAACCGGTCGGGGACATCGCTCAGGCTGAGTTTCTCATCATCCAGTGTGTAATCGCCCGCCCCGACCGGCTTGCCGTCAATGCGCAGCTGCTCCAGCGACACACCCTCACCGTTCAGCACCATTGCACCCGGACCAGTGCGCCGGACCTGCATCACCGTGCGCACATGCGTGACGGCCGGATCAAGCCTGAACAGCATTGAAACCTTGTCAATCACGAACCCATAGGGTGTGTATTCGGACAGTTTCACATTGACGGGAATATCGGTTCGCATCCGGCTTGCTCCTTGCTGGAAATTCCGAACCAGCTGAAACAGCGGTTTCCGGAAAACAATCTGGGTTTCTGGCTGTGAGGTGAGACAGCGAGCGCAAAAGCGCAAGGGACGATGGCATGATAAATTCACTGCCCGGATGGCTGACCGTGCTTGCGCGTGTGGTCAGCGTCCTGCTTGCCGGGCTGATCCTTTACGCCTCGCTGCGACCGTCAGGCACGAGCGGGGGGTGGGAGCATTCCGACAAGATTGTGCATTTTCTCGCTTATGGCGCGCTCGGTGGGGCAGCCGGTCTCGGACTGGCGCGCCATCCGGTCCGGGTTCTTGCAATGATCGTGATGTTTGGCGGTGCAATCGAAGTGTTGCAGGGCGCGATGCCGTATCAACGCGAGGCAAGCCTTGCCGACGGGCTGGCCAATACACTCGGTGCCGGAGCCGGGATCGCCTGCGCTGCCGCGCTGGTGGCTCTGATCATTCGGCGGCCTGCAACTCGCCGGGAACATCATAGACATGACGCAGGATGAGGCTGGCCGATCTCGCCAGCGCCAGGAATTCCTTCGTCATGCCCTCACGATTGGCAGATGCCGCTTCGACAATGCCGCGCATCACCCGCAGCATTTCCGGCGCATTGCTGATCAGGCGGGCCTGATATTCGATCTTGGCCGGATCGCGGTCATATTCCGCGCCCGGCACCCGCCAGCCGCCCCAGTCGCGCTCATCGGTCATCACAACCGGGAATGTTCCGGGATAGGGATGATGGGACGTTTCTTCCCCGCCCTGCCGGCGATTGCGCAGGCGGAACACCCGCCAGTTGGCCTCGCTGCCATCATCCTCCTCGCCCTCGCGCGCGCGCGTGCTCGCTTCGGAAACAAGTTCGGAGCCAAGAAATTCACGGCCAAGCCCGACATCATAGGTCACGCGCAGCGGCTCTGCGATATCCTTGACCCAGTGAGGAATCACTTTCTCGACGATCGACCAGGTGCCGACCGGCTTGACCAGAACGCGCTGGTTCTTGTGAAAAATTGCCTTGGCCATGGATCGGCACGCTTTCGTTTCTGACCGAAGTTACGATCCGTCGATATTCGCAGCCAAGGCTTGAAAAAAAATGAACTCAGCGGGGCAATTCAGCCGGCGCGATTAACCCTCGACCGAGCGCCGGAGCGCGTCTTCGGCTGCTTCCAGACGCCGATCGAGATAGACATCCAGCTTCGCAATCAGTTCGTCGTGCAAACCCTGATAGAAATGATTGGCACCGCCGACGACATCGCGGTCGATGACTTCGCCCTTCTGGACACGGACCTTCTGCAAAGCGCGCTCGACATCGCCCGGCGAGGCAATCGCATCGGCGTCACCATTGACAATCAGACCGGACGCAGGACACGGCGCAAGGAAAGACAGGTCAAAATGATTGGCCGGCGGCGAGACGGCAAAGAAGCCGTCAATCTCCGGGCGCCGCATCAGGAGCTGCAGTGTGATCCAGGCACCGAAACTGTATCCGGCGCACCAGACATAACGCGGACTCTCGGCAAGCCGCTCCAGATGATCGAGCACGAAGGCTGCATCCTCAAGCTCGCCAATCCCATGATCATAAATGCCCTGTGAGCGCCCGACGCCACGCGAATTGTAGCGCAGAACGCCAAAACCGCGCTGTTCGAACATCTGGTACATGCGGATCGTGATCGGATCCTGCATGGTGCCGCCGGCTTTGGGGTGCGGATGCAGGATCAGCGCTATCGGCGCGCCATCGATAGGCGGTTCAGTGTAGCGCGCTTCGATACGTCCCGCAGGACCAGAAATGATAAGTTCGGCCATCGCGTCTGCAGCCTTTCGGTTCAGCCTGACTGTGGAAAAAGTGCCAAGGCGAGCGGGTTTAGGCGATGGCGGCAGGGCGATGCAAGTCTTTCCTCACATTCAATCGTGACAAGGCTTGACAGTTGGCATGCTTGCCGCAAGCACCTGCCCGTAGCACATTAGGGAGATTATACCCGCCCGCCAAGCCCGGAGACCCGCCCATGCGTATTTTGTCCGCCCTTCTCGCCGCATCTGCGACCGCAATGGCCGCGTGTGCCTCCCCGCAGGCGGGTCCGGTCGAGAAACCCGCCACCGGAATGGAAACCGCACTCGCTGGGGATTATGGCGTTTCGCCAGCGGCGCTGGCCACAGCCGTTCGCGGACCCGATGGCCGCCCGGTTGGCCTGTCAGCCTATGAACGCCCGATCGATGCAATCGAGGCCGGCGACCTGGCCGCGTTTATCGCCATGGCCCGCCTCAAGGAACTGGGCGAAACCGCCAATCAAGGGGTCGATCAGCTCGTCCTGGCAGTTGACCGCATCGCGGCTCGAGATTTCGAGGCAGCGCGCGAAGATCTCGAAGCGGCGCGCGGGACCGGTGATTTCGACCCGATCGTTGATTATATCGACGCCTGGATTTACGCGCTGGAAGGCGATGGCGAGGCCGCGGTGCGCGCACATCGCGCCGCCGATGGTGGCCTGCCGGGGCTGAGCGCGGAACTGTCCCTGGCCGCGATGCTCGACGGGCTCGGGCGCACCGAAGAGGCTCTGGCCGTCTATGCCTCGATGACGCCCTCGAAGATCGAAGCCCCCGAACACCAGTTCGACCCGCAGGCCATCCTGTTCTCGCATGTCCAGATGGTGGTCGCGCGCCGGGCGCTGCTGCTGCGCCGCCTTGGCCGCATCGAAGAGGCGCAGGACGTCTATCGCCGTATGGCAGAGGCTGAGCCAGAGCGGGCCGTTTTTTATGCCGCCGCGCTGGAATCGCTGGAAACCGGGCGCGGACTGGACGACAAGCCCCTGGATGTTCAGGCCGCATTTGCACGCTCGCTCAGCGACCTTTCGATGTCGCTCTACCAGCAGAAACTGATCCGTGGCGCGATGGTTGGTTTGCGCTTTCGCGGCCTCGACGAGACCCGCGCAGTGATGGAGATGCTCGCCCTGCTCAGCGATCCTGACAATGAGGATCTGCGCGGCAATGTGATCTCACTTCTGTATGAGGAAGCCCATTATCAGGGTGCCGCGCATGTCGCACAAACCGCGCCGGAACCGACCGCGCAATTGCAGGTCTCGGCCGCGCAGGCAAATCTGATGGGAGGAAACCGCGACGCCGCGCGTGCGGCGATTGCCCGCGCCATTACGCTTGCCGAGCCAGACCGGCGCATTTCCGTTCTGTCAGGCAGTGTTGGCCTCTACGCCCTGCTCGGCGATGAGGACGCGGCTGTCTCGCGCGCCAAGGAAGCGCGTTCGCTGGCGACAAATGACGCGGAACGCGCATCCACCGCCGCGCTGACCGCAGATGTGCTGCAACAATTCGGCCGTGCTGGCGAAGGCGTGGCTTATGCCCGTGAGGCGCGCGAGCTTGATGACACCCATCAAAGGCGTATGGCGCTCGCAAGCCTGCTCGGCGAGGCCGGTCAGGTCGAGGAAGGCCTGCAGATGATTCAGCGCGAAAGGCTGAAGCGACCAAATGATCCTTATATGCTCAACACGCTTGGCTATTACCTGATTGAGCACACAGACCGTTTCGACGACGGTTTCCGGGTTCTGTATTCAGCAAACGCGCTGGCCCGCAATGATGCCTATATCGCCGACAGCCTCGGCTGGGCCTATTACCGGCTCGGTCATCTCGACGAGGCGCTGCGGCTGATCGAGATGTCACGCAATGAACTGGCGCCGAAATTTCACTGGGAAATCGAAGACCATTATGGTGACATTCTCTGGCATCTTGAGCGCCGCGAGGACGCAAAGGCCGCATGGACGCGCGCGCTGGCGGAATTTCCGCCGCATGCCACAGAGATGAAGCTGCGCGACAAACTCGAAAGTGGCCTGCCGGGTCCGCCGCCGGAAAAACGCCCGGTGCCGCGTGTCTCGAACGACGATCCCGAAGTCACCCAGCGCAAGACCTGATTGACGCAGCACTGACATGGTCGCATTTGCCCCAACAGGAACCCTAACGCGCCTGCGCCAGACGAGGCGAGCGAATTGAGGATCAGCTGGGCGGTTCTCACCGCGCTTGGCGCAATGCTCGCAATGACGTCCTGTGTCGCGGGCTCAGGCCCCGGCGGGTCAGCACTTGCATCGCTCAAACGCCCGGCAAATGCCGACAGTTACAGCGCGTTTCTGGTTGCCCGTTTCGCTTCACTGACCAATGATCCGCGCACCGCACTCGAGCATTATGCAGTGGCGCTGAAATCCTCGGGCGGGGAGACAGAGATCGCCGAGCGCGCTGTCTTCGCCGCGCTGCTGTCGGGCGACTTTGATGAGGCCGAACGCATGGCGCAGGCCGCCACTGGAGGCGGTCCGTCCGGCTCGGCGCTGGTGCGTCTGACAAGGGCGGTCGCCGCCATTCGCGACAACCGGCCAGCCAAGGCGGCCGGGCTGCTTGAGGGCGGTGATTTCGGGCCGTTCAACCAGATGATGGCCGCCAATCTGCGCGCCTGGACCGCGCTGGAAACCGATGGCCCGGAGGCTGCGCGCAGCCTCCTGTTGCAAGCGGCTGTCGATGACGCGCTGCTCGACAGTGTGACGCTGTACATGCTCGGCCTTGTTGATCTGGCCGCCGGCGAGGATGAGCGGGCACTTGCAACACTGGAGACAGTCTGGGCCGAGGGTCCGCGTCTGGCCGTGGCAACCGAAGCGCATGTCCGCCTGCTCAGCCAACGCGGCAACACTGCGCGCGCGCTGTCGATCCTGCAGACTTTCCGCGCGGAGATCGGACCCAATCCGGCGCTTGAAACCCTTCGGGTCAGGCTTGATGCCGGCGAGGTGCTGGAAATTGACCGGCTGGACCTGCGTGAGGGCGCGGCAATGTCGATTTACGCACCGGCTGCTGCCTTGTCAGCGCAGACACGGGGCGATCTTGCCGGCGTTTATTTCGCCATGGCGCTGGCGCTTGATCCGGAGCTGGACATTGCCCGCACGCTTTGGGCCGACGCGCTGGATGAGGCTGGCCGGCGCGGTGATGCACTTGCGATCCTGCGCAAAGTCCGGCCCGACTCGCCTTTCTATGCCACGGCCCGCGGACAGATGGCCTGGGCGCTGCGCCGTGAGATGCGCAATGATGAGGCGCTGGAAGTGGCCAGTCAGGCGCTTGCAGCGCGGCCCGATCGCGACCTGCGGGTGCAACTGGCCGACCTGTTCACTTCGCTGCAACGTGACGGCGAGGCCGAAGCGCTGCTGAATAAGATCATTGCCGGCGATGAACAGGCGCGCCGGCCCGACTGGCGGCTGTATCTGGCCCGCGGCGCTGCACGCGAGCGGCTCGGGCGCTGGCCGGAAGCGGAAACCGACCTGCAACGTGCCCGCGCGCTCTCTCCCGACAATCCTGATATTCTCAATCATCTCGGCTATGGCTGGATTGATCGCGGGCTCAATCTGCCACAGGCGATCCGCCTGATCGAGCGTGCCGTCGACCTGCGTCCCAATTCCGGCCAGATCGTCGACAGTCTCGGCTGGGCCCATTACCGGTTGGGCGAATACAGTCGCGCGGTGGTTCATCTTGAGCGCGCTGTCGAGATCGAGCCGGGCGATGCGGTGATCAATGATCATCTCGGCGATGCCTATTGGCGTGTCGGGCGACGTCTGGAAGCCCATTTCCAGTGGAAACGTGCGCTTGGGCTTGGGCCTGACCCGGCGCTGGCCGCAGCGCTGCACCGCAAACTCGCCGAGGGTCTGCCCGAAGATACGCGGCTCGTTCTCGACCGCTCCGCCTCCCGGCAGGCCCCGCCGCAATGACGCTCCGGTCCGTCGCCGGCCACGCACCGGCCAAGATCAATCTTTTTCTGCATGTCGGTGCCGCGCGCGCAGACGGGTACCATGAACTCGACTCGCTCGTCGTGTTTGCCGACCGCAACGCTGCCGACAGGCTGGATGTGCGCCGCAGTGAGAAACTTGTCATCGACGTGACCGGCGAGATGGCCGCAGGGGCCGGACCGGACAGCGACAATCTGGTGCTGCGTGCCGCCCGTGCGCTTGCGCCACACACTGGCCTGCATTTCACGCTGGAGAAACACCTGCCCGCTGCAGCAGGCATCGGCGGCGGCTCGGCCGATGCCGGCGCGGCCCTGCGGCTGGTGACAGAGCTGTTGTCGCTGCCGCCCGAAAATGCGCAGCGGGTTGCACCCGCCCTTGGCGGCGATGTGCTGGCCTGCCTGCACGCTGTCGCCCTGGTGATGCGCGGTGATGGTGACCGGGTGACGCCGCTGGCCACGCTGCTGCCGCAGCTTCCGGCGCTGATCGTCAATCCCGGCGTGCCCTGCCCGACCGGCCCGGTCTTTCAGCATTTCGACGCGATGGGCGGCGGGGCCGGACTTGCCGAGACGCA
This sequence comes from uncultured Hyphomonadaceae bacterium, assembly GCA_964442925.1. GTDB lineage: Bacteria > Pseudomonadota > Alphaproteobacteria > Caulobacterales > Hyphomonadaceae > UBA5336. The sequence goes on from CAYUEM010000021.1 coordinate 8,444, forward strand.
GGTGCCGGCAGGTTGCAACCGCAATCGCCTGATCGACTGGCTCGCTGCCAGCACCCGCAATGACCTGCAACCGCCGGCGATTGCGCTGGTGCCGCAGGTCGCCGCCTGCCTTGCACGGCTTGAAGAGCTGGACGGGGCACGGCTGGCGCGGATGACGGGCTCTGGCGCGACCTGTTTTGCGCTGTTCGAAACCCTTGATCGCGCGCAGGCGGCAGGTGAAACGCTGCGCCGCGCCCGCCCGGACTGGTGGGTTCGGGCGACGGTTCTGGGTGAGGGAGCGAGATGATTGATCAACTGCCCGGTGGGTCAATTGCATTCCCTGTTTCGCTAATCGTCTGTGGGCTGATGATCGCACTTGGTCCCCGTGATCGCCCCGATGGCGCGCGAAAGACGCAGGCGCGCGCGATTGCCAGTAGCGGCGGCGTCGGCATCGCTGCCGGTGTCCTTGCGGAAATTCTCGTTTTCCGAACCTTCGGGCCGGTCGGCTGGATGCAGGCGGGCTTCCGGTTCGGACAGTTTGAAAGCCAATACCTGATATTTCAGGGAGCAACGCTCGCCGCCCTGCTGATCGGACTGACCGATGATCTCAGACCATTGCGCGCAGTCGCCAAAATGGTTCTGCTGGCCAGTCTCAGCCTCATCACCTGCGCGGTGGGCTGGCAGCTTCTGGGCTTTGGCCATGGTGGCCCCCCCGGACCGGTGCTGACAGTCTTGCTGATCGCCGGCGGCGGTCTGTTTGTGTTTGTGATGATGAACACCACCAATTTCATGGACGGCTCGAACGGCCTTGCCATGGGATGCGCGCTCATCATGCTGATGGCTCTTGGTGAAGTGCATTTGCCCGCCGGGCCGATTATCCCTGCGATTGCCGGCTTTCTGGTCTGGAACCTTTCCGGGCGGCTTTTCGCCGGCGATGCCGGCGCGCTCTATGTCGGCTTTTTTATCGCGGGCCTGTCGCTGCATGGCGTTTCGACCGGCGCTTTCCCGGTCTGGATCCCGCCGCTGATCGCGCTGCCTTTCCTGACGGATGTGTTCATGACGCTGATCTGGCGGGCACGGCGCGGAGAAAACCTGATGCGTGCACACACGGACCACGCCTACCAGCTTTTCCGCCGTGCCGGCTGGGGCCATCTTCAGGTGGCCGCGCTATGGTGGGCGATGACCGGTATTTGCGGAGCACTCGCGATCTGTGCCGCGCGGGCAACACCCATTGGCTCGCCGCACCGTGTGTTCGGGATCGAATTTGCCGTGTTTGCCGCTGCGCTTTCGCTCAGCATTGCACTCTGGCTGTGGCAGCGCTGCGTCTATGGCAATCGGGTCAGTGCACCCGGCTGACGCAGAAATCGGCAAGGTCGGTCAGCGCGTCACGATACGGGCTCGCGGGAACGGCTTCCAGAGCCTGCCGGGCCAGCCCCGCATAGGCATCGGCCTCGGCAATCGTCGCCTCAGCCGCGCCTGTCGCGCGGATCAGCCGGATCGCACGGGCAAGATCGCTTTCCTGCTGGCGTGCCGGATCGAGCGCCCTGTCCCAGAACGCCCTGTCCTCCGGCGAGCCGCGCCGGCGTGCAATCACCACAGGCAGCGTGATCTTGCCTTCACGGAAATCATCGCCGACCGATTTGCCGATCACCTGCGTCGTGCCGCCATAATCGAGCACATCATCGACAATCTGGAAGGCCAGGCCGAGATTTTTGCCATAGGCTGCCAGCGCTTCGGCATTCGTTTCCGAACCTGCCGATAGTGCTCCGGCACGCGCGGCGGCTTCAAACAGCGCTGCGGTCTTGGCTTCGATGATCGCGAGATATTCCTCGGTCGGCAGGTCGAGCCGGCCCTGCGCGGCCAACTGGCGCACCTCGCCTTCAGCAATCACCGTCGAGGCATGAGAGAGAATGTCGAGAATGTCGAGACTGCCCGTCTCCACCATCAGTGTAAAGGCGCGCGCGAACAGGAAATCACCCACCAGAATGGACGCGGAATTTCCCCACACCGATTTGGCCGCCGGCTTGCCGCGTCGAAGATCGCTCTCATCGACAACATCGTCATGCAGCAGGGTCGCGGTGTGGATGAATTCCACCGCCGCGGCCAGCGCATGAGTTCCGCCATTGGTACCGCCCGACACATGTGCCGCAGCCAGTGTCACCATCGGGCGCAGACGCTTGCCACCGGCGCTGACAATATAGCCCGACAGGTCCGGGATGATCGCGACCGGACTGGCCGCACGCGCCTTCAGAAGCGTTTCTACCGCTTCAAGATCATCCGCAAGCAATGTCTGCAGGCGATCCATCGGCGTTGATTGCGCAATCGCCGGGCTCGTCGTGGAAGGTGGCGACACGGACTGTCTCCTTGAAGGCATTTGCGATTGAACCGCAGTTGGAATATGGCCAAACGGCCACAGATGCATACGCGGCGCGGAGCCGCAGGCCAAGAGACGGGGCCACAAGGGACCCAAGTTTGATGGAAGAAGTGTTCAGAACCAACGATCTCGTCAAGCTCAGCTATGTTCAACATCTGTTGACCGAGGCCGGAATCGAATATTTCACCGCCGACCAGCACATTTCGGCGGTGGAAGGAAATATCGGGGCATTCCCCCGGCGCATTCTTGTGGCTGAAGCGTTTGTTGCGCGCGCCCGCTTCGTGCTCAGCGAGGTCGAACCGGGGTGAATGTGACCCATGACAAGTTGCTGGATGGCCGTGTCAGCCTGTTCCAGCCAGAAAAGGGCCTGCGCGCGACCACCGACAGCCTGTTGCTTGCTGCTGCCCTGCCGGCGCACTGCAATGCGGCGCTGGAGCTGGGTTGCGGGGCGGGCGGAGCTTTGCTGCCAGCCGCATGGAGACTTGGCGAAACACGCTTCACCGGGCTCGACATTGACAGCGAACTGGTTGGCCTGGCGCGCTGTGGGGTCGAAGCGAACGGTTTTTCTGCGCGTGTCTCAATTGAACAAGGCGATGCCGGCGCTCTTCCGGCTGACTGGGAAAACCGGTTCGATCTGGTCTTCGCCAATCCGCCATATTTCCGTTCCGGTGAGATTTCCCCACCCGGAGAGGGCAAGTCGCGCGCCTATCTGGAAAGCCTTGACCTTATCGGATGGATCGGGGCGATGCTGTTTGCCCTGAAACCCAAAGCCACGCTGGTCGTGATCCACCGCGCTGCAGAACTGCCGGCACTGATGAGCGCGCTTTACCGCCGCGCCGGTGAGATCACCATCCTGCCGGTTCGCCCCTGCCCGGGCGCAGCCGCAAGCCGGATCCTCATTCGCGCGCGCAAGGGCCTACGCGCCGGGCCTGCACGCCTGCTGGCGGGGATAGACCTGCACAGCAAGAAAGGCGGGCCTGCCGGACCGGCCTTGCTGGCACTGACAAGCGGCGGCGCACTGGACTGGAACTGACGGCGAAACACTGCGGGGCTGCGCGCACCCGTCAGCCTGGCTGGCCCGCAGCCTTTGCGACCGCGCGTGTCCAGCCCGACAGCAGGGCCTCTCGCTCGCCCGCTGTCATTTGCGGGGTAAACCGCGTCAGACCGGTGTCGCGCGCCGCCCAGCTTTCAGGATCGGTCCAGCCCAGATGCATCGCGCAGAGCGCCGCCGCACCCAGCGCCGTCATTTCGCGATAGGCCGGGCGCTCGACCACAAGCCCGGTGATGTCGGCCAGAAACTGCATCAGCCAGTCATTGCCAACCATGCCGCCATCGACCCGCAACCGCTCGACCGGGGCGCCATCAGCGGCAAACGCCGCGAGAAGGTCATGGGTCTGATAGGCCGCCGCTTCGAGCCCGGCCCGCACGATATGCGCCGCCCTTGTCCCGCGTGTCAGCCCGGTAATCTCGCCGCGTGCATCTGCATTCCAGTGCGGTGCGCCGAGACCGGTAAAGGCCGGCACGAAATACACCCCGCCATTGCCGGCAAGCTCTCGCGCCAGTTTTTCGGTGTCCGCCGCCTGCGAAATCAGCCCCAGCTCATCGCGCAGCCATTTGACCACGGTGCCGGCATTGAAGATCGAACCCTCCAACGCGAACGCAGCCGCACCCAGCCCCGTGTCATATCCCTTTGTCGCCAGCAGGCGATGCTGCGAGACCGGGCAGGCAGAGCCGGTATTGGCAACAAGAAAAGCGCCGGTGCCGTAAGTGATCTTGGCCGTTCCCGGCACAAGGCAGCCCTGCCCGACCAGCGCTGCCTGCTGGTCGCCGATAGCAGACAGGATCGGCCGTGGCGCTCCAAAAACAGTGTCCTGCGTCTCGCCCAGTTCCCCGCCACTGGCGGTGATCTGCGGCAGCATCGCTTGCGGAATGCCAAACAGCTCCAGCATCTCCTGCGACCATTGCCCGGTGCGCAGGTCCATCAACAGTGTGCGCGAGGCATTGGTGATATCGATGACATGGCTGCGCCCACCGGTGAGGTTCCAGACCAGCCAGCTGTCGACCGTTCCGAAAGCGAGATCCCCGCGCGCGGCCGCCTGCCGGTCGAGCCCACCCTCATTCAGCAACCAGGCGAGTTTCGTCGCCGAAAAATAGGGGTCGATCAGCAGGCCTGTGACCGCTTGCACGCGCGCCTCATGGCCGGCCTGCCGCAATTGCTCGCACACCGTTGCCGTTCGCCGGTCCTGCCAGACAATTGCCGGTGCAAGCGCGCGTCCGGTGGCGCGATCCCAGACCACAACGGTTTCGCGCTGATTGGTGATCGCGACCGCAGAGACGTTTTCCACCCCGCCGCTCTGCGCGACAACCTGGCAGGCGGCCTGGAGGCTGGCCGTCCAGATCGCACCGGCATCCTGCTCAACCCAGCCTTCGCGCGGAAAATCCAGCTCGATCTCATGTGCGCGCGATGCCGTTTCGCGGAAATCCCGGTCAAAACTGATCGCGCGCGTCGAGCTGGTGCCTTCATCAATGACCAGTATATGTTCGCCCATCAGCAGGCCTCCCATGCCTTTTATGGTGACGTTTTGAAACCTATTTCAGTTCCTCGTCAAACTGAATGGACGTTGCCGGTGGCCGGGCAACACATGTGGCGATATTCCGGGAATGGCTCACCGCAAGTTGACTTTACCACACCGCAGACGGTTTACTGGACCCCATGAGAGATGTTGATAACCGACGATTTCGCCAGGAAACGCTTATTGGATTTGCCGGTTCCGCGCTGTTCGCGCTTGCGCTGATCTGCCTTCTGACCTTTGCCAGTTAGGGCGCATCTGACAGATCACTGCCGCGATACATTTGGCGAAATCTGACCGAATGTGAGGCCTACTGCGTCAGGCGAACTTCGCTCAGGCTCGCCGCAATCGTGTCGTAGACACTCTGGAGCTGGGCTCCGTCGGTAGCGGTGAAGAAGTGGCTGCTTGAGGTTGCACAGTCGCCGAGCACGGCTTGCGCATCGCTGGGGGCATTGAAGGCGACAGAGTAGATTTCGATACCGTCCGCCTTCATCGCTGCGCATAGCGAGCCCGCCTGCGCACTTGAGTCCCCCTGGGACGTCTCATAATGGGTGTTGAATGAGCCGTCGGTCATCAGGATGGCATACCGGCGGACATTTTTCGTTGGGTTGTTGGCTTGTGAACGCCGGTTGAATGGCCACACCGTGTTCCAGTCCGGTGAAAGTGTGTACCAGCTCCAGGCGATACCCAGATGGCCCGCTGTCCATCCGTCCGCATTCAGAGCCGTGACGGCATCCTTCAGGATCGTCGTATTGTGGGTGAGCGGCTCAACGGCCGCATCGGGGCAGTTGCTCGATTTTGCGCCAACGGGGTAGGATGTCGGCGAGACGGTCGTAAACGCATGCGTTCCAGACCGCTCGGTCACGCAGCTTAAGGCGCCAATATTGGCCTCATGGGTCGCCCCGAGGATGCTGAAATCATAATCGCTGTAGGCTTGCGACGCGGCTGACCAGTCCAGCGCCTGCCAATCGGCGGCAATCTGTGAGTTGGTTCCGCTGCCATCGATGCAATCATCAGCCGGAGCGGCGTCGTAAGTGACCCTGAACTCTGATGGACAATAATTGTCATCGTCATCGTCATCATCATCATGAAACGTCAGAGAACTGCAGCCATAGAATGGATACCAGTGATCCGGGATTGATGACACACTTACCGAATCCCAGCCCTCGTCATCACACCCGTCCGAAGACCCATCAATGTCAGTGCACCGATGTCCACTGAAAGCGGGTGATGGCGGCGGTGATAGTGCGCAGGCAAAAAAATCGCTGCTGAGGTTTCCCAGACCGTTATTCCCGCCGACCGCATCGATCAGGTCGAACGCATCGTCGGAGGTCGCCGTCGTTGTCAATGCAGCCACCAGAGCATTGGGATCAGCACCGAGATTTGCCACCGTGTGGGCGAAGAGGTCCGTGATACCCGTTGCCACATCGCCATAAACGCCGGCATTCACGGCGGTGGCGTAGGGGGCGAGCGAAATCCGGACATTGCCGCCCCCGCTGACGGGTATCAGCGTGTCAATCAGATTGTTGGCGGCGGCCTTGAGGTCTGTCAGGCGCTGGCCGCGCATGGACCCGCTGACATCCAGCATCAGGGCCAACTCGATCTCGTCGGAGCCATAAACCGCGGTGGCGGTCGGGCTTATATTGAGTTCATCGCGACCGACAATGTTCGCAATCGTGACGGGAATGCCACAACCGACCGTCCCGACAATGGACTGATTGGTCGTTTCAGGCGTGAATTGCGGGACCTCACAATATGACGAGATGCCGAGTGTTGTGAGATTTTCCGCGAACACTCGCTCGCCTGTGGCCACGGCGACACTGGCATCAGTCCCGTTCGCAAGGTCGATAGCGGCGGCAATGAGGGCCGTGTCGAGAGCGGTGGAGACATGCAATTTGACCGATTGTGCACGCGAGAAATCAATCGCCACGACCATCAACAGCACCAGCGGCACAGCCAGCAATCCCGTCAGGATGGCTATATTGCCGTCCCGAGACCTTCCGAGATCGAGGCGCATGGATCGTATCCCTGTTCGACGTGCAACCTCGCTCTACAACAAAGACCTGAGGAAAAACTTCAGAACAGCCACTGCATTTCGCCGGCAAAGGAAACCAGATGTTAAAGCCCTCCCTGCGGTGCTGATCGCAAGGCAACCCACTGGAAATCCTCACCCCGCTTCGAGCACCGCCCTTTGCACCTCGAACAGCTCGTGACAGCCCTTTTCGGCCAGCTCAAGCAGGTTCGCCAGTTCGGCGCGCGTCATTGGCCGCTCTTCGCCGGTGCCCTGCACTTCGATGAAGCCACCATCGGAGCTCATCACCACATTCATGTCACCCTGACCACCCGAATCTTCTGGATAATCAAGGTCGAGAACCGGCGTGTCGCGGAACAGGCCAACCGAGATCGCCGCCGCATGTTTCTGGATCGGATTGTCCTTGATCACGCCTTCCTCGATGAGGTAGCGGCAGGCGAGCGAGAGCGCGACGAAGCTGCCGGTGATCGCCGCCGTGCGCGTGCCACCATCGGCCTGGATCACATCACAATCGAGCGTGATCTGGTTCTCGCCCAGCGCCTTGAGGTCACAGACAGAACGCAGCGACCGTCCGATCAGCCGCTGGATTTCCTGTGTGCGGCCTGACTGCTTGCCACGTGCGGCCTCACGATCGCCCCGTGTATGGGTGGCGCGCGGCAGCATGCCATATTCTCCGGTGACCCAGCCCTTGCCGCTGCCACGCATGAAGCCGGGAACCTTGTCACTCCAGCTTGCGGTGCAAAGAACATGCGTGTGGCCGAATTTGGCAAGGCACGAGCCCTCGGCATAGCGGGAAACCTGCGGCTCAAGCGAGATCGGGCGAAGCTCATCGGCGGCGCGTCCGGAAGGGCGGGAAAAAGGGGTCATCAAGGCTCCTGATCAGTTGTGTGGTCCGGATGTCGGGCGCTGACCTGCCTGATGCCGTTCAGGTTTTGCCGTTCATTCCGCGATCACCGGCCATACCGTGGCCGCCACATGGGCGCAATCGGCCTGCGCCAGCACAGCGTCGGCAAAAGCTTGCAGATGCGCCGCATCGGGCATGATGATCCAACCATCCTCACCGGTCTGGGTATCGCCATCCACCTCGGTATAGGCCTGGAACGTCACAAGGCCGCCGCGATCCGGGCTTCCCTGTGTCAGTTTTGTCTCGAACGCCGTGAAATAAGCGGCCTGCTGATCATGCACGGTGCCATAGTGGCGCCCGGAATAGATGCCGCCATCGCTGACAGTGATTTCCAGTCCCTCTGTGGAGGTGTCACTTTCCCGCAGGTAGCAATATTGCCCGGCGGGCATGACAGCGATTTCCGCCGGTCCCGGCTCTGTGGGTGCAACCGGTTCGGCGCGGGACTCAGCCGGTGGCGGCCCGGTTTGCGCGCTGACCGGATCGGCGGCCTCCTCAACCTGCGGCGCGCCGCACCCTGCGAGTGCCAGAGCGAGTGCCAGTGCCAGTGCCATGACCGACAGTGCCTGCCTGATCGCCATTCAATACGTCTCCCCTTGCGTGATATTGCTGAAAGATCGTCCGCGAATTTACCGGCAAGCGCAAGAGCGCTGGCATTGCCCACTCCGGCCGACTCTGCGCAAAATGACCAAATGGCTGGAAATGCAACTCTGACAGACGCTCGCACGCTGCTCAAGCGCGTCTATGGCTATGACGGCTTTCGCGGTGGCCAGGAGGCGGTGATCGCAGACGCGCTTGCCGGCCGGGACGTGATGGCGATCCTGCCAACCGGCGGCGGCAAGTCGCTGTGTTACCAGGTGCCGTCCTTGCTGCGTCCCGGTTGCGGGCTGGTTGTCTCACCACTGATTGCGCTGATGGCCGACCAGGTGGACGCGCTCGTGGCGCTGGGTGTGCGCGCGCAGCGGCTCGACAGTTCGATGTCGCAGGAGGCGCGCTCGGCCGCGCTTGAAGCCGCGCGCGCTGGCGAAATGGACCTGCTCTATGTCTCTCCGGAAGGACTGGCTGCGCGGCTCGGCCATGAGCTTGCCGGCCTCGACATTTCGCTGATCGCGATTGATGAAGCCCATTGTGTATCGCAATGGGGACATGATTTCCGCCCCGATTATCGCGCGCTGGGCCGGCTGGCGGCGATGTTCCCCGGCGTGCCGCGCATGGCTGTGACCGCGACTGCCGATGCGCGCACCCGCGAGGACATGCTCGCCCAACTGTCACTGCACGACCCGCGTGTGCATGTCGCCAGTTTCGACCGGCCCAATCTGCAGCTTTCCGCAGAGCCCAAGGCTGGCGACCGCAGCGCGCGCATCATCTCACTGGTGCAGGCGCGGGCGGGCCGGCCCGGCATTGTCTATGCTGCAACCCGCGACGCCACCGAAAAGCTGGCCGAGGCACTGAGCAAGGCGGGTTGTCCTGCGCTGGCCTATCATGCAGGCCTTGACGGCGACTTGCGGGCCGAGCGCCAGCGCCGCTTCCTGATGGAAGACGGGCTGGTGATGTGCGCCACCGTCGCTTTCGGCATGGGTGTGGACAAACCCGATGTCCGCTTCGTCATCCATGCCGACCCACCCAAGACGATCGAAGCCTACTGGCAGGAGGTTGGGCGCGCCGGGCGCGATGGGGAGCCAGCCGAAGGCATTGCGCTTTTCGGGCCGTCCGACATGCGCCGCGCGCTCAGCTGGACACAGGACGGTGCAGCATCCGACGCGATCAAGGCGGTGCAAACCGGCAAGACACGCCAGCTTTTCGCCTTTCTCAATGGCCGCGAATGCCGGCGCGCAGCGGTGCGGCGCTATTTCGGCGAGTCCAACGCGGAGGCCTGCGGCGACTGCGACATCTGCAGCGAAGGCGCGGAGGCGGGCGAAGGTCATGACGCCAGCGAATGGGCGCGAATGGCCACCTCTGCGGTCAAGCGCACCGGCGAGCGGATCGGCCGGGGCCGGCTGATCGCGCATCTGCGCGGTGAGGCGAAGGACAGTTTCGATCAGGACCTTTCGAACCTTTCAACCTATGGCATTGGTGCGGGGCTTTCGGCCGCCGGATGGCGCAGCGTGATTGACGAGCTGACCTTTACCGGCCTGCTGAGCGAAGTCGGCGATGCGATGCGCCCGGTGCTCGGCATTGGCGATGGTGACCGGGTACTGGCGCTGTGGCGCGGGGAGGGTTGCGTGAAACTGCGCACCGATCCGCAGGCACGCCGCCCGCAGCGGACCCGGCGCACCGCTGCCGATGCGCTGTCGGACCTGTCGGGGCGCGAGCGCGAACTGTTCGATGCCTTGCGCCTGTGGCGGCTGGAGACAGCAAAAGCGCGTGGCGTGCCGCCTTATGTCGTGTTCCATGACCGCACGCTTGCAGCCATCGCGCAGGCCCGCCCGGCGGCGCTGTCTGAGCTGACCGCCATTTCCGGCGTCGGCGAGAAGAAAGCCGAACGCTTTGGCGAAGACCTGCTGCATTGCATCCGGCAGGCCGCGTGACGCGTTTTTCAGCGACCCGCTAAAAAGCGTCCGGCCTGTGGGTCGGATAGTCGGGATTGTCGCGATATTTCTTCAGCTCGCTGCGGGCAATCGCGCGCAGGTGGACCTCGTCCGGCCCGTCGGCAAGGCGCAGCGTGCGGATGCCGGCATAGGACTGCGCAAGGCCGAAATCGCTGGTCACACCGCCCCCACCATGCGCCTGTATCGCGTCATCAATGATCTTCAGCGCCATGCGCGGGGCCGCGACCTTGATCATCGCGATCTCGTCTTTCGCGCCCTTGTTGCCGACCGTGTCCATCATCCATGCGGCCTTGAGCGTCAGCAGCCGGGTCATTTCCAGATCGGTGCGCGCCTCACCAAGGCGTTGTTCCCAGATCGAATGTTCCGCCAGCGTCTTGCCGAAAGCCTCGCGCGAGAGCAGCCGGCGGGTCATCTTCTCCAGCGCCATTTCGGCCGCACCGATGGTGCGCATGCAGTGATGAATGCGTCCCGGCCCGAGCCGGCCCTGCGCAATCTCGAAGCCGCGTCCCTCACCGAGGATCAGGTTGCTCGCCGGCACGCGGACATTCTCAAGCAGCACTTCGGCATGGCCGTGCGGGGCATCATCAAAGCCGAACACGGGAAGCTGGCGCACCACGGTGATGCCCGGCGTGTCAAGCGGGACGAGGATCTGGCTCTGCTGGGCATGGCGCGGCGCATCGAAATCTGACTTGCCCATGACGATCGCGAGCTTGCAGCGCGGATCGCCGACGCCCGAACTCCACCATTTGAGGCCATTGATGACATAGTCATCGCCGTCACGCAGGATCGAGGTCTCGATATTGGTCGCGTCCGATGAGGCCACCAGCGGCTCGGTCATCAGGAAGGCGGAGCGGATTTCACCGGCCATCAGCGGCTTGAGCCACTGCTCCTTCTGCGCATCGGAGCCATAGCGGTGCAGCACTTCCATATTGCCGGTGTCAGGGGCCGAGCAGTTGAACACTTCCGAGCCCCAGCCGACACGACCCATCAGCTCCGACAACGGCGCATATTCGGCATTCGAGAGCCCCGCGCCCTGATATTGCGGCGTGTCATGCTCGGCGTTCGGCGGCAGGAACAGGTTCCACAACCCCTCGGCTTTCGCCTTCGTCTTCAGCTCTTCAAGGATTGGCGGCACGCTCCAGCGCCCGCCTTCCTCATGCTGGCGATCATAAGTGTCCTTGTTTGGGAAGACATTAGCCTGCATGAAGGCATCGACACGCTCGATGTATTCCTTCGTCTTCGGACTGTATTCGAAATGCATGGGCCTCGTGCCTCCTGATGCCGCTTGTCTGACCTGACAGCGTGACGCGCACGGCAACCGCCGCCTTGATCCGGATCAAAGCTGACGCGAGGTCGGCTTAAGCGAAGGAATTGCGCGCGCGGATGAAGCGGCTTATCGAAAGCGTTCAAGCCCGGAGAGAAAACATGCCTGTCAGCGCTGCGATCATCATTCTCGCAGCCTCGGCAATCACCTCCTTCATCTCGGGCATTTTCGGCATGGCCGGCGGGATCATCCTGATGGGCGTGCTGATTGCCCTGCCCTCGGTCAGCGTGGCGCAGGCGATGATCATCCATGGTGCGCTGCAGATGGTGGCCAATGGCTGGCGCGCTTTCCTGTTGCGCGAGCATATCGACTGGACCGTGATGGGCCGCTACAGCGCCGGCGCAGGTGTCGGTGTCACGGCGCTTTTCGCGATCAGCTGGACGCCGGACAAGCGTGCGGTCTACCTGCTGATCGGGCTTGCACCGCTCCTGGTCTGGCTGCCGAAGGAACGCCTGCACCTTGATATCCAGCGCCGCG
>CAYUEM010000022.1:0-20600 GCA_964442925.1 uncultured Hyphomonadaceae bacterium
GCGCCTGCGCCGTTATCGGGCCATGGCTCTCAAGGGCCTTGTAGACGCCTGCCTGATCGCCAAGATAAGCCAACAGCACGCCCATCGCACCTGCGACGTCGCCAAGCACCTTGCCTGCGAGCTCCTGCATCTTCGCTTCGTCAATCTCGGTCTGCATGTTGTCCCTCCGGTTGCAAGCCCAGCCAGGAAAAGGTTAACCGTGCGTCCTGCGCTGCGATAGCGGCAAAACGGCCAGACCATGGGCAGATCGGCCAGCGTTCAGGAAAGAGGCGTCTGCCGGCATGGCGCAAGCGCGAACCGACGGCGATACGCACCGGGCGCCAGCGATGTCGCGCGCCGGAACAGCCGGCTGAAATAGCTGACATCACTATAGCCCACCTCGGCGGCAATCTCGGTGACGGGAAGCGCACTGGCTTCCAGCAATGCCCTCGCCCTTTCAACCCGCAAGGCCTGCACATAGGCGAGCGGGGCATGACCGGTCGCATCCCGAAACCGCCGCGCCAGGCTGCGCTTGCTGAGCCCGGTGCGCTGCGCCATGGCACTCACCGGGTCGCAGGCGGAGAGATGATCGGCGAGCCAGGCCTGCGCCTCGCGGATGGCCGCATCGCCATGATCATGGTGTTCGACCAGTCGCGCATGAACATTGCGCACATCGCCCGTCCAGAACTTGCCGGTCAGCCTGGCAAAGGCGTGCATCGCCTCGCGTGAGACAAATCTGGCGATGAGATAGAGCATCAGATCGCTGTGATAGATGCCGTCGCCGCCCATGACGAGCCGTCCCTCTTGCCCCGTCACGAGGATCGGGCGCTCGCTGTGCAGGTGCACATTGCGATACCTGCGCGCGAACATCTCGGCGGATTGCGAGTAGACCGTGGCGCGTTCGCCATCCAGAAGACCGGCTTCAGCCACAAGGAAACTGCCGGTGCACAGGCTGGCAACCGTGGCGCCGGCGGCATACTGGCCGGCGAGCCATTCCAGAAGCGCGCGGTCGAAAAGTTCGCCCGGCGGCGTGGCCGACAGGGTCGCGGCATCAAGGAAACAGGCCGGCACGAACACGATGTCCTGCGGACCGGCATCGTCCAATCGGACCTGCGGCAGGGCCATTGCCCCACCCTGAAGCGCGACCGGTTTGATCTCTGCGCCCACGAGACACACTTTCAGCCGGGGCTGGTTACCAAGGCCCCGGCGGTCCAGGTCAGGTCGCTGGTCGAGGGTGGTCAGGTCGTCGAATGCGGAATAGATCGACGCACCAAGCGCGCGTGGAAATACGAGGATCGAGACACGTATATCGCCGGGGCTTCCGGAGCGAGCTTTGCCGGAGCCTGATCGGTTGCAAGCCTCTGCAGTCATGGCGGTGAGCCTGATGAGCTGTTCGGGAGCCTTGTCTTAGCGCAAAAGCAGGCCGTTGTCTCCGCGTTTTCGCCGGCCGGTCCGTGCGTTCCGCCAACAGGCTTCAGACCGGATCGAGTGCGATCTCTCCGGTTGCGGCGATCGATGCCGGAAACTGCATTTCGACACAGACGCCTGAAGGCTGGCCCTCTTTCAGTTCGAGCCGGAAATCCGACCCATATGCCGATTCCAGCCTCTGGCGGACATTGTTCAGCCCGATCCCGTCGCGGTCGGTCTCATGCGCGCGGACACCGGAGCGAAGGCCCGGCCCGTCATCACTGACGATGATCACCAGCCTGTCGCCGGAGCGGCGCGCTTGCAGAGTCAGCGTCACCGGTCTCAGGGTCTGGCCGATCGCGTGCTTGATGGCATTTTCAAAAAGGGGCTGCAGCAGAAGACTTGGCATTGCTGTCCCTCCCGCCCCTTCGTCGATGATGAATTGCGTGCGCAGCCGGTCGCCAAAGCGCACTTCCTCGATGCCGAGATAGGTTTTCAGTGCCTCGACCTCATCATCAAGCGTGTGCTCGATATCGTCGGGATCGGACAGCGAAATCCGCAGGAAATCACCGATCCGCGCCAGCATTGTCATCGCCGCTTCCTTGTCGCCCTTGCTGACAAGTGAAGACACGGAATTGAGGGCATTAAGGAAAAAATGCGGGTTGAGCTGGTATTTCAGGCTGCGCAGCTGGGCATCGCGAAACAGTTTCTCCGCTTTCAGCCGCTTGAAACTCTCATGCTGGGCGCGGGCGCGGGCGCGCAGGGCATTGTTTTGCGCCACGGTGGCGAGGCGGCGCTGCTCCAGCGACTGACGGTAATAACGCAGCGCATGATAGGTCACCGACCAGGCGGCAAAGACGATGACGGAGGCAAACATCCAGCCGCCAAAATCCGTGATCGGGATCGTCTCGCCCGTCAGCCATGTAAAGGTCGCAAGGCGCAGGCCGGTCCAGATCAGCGAAGCGACAAGAACAGCCACGGCATTGAGCGCGACCCGCACGACCAGTGGGGTCTGCCACAGTTGGCGGGAAACTCCGCGCAGGGGTGAGCTGACGACGATGCCAAGCAGTGACTGTACAATTGTGTGGATTGCAGGCGCGATCTGGCCTGGATTGTACCAGATGGTCAGGCTGACATAACTCAGCAGAGCCATCGCCGACCAGCCGGCAAGCTGGAAAGTCCAGAACTGGCGCGTTTGCGGGCGAAGGCTGACGCCATATCCGGCGCTTGAGTCATCGGGCATGTGATTTGCTCTTTTCGACAAACGAATGAATAACTGTGCTCACGTCAAGTCTGTTTGTCGGAGCGAGGTGCTGAACGCTGGGCCAATTCAGGCGGAGCGCAGGAGGCTGCCAGAGATGCTCAGAACCATTGTCTGCGATGACGAGCGCCCGGCACTGGAGCTTATTGTTGCGATGCTGGCTCGAACCGGCAAGGTCGAGATTGTCGGGGCTTTTCAGGCGGTCGAGCAGGCCCTTTGCGCGATCAATCGCGGCGGCATCGACCTGGCCGTTCTCGATGTTGAGATGCCCGGTCTGAGCGGCGTCGAGGCCGCTCAGGCCATAAGGGTCGAACCGCGCCCGCTGGTGGTCTTTGCAACCGCACATCCGGAATATGCCTTGGATGCGTTCGGTATCGATGCGATCGATTATCTTCTCAAACCGCTGGACACCGCGCGCGTGTGTCATGCCGTGGACAAGGCCGTCCGGCTGCTTGGGATCATCCGCAATCGCGAGGCCAGCCCGCCGTCGCGCCCGGTCGCTCCGGCTGCAGAACCAACAAGCCCGGATGAGCTGCGTTTCCAGGATGCCGGGCGGTTTTATGTTCTCCCGCTCAGAGAGATCATCTGGATCGAGGCAGCGGGCGACTATTCCCTGATCCACATGGTCCAGTCTGAACTGGCTGTCCGGCGCACGCTCTCATCCCTTGAGGAAAGCCTGCCAATGGGCCGGTTCCAGCGCGTCCACCGCTCAAGCATTGTCGCGACCGGCTGCATTCGCCAGATCCGCCGGCTGGCAAAGGGCGAAGCGGAAATCGTGCTTTCGGGCGGCGTCACCGTGCGTTCCAGTCGCAGTTATCGCGAAGCCGTAGACCGGTTGACAGCAGGTTGAACGGCTCGCGGCTCGGCCGAGCGCCCACCTTTATCCCCCAGAAACCGAAGCAGGCTTCCCATTCGTCGCGCCAGCCGACCGGTTCGCCGCAAACCTGTTGAGAGCGCCCAGCCTCCTCCGCATGCTGAGGTCAGGGAGGAAGTGGCGTATAATGCTGCTCAAGCAATTCAAACTTTTCGTGCTGGCCAGCGCCAGCCTGATCGCTGTAACCGGTTGCGCCAGCGCCGACAGCCGTGTTGTCGGTTCTGACCGCGTGCCGGACTGGCAGGTGGTCTGGTCCGATGAATTCGAGGGCACCGCGCTGGATCGCGAACGTTGGGAGCCTGAACGCTCATGCTGGGGCGGCGGGAACAATGAGCGCCAGTGCTATACCGACCGCGCAGAGAACATCCAGGTTGAAGACGGCATTCTCCGGCTGATCGCTCGCCCGGAAACCTTTACCGGGCCAACCTTTCCTGCGGCGATGACAGATGTCCCCCAAGGTGAGCGCACACAGGCCTACACATCCGGCAAGCTGAACACGTCCGGGCTGGCGTCCTGGAAATATGGCCGGTTCTCCGCGCGCATGAAGCTGCCGGCCGGGCAGGGGACATGGCCTGCTTTCTGGATGATGCCGGCAGAGAGTGTTTATGGCCCCTGGCCGCTGTCGGGTGAGATCGACATCATGGAGGCGGTCAATCTCGAAACGCCGTGCGAGGACTGTCCGGGAGGTGTCGAGCGAAGGACCTCGGGTGCGCTGCATTTCGGCGCGTTGGCTCCCGGCAATACCTACTGGTTTGCCAAGTCTGATGGTCTGGGCCGGCCCGGCCCATCGGATGAATGGCGGGTCTACACGCTGGAATGGGGCGAAGGCGTCCTGCAATGGCTGGTCGATGGCGAAATTTTCTTGCGGCTTGAAAGCGATGACTGGCACACGGTCGCGCCTGAGGCGGAAGGGCGCACCTTCGCACCCTTCGATCAGCCGTTTTTCCTGTCGCTCAATCTGGCAGTTGGCGGGAACCTTCCGGAAAAATCAAACAAGGCGGGTTTCGATCCGGCAGCGTTCCCTGCGCAACTGCTGGTCGATTGGGTGCGGGTCGAGCAGTGCGCGGGTGACATGGAAACCGGACTGGCCTGTCTGTCAGACCAGGAATGGAACGGCGAGCCGATGGGCCCGTGGGAGGTGCCCGCGCGTTGACGCGGGCGAAGGAAAACAAGAATGCAAACATCGAGGGAGAGAGACCAGATGAAAAAAACTGAAAACAGGAAGCCCCGGTTGAACTGGGGTCTTATGCTGCTTGGCGGTGTGTCAGCGATAGCGCTGTCCCAGCCGGCAATTGCGCAGGAAGACAGCGATGAGCCTGTGACCACCGGTGAGGTCGCGTCTGACCCGCTGCGCCAGAAAGTCGTTGTCGTCGAGGGCATTCGCGAATCGCTGCTTGCCTCATCGGCGATCAAGCGCAACTCGCAAGGCGTTGTCGATGCGATCACCGCTGAGGAAATGGGCAAGTTTCCAGATACCAACCTCGCAGAATCGCTGCAGCGGATCACCGGTGTTTCGATCGACCGCTCAAACGGTGAAGGCTCGACCGTCACAGTTCGCGGTTTTGGTCCTGATTTCAACCTCGTCCTGCTGAACGGACGTCAGATGCCGAGCGCCTTCCTTGAAGGTGGCGCGCCAGCTTCGCGCAGCTTCGATTTCGGCAATCTCGCCTCTGAGGGCATTGCCGGTGTCGATGTCTACAAATCCGGTCGCGCCAATCTGCCGACCGGCGGTATCGGCTCAACCCTGAACATCAAGACCGCCCGCGCGCTCGACAATCCGGGACTGCACTTCTCGGTTGGTGCGAAGGGTGTCTATGATGACTCCGTTACAACGCTGGGCGACAAGGGTCTGACGCCGGAAATCTCTGGCATCTACACCAACACATTTGCCAATGACACAATTGGTGTGGTGGTTGCGGGCAGCTTCCAGGAGCGCGATTCCGGTGTTGCGCAGTTTGGCACAAGCAGCGGCTGGCGCGGCGCTTTTGTCGGCTTCGAAAACGGCTGGGGCGCGCTGCCACAACCGCCCAACGACAGCAATGTCATCAATCGTCCGGGCGAGGGACAGATCTATTCTGTTCCCCAGAACGGCAATTATTCGCTTGCGGACATCAATCGCGAGCGGATCAATGGTCAGGCCTCGCTGCAATACCGCCCGATCAGTTCCTTCACCGCGACACTGGACTATTTCTATTCTGAAAACACTCTTCAGACCCGGACGTCCGACCTCTCGGTGTGGTTCAACCACGACCCGGTGAACACAAGCAGTGCCTTTGGTGATGGCCAGATCGCTGACATCCAGTTTTACAACGAGTTCTTTGCGGGCAATACCGACCTGTCGATGGGTGCCTCGCGAACCGGTTCGGTTTCGGAAAACGAGTCGTTCGGTATCAATCTCGACTGGCAGGCCACCGACCGGCTGAGCTTTGTCCTCGACGCGCACAGCTCCAGTGCCGAAAGCGGTGCCGACAGCCCGTTCGGAACCAGCGCCGTTTTGTCAACGGCCGATTTCTCGCTCAACTTCCAGGGGCTGGATTTCACCACCGAACTGCCGACGCTTTCGATAGGTTTTGACGACGGAACGAGCGAAATCAGCGCCGCCCGGATGCAGGGCACGGGTTCGACTTTCCAGGACAGCTTTATCCGCACGGAAATCGACCAGATCCAGCTGTTCAGCAAATACGAATTCGACACGTCGATCGTGAAGAGCGTCGATTTCGGTGCGTCTTATACCAAGAATGATTATCGCGCGACCTTCTCCAACAACCAGCGTGACAGCTGGGGCGGTGTCGGAACGCCGGATGATTTCGCCGATGATATCTGGACGCGGGCAAACCTGGCTGAAAATTTCGACGAGTTTGAAGGTGCCTCGACCACGCAGCAGGACTTCTTCATCGTTGATTTCGACAAGCTGCTCGCAACAATGGACCAGCCCATCGGGAATTTTGGGCCTGTCTGTGGCGGGGATGGTATCTGCATCAATGATACCCCCTTGCAAACTGACCGGCGCACCGAAGAGGAGAGCATCGCTGCCTTCTTCCAGGTCAACAGCGAGTTCGATCTTGGTCCTTCGCCTGCCCAGCTGGTCGCGGGACTGCGCTATGAGACTACGGATGTGACCTCCGACGCTCTGGTCGGGGTGCCCAACGGAACAGCCTGGGTGGCCGCGAATGAATTCGCGCTGCTCGGCCTGAACGATATCGATAATCGCGACTTCACGTCGCTCGAAGGCTCTTACGAATACTGGCTGCCGAATGTCGATTTCCGGCTTGAGCCGATAGAGGATGTCGTTCTGCGGGCCTCTTATAGCCGGACAATGACCCGTCCGAACTATTCCGATATCCAGGGTGGCCAGTCGGTCGCGCAATTGTTCCGTGTCGATGGCGGCACGGGCACACGCGGCAACCCGGATCTCAACCCGTTCCTGTCCTGGAATATCGACCTGTCGGCCGAATGGTATTATGGCGGCTCGGGCGGAAGCTCGGTGACGGTTGGTTTCTTTGACAAGGAAGTCGAGAACTTCATCGGAACCGATGTTGTCAATGAAACCCCGTTCCAAGTGTTCACGCCGGTTGGCGGGGCACGTTTCAATGAGGCGGCTGCTGCGCTGGGAACCACGGATTCAGATGCGATCCGTCAATACATCTTCCAGAATGCAGACCCCTCGACATTCGAAGTGTTCTTCACCGATGAAAACGGCTTCGTGACCGGAAACATTTTCGGGGTTCCCGGTGAAGACCCGCTGGTCAGCTTCCGCATGTCGGTTCCAGCCAACCGCGATACCAAGAATGTCGATGGCTGGGAATTTGCCTGGCAGCATTTCCTTGGTGAAACCGGCTTGGGCTGGATTGCCAACTATACGGTTGTCAATGGCGATACAGAGTTCGACGTATTCGCACCTTCTGGCACACTTCAGACACCGCTGGTCGGGCTTTCCGACAGTGCCAACCTTGTCGGCTTCTACGACAAGAACGGTATTCAGGTGCGTGTCGCATATAACTGGCGTGACAAGTTCCTGACCTCGAACACCGGCGTGAGTGGTGCCGTCGGCAACCCGCTCTTCGTCGAAGATTTCCAGCAGGTCGACCTCAATGCCAGCTATGACGTTACTGACCGGCTGACGGTGTTTGTTGAAGGTATCAACGTGCTTGACGAGACCCGGCGTGTTATCGGCCGCAGTGAAGCCTTTGTGAACTTCGCCACACAGACGGGCGCGCGCTACAATATCGGTGCCCGCTACACATTCTGACGGCTCTGACGATCCGGCGGGGCGCGCGGGGAATTTCCTGGCGCGCCCCGTCCGCCTCAGGGTGATGCACTTTAGCGAGTTGCAATTTTACAGCTAGGATAAGTGCCAAAAGCAAAAACAGGGAGTGTGAGGTGTCTGAAGGTGCAATCCGGCATGTCGTGATTGTCGGCGGGGGAACGGCCGGCTGGCTGACGGCAGGTATTCTGGCTGCCGATCACCGCGCCCATGCGTCCAACGGATTGCGCATCACGCTGATCGAGTCTGCGAATGTGCCAATCCTCGGCGTTGGCGAAGGCACCTGGCCGAGCCTGCGTGACACGCTGCGCCGGATCGGGATTGGCGAGGCGGAATTCATTCAGCAGACACAGGCGAGCTTCAAACAGGGCTCGCGTTTCGATGGCTGGGTCGATGGCTCACCCGGCGACACTTATCTCCATCCGTTCGATGCACTGCCGAGCCAGGACGATATCGACCCCATCAGCCTGTGGAAAGCGGCGCCCGACGGCACAGCATTCGCAGATGCGGTCAGCGCGCAGGCGGCCGTGTGCGCGGCAGGCAAGGCACCGAAACAACCGCAAACGCCGCCCTTCGCGGCTGTTGCGAACTACGCCTATCATCTCGATGCGCCAGCGCTTGCCCGGCTCTTAAAAACCCATTGTGTCGAAAAGCTTGGCGTGCACCATGTGATCGCCGACATGACCGCGATTGAGCGCTCGGCCAGCGGCGATATCGAAAGCGTTGCCACAGCGCAGGCCGGGCAGGTCCAGGGCGACCTGTTTGTCGACTGCACTGGCGCGAAGGCGCTGCTGATGCAGGACCGGCCCGGCGGTGGCCTGCGCGATGTCTCACACATCCTGTTCAACGATGCCGCGCTCACCGTGCACGTCCCTGACAACAGCGTTCGCGCTTCGCAGACCAATGCCACAGCGATGCCGGCAGGCTGGGTCTGGGACATCGCGCTGCAGACGCGGCGCGGTGTCGGACATGTGTTTTCCACCCGGCATATGGAAGAAGCTGACGCGCGCGAGGTGCTGACCGCCTATCTCGACCGGGCCGCGCCCGGCGCAGGGGTGACCGGCGAGAACGCCCGGCTGATCCGGTTTCGCAGTGCCTATCGAGAGACGCCCTGGATCGGCAACACGGTCGCCATCGGCATGTCGCAGGGCTTTGTCGAGCCACTGGAGGCTTCTGCGATTGTCATGATCGAACTGTCAGCGACCAGCCTCAGCGACATGCTGCCGCCATCGCGCGCGGCGCTGGAAACCGTCTCTCGCCGGTTCAATGAGCGTTTCAGCTATCGCTGGCAGCGGATCGTCGATTTTCTCAAACTGCACTATGTGCCCAGCCGCCGCAGCGAGCCGTATTGGCGCGATCATCGCGACGCCGACAGCTGGCCGGACCGGCTGCGCGAATTGCTGGCGCAATGGCGACATGTCCCCCCGGCACGCGATGATTTTGCCCATGCGCTCGAGATTTTCCCGGCCGCCAGCTACGCCTATGTGCTTTACGGTATGGGCTTTCCCACGCCGGCGCGCACGCAGCTGCGGCGCAAGGACATGCCCGAACGCGCCCGGCTGCGGCTCGGCGAGATTTCACAGAAAGCGCAACGCATGCTGGCCGGCCTGCCCACGAATGCAGACCTGCTTGACCAGATTGTCGCGCGCGACATGACGCGGGTATGAAGGCGAGACTTCGATGACACAGCTTGTGCAACTCAATCCCGTCCAGCATGCCGGCCTGCGGCTCAGAACCGAACGCTCCGCCGCGCTGGGCGACAATGTGATGCTGGCACCGGTGTTCCCGCACGAGTTCCGGCTTGCGCAGGCAAATTATCCGGTCGTGTTCAGCCGTGACAAGGAAGGCGGTCTGATCCGCCCGCTCGCGCTGTTCGGGCTGGAGCGTGACAGCAACCTGTTCCTGAATGCTTCAGGCTGGGACGCCGACTGGATCCCGGTGGCGCACCGCATGAAGCCGTTCCTGATCGGGCGCAAGGGCGACACGCTCGAAGTGCATGTCGATATCGACCATCCACGCATCAGCCAGAGCGAGGGGGAGCCACTGTTTCTGCCTGATGGCCAGCCTTCGGCCCGGCTGGATGAGGTCTCGCAGATGCTTGCAGATGTGCATGAGGCCGAACAGTCGCTGGCAGGTTTTTCCGCGATGCTGGACGAGTTGGAACTTGTCGAACCGTTCACGCTGGATCTGACGCTCGACAGCGGCAAGCAGGGAAGACTTGCGGGTTATCTGATGATTGCAGAGGAAAGGCTTTACGGACTTGATGGCGAGACGCTTGGCCGGTTGCAGGCGGCGGGTTTCCTGCAGCCTGTGTTCATGGCCGTGGCCTCGCTCTCGCGACTGGCCGCACTGGTCCGGCGGCGCAACGCGCTTGATACGGAACTGGCATGATGGCAGACGGCTCAGCAGGCTTTGATGGCTGGATTGAAGGAACCCGCAGGGTCGCAGAACGCACCCTGCGCCGCACGCCGCAGGCCATTGCCGGGCTGGGCGCGACGCGCGAACCCTTCATCATCAGGGATTTCGTGGCCGACTGGCCGTTGGTTCAGGCCGCGCGCCGGTCAGATGCGGCGCTGGTTGACTATCTTCGCAGTTTCGATGCGGGCGCCGAGGTGCCTGTCTGTGTCGGTTCCGCGCAGCTCGATGGGCGGATTTTCTACAATGACGCTTTGACTGGCCTGAATGTCGATCGCGGCAATTCGCGTCTCAGCACCTTCCTGCAGCAGGTGGTCGAGCATGGCGGCCGGCCCGAACCGCCGCTGATCTACATGGCTTCGATGATTGTCGATGATGTCCTGCCCGGATTGCGCGCGCAAAATGACATCGATTTTGGCGAACTGGACCCGCTGATCAGCATCTGGATCGGCACGAAAACCCGAATTGCCGCACACAATGACCTGCCGCTGAACATCGCCTGCGTCGCCGCCGGACAGCGCCGCTTTACCCTGTTTCCGCCCGACCAGACCGAAAATCTCTATATCGGCCCGTTCGAGCTGACCCCGGCAGGCCGGCCGATCAGCCTGGTCGATTTCCACGCGCCCGACCGCGACCGTTTCCCGAGATTTGCAGAAGCGATGCAACACGCGCAGATCGCCGATCTTGAGCCCGGAGACGCCGTGTTCATTCCGTCAATGTGGTGGCACCATGTCGAGGCTTTTGCGCCGGTCAATGTGCTGGTCAATTACTGGTGGCGCACGGTGCCGGAATATCTCGGCACGCCGCAGGATGTGCTCAGCCATGCCATGGTGACGCTGCGCGATTTGCCGGCGGATGAAAAGCGTATCTGGCGCGATCTGTTCGATCATTATGTGTTTGAGAATGACAGCGCGACCTCAGACCACATCCCCGAGCGCATCCGCGGCATCCTGAACCCTGTTGATGAAGACATGGTCCGGCGCGTGCGCAAATTCCTGGCCAGTCGGCTGAACCGTTGAGGAGTATCATGTCAGACCCGCAACAAACCCGAATGAAAGTCGTGATTGCCGGCGGCGGGACCGCAGGCTGGATGACAGCCGCAGCGATTGCAAAGACGCTTGGCACGGTCGTCGATATCACGCTGGTGGAATCCGACGTGATCGGCACTGTCGGTGTCGGCGAGGCGACGATCCCGACCCTTTTGAACTATAACAGTCTTGTCGGCATTGATGAGCCGAGCTTCATGCGGGCGACGAATGCGACGTTCAAGCTCGGCATCGCGTTCGAGAACTGGACCGATCTGGGCCATCGCTACATTCACTCCTTCGGGATCACCGGCAAGGATCACTGGTCGGCCGGTTTCCAGCATTTCTGGAAACGTGGGCGCGAAATGGGCATTGCGAAGGATTTCGGCGAGTATTGCCTTGAGCTTGTCGCATCCGAACAGGGGCGCTTTGCCCATCTGCCGAAGCTTGGCCTCAATTATGCCTATCATGTCGACGCCACGGCCTATGCCCGCTTCCTGCGCGAGATTGCCGAAAGCCACGGCGTCAGGCGCGTCGAGGGGCGCATTGCGCAGGTTGACCGCAGTGAAAATGGCGACATTGCCAGCCTGAAACTCGACAGCGCGGAGGGGCTAGAGGGCGACCTGTTCATTGATTGCACCGGGTTCCGGGCACTGTTGATTGGCCAGACACTGGGAGTGGGCTATGAAGACTGGACCCACTGGCTGCCCTGTGACCGCGCGATTGCCGTGCAGACCGAATCTGTCGTCCCGCCGCCGCCGCTGACGCGATCGATCGCGCATGGCGCAGGCTGGCGCTGGAAGATCCCGCTGCAGCACCGCACCGGCAATGGCATCATATTCTCATCGCAATTCATGGACGAGGACGCCGCGCGCGAGAAGCTTCTCGCCGATATTGACGGGCCAACCCGCACCGATCCGCGCCTGATCCGTTTCCGCACAGGCACGCGGCGTTCGCACTGGCACCGCAACTGCGTCGCAATTGGCCTGTCATCGGGTTTCCTTGAACCGCTGGAATCGACCAGCATCCACCTGATCCAGCGCTCGATCTTCCGGCTGCTGCAGATGTTTCCGGTTGGCGGTGTCAGCCGCGCCGATGTCGATGAATTCAACGCCCAGACCGCCTATGAGATGGAGCATATTCGCGACTTCCTGATCCTGCACTATCACCTGACCCATCGCACCGACACGCCGTTCTGGCGGCATCTGCGCACGATGGAGATACCGGAGGGGCTTGCGCACCGGATCGAACTGTTTCGCGAGACCGGGCGGGTGTTTCGCGCCAATGACCAGCTTTTCGCTGAAAATTCCTGGACGCAGGTGATGCTCGGCCAGGGCCTGTTGCCGCAAACCTATCATCCGATTGCCGACAAGATGAGCGAGACCGAGGTCAGGGATTTTCTCGCGCACATCGAAGAGAATGTCCGGCGCACTTCAGCCGGTCTTCCGATGCATCAGGCTTATCTCGACAGCTATTGCAGCGCTGCACGCGCAGCCTGACCGCAACCTTCAAGATCAAGGATAACGACCCCATGCCACGCGTATCGAAATCCATCATGGCCCGGGCCATTTCCACGCTTGCCGTTCTGACAGTATCGGCCTGCACAACCGTTTCCGGCACTGCGCCCGCCGGCGCTGCCGATCCGTCGGTCTGGCCGGTGCTGGATGTGCCGCAAACCGACAGCGCGGTTGCCGCGCGCGTCGATGCGATCATGGCGAAGATGACGCTGGAGCAGAAGGTCGGTCAGGTGATTCAGGCTGACAGCGACAGTGTCACCCCGCAGGAGGTTCGCGACTACCGGCTCGGCTCGGTCCTGTCGGGCGGAAACTCTGCGCCCGGTGACCAGCCCTATGCCGACATGTCCGCCTGGCTGGACGCGGCCGATGCGTTCTTTGAAGCCTCGATCGATCCCGAGGGCGTTGAGGTGGCCATTCCGGTGATCTGGGGCATTGATGCCGTGCACGGCCATGCCAATCTGGCCGGCGCGACCGTGTTTCCGCACAATATTGCACTTGGTGCAGCGAACGATCCCGACCTGATCGAGCGGGTGATGCGGGTGACAGCGCATGAACTGATCATATCGGGCCATGACTGGACCTTTGCGCCGACACTGGCTGTGCCGCGCAATGACCGCTGGGGGCGCACTTATGAGGGCTTTTCCGAAGACCCGCAGCTTGTCGCCGCCTATGCCGACCGGATTGTCTTCGGCCTGCAGGGGCGGCCCGGAACACCCAGCTTTTTTGACGATTCGCGGGTGATCTCGACGGCCAAACACTTTGTCGGCGATGGCGGCACGACAAACGGCATCGATCAGGGCGACACGCGCATGTCGGAAGCAGAACTGCGCGACATTCACGCGGCGGGATATTTCCCCGCAATCGAGGCCGGCGTGCAGTCGGTGATGGCCAGTTTCAACAGTTGGAACGGCGTCAAGCTGCATGGCCGCAAGGACATGTTGACCGATGTTCTGAAGACCCGGATGGGCTTTGAAGGCTTTGTTGTCGGCGACTGGAACGGACATGGCCAGATCGAGGGCTGCACCAATACCGACTGTCCGCAAGCGCTGCTGGCCGGTGTCGACATGTATATGGCCCCCGACAGCTGGAAGGGAATTTACGAATCCACGCTGGCTGCGGTGCAATCAGGTGAAATCCCGATGCAGAGGCTGGATGATGCGGTGCGCCGGATCCTGCTCGCCAAGGCCAAGGCGGGGATTTTCGACAAGCCGAAGCCGAGCGCGCGCGCGCGTGCCGGCGATGCGGCTGCGCTCGGCTCTGCCAGGCACAGGGCCGTGGCGCGCGAGGCCGTTCGCAAGTCTCTGGTGCTGCTGAAGAACACTGACGGCCTTCTGCCGCTCGATGCCGGCAAGACCATACTCGTTGTCGGCGATGGCGCTGACAGTATCGCCAAACAGGCCGGTGGATGGACACTGTCCTGGCAGGGCGGGGGCTATGACAACAGCGATTTCACCAATGGTCAGTCGATTCTCGGCGGCATTCGCGATGAAGTGCGCAAAGCCGGCGGACGGGTGATCTTCGACCCGGAAGGGCGCAGCACCACACGCGCCGATGTCGTCATCGCGGTCTATGGCGAAGACCCCTATGCTGAATTCCAGGGCGATCTCGACCATCTTGACTTCCAGCCCAATGGCTTTGACACCGAGCGGCTTGCTGGGTTTCGCGCGCGCGGCATTCCGGTCGTTTCGGTGTTCCTGTCTGGCCGACCGCTCTGGGTGAACCCGGAACTGAATGCGTCCGATGCGTTTGTTGCTGCCTGGCTGCCGGGAACCGAAGGCGGCGGTGTGGCCGACCTGTTGTTCAAGGCTGACCCGGAATATGACTTTACCGGTCGGCTGTCCTTCTCCTGGCCGAAAACGGCGATGCAGACGATGCTCAATGCCGGCGACAGCGATTATGACCCGCTGTTCGCGCTCGGTTATGGGCTTTCCTATGGCGATGCCGGTGCGCCTGGCGTCCTTTCCGAGGACAGCGGTGTGGCACAACTGGCCGGCGGTGAGCAAAGCGAGGTGTTCCGCCGCGGCGTGGCATCCGCCCCGTGGAAGGCCTTCCTGCTCGCGCCGGACGAAGCTGTGATCTTCAACGGCACCCGCGCCAATCTGCCCGGACTGCGTGCCCGGCGCACCGACCATCTCGGCCAGGAAGACGCCATCGCGCTCGATTTCGCCGCCGACGGACAGGCGCTGGCCTTCCTGCCTGAGGGCGACACGGTGGACTGGAGCGGCGCACTGGCCGATGGCAAGGCGCTGGCCTTCGCGGTCAGCAGTGAGCAGGCTTTTGCGCTGACGGTCGGCCTGCAATGTGCTGACGCGGCATGCGCGGCGCGCGAGACGGTTGCGGTCGCTCCGGGCGACTGGGCCGATATACGGCTGCCGCTGCGCTGTCTGGCTGGCGAAGGTGTGGACATCTCGGCGCTGGATGCCGCTCTGACATTCTCTGCGCCCGCCGGCACACGCTTCGGGCTTGGCGATATCCGGCTGGTTTCGGTCTCCGGTGCAGGCCCGGACTGCCCACAATGACGACACTGCATCTTTCACAAAAACCATAAAACAACAAAAGGGGAGGCCCTGGTCATGAGCCTGGGAGCAATTGATACCGGCGTGGTTGCAATCTATGCGGTGGTGCTGTTTGCCATCGCCATCTGGGTGTCGCGAGAGCCTGCTGGCCATGCCAAGGACACTGAGGATTATTTCCTGGCCGGGCGGTCTCTGCCCTGGTGGGCGATCGGGGCCTCGCTGATTGCGGCGAACATCTCTGCTGAGCAGATCATCGGCCAGTCCGGACAGGGTTTCGTCGTCGGGATTGCGATCGCGGCCTATGAGTGGCAGGCGGCGATTGTGCTTCTGGTCACGGCGAAATTCTTCCTGCCGATCTTCCTGAAACGGCAGATCTACACGATGCCGCAATTCCTTGAGACGCGTTATGGCACCGGCGTGAAGACGCTGATGTCGGTTTACTGGATCATCCTTTACACCGGCGTCAATCTCGCTGCGGTGTTGTGGCTGGGCGGGCTGGCGATTGAAAGCCTGACCGGGCTGGATGTGTTCTATGCGATGATGGGGCTGGCGGCCTTTGCGTTGCTCTATTCGCTTTATGGCGGCCTGAAGGCGGTGGCCCTGACCGATATCATTCAGGTGGTGATCCTGATTGCCGGCGGTTTTGCAATCACCTGGATCGCGCTCGATCTTGTCAGCGGCGGCAATGGACCAGTGGCCGGTTTCGCGCGGCTTGGCGCAGAGGTGCCCGGCCATTTCAAGATGATCCTGTTGTCCGATCATCCCAATTATGGCGATCTGCCCGGCATCTGGACGCTGCTTGGCGGGCTGTGGGTGCTGCACTTTTCCTATTGGGGCTTCAACCAGTATATCATCCAGCGTGCGCTGGGGGCCGAAAGCCTCGCAGAAGCCCAGAAGGGCCTTGCTCTGGCGGCGTTCCTGAAACTCCTGATCCCGCTGATCGTCGTGGTGCCGGGCATTGCTGCGCTGATCCTGGCGCAGGACGGCGCGCTGGCCGCCGACGCGCTGAACGAGAAGCCTGACCGGACCTATGGAACGCTGATGACACTGGCCCCGGAAGGCCTGCGCGGGCTGGTGTTCGCGGCCCTGATCGCAGCGATTGTGTCGTCACTGGCCTCGATGATGAACTCGATCTCGACCATCTTCACCATGGACATCTATCGTGACTATATCGCGAAGGGCCGCAGTGAGCGCCATTATGTTCTGGTCGGGCGGATTTCGGCGCTGGTGGCGATGATCATTGCGCTGATCCTCGCACGGCCATTCCTTGGCGGAATGGAAAGCGCGTTCCAGACCATCCAGGAATATTCCGGCTTTATTGCGCCGGGTGTGGTGGCGATCTTCCTGCTTGGCTTTTTCTTCCGGCGGGCCAATCAGGAGGGTGCTTTTGCCGTCCTGCTCGGTTCGGTGGTGTTCAGTCTGGCGCTGAAATTCATCATGCCGGAACTGCCTTTCGTGCTACGGATCTGGATCGTGTTCCTTGCCATCATGGTGCTCGGCGTCGCGGTCAGCCTGTTGACCGGGGCACCAAAAGCTGACGAGCCTGTCGCGCTTGGGGACATCAATTTCGCCACCCGCACCGGCTTTAATGTTGCTTCGATCTCGGCGGTGGCGATCCTCAGCGTGATCTACGTCATTTATTGGTGATGTGCGTCAAACGCCAGCCCCCTGGCGGGGGGCTCGGTGCGTTAAGCAGGCTACGGAAGGACGCGTCGCGAAGCCTCATCCTGAGGCGCGGTCGGCGCGGTCGCGTCTTTGACGGATCGGTCGCCTGTTAGGTCGCAGTCCGACCGGCTCATTCCAACGTGCGCGGATGATGACTCATCCGCCCATCCGGCGCGTAAGCGCCGACGCGCAGTCGCGCTTGCCTTCGCTGCAAGGATCGGTTCCGATCCATGCAGCTTGGTATCAGTCAGTAAAGCCGACAAAGGTCACCGCCTCATCGAGGCTCTTGCGCTTTGAAACAACCGCATTGGCCGGGAAACGCGCATCCGGCCAGCCCATGGCGACGCAGATCATGATCACCTGATCGTCGGGGATGCCTGCATGTTCCCGCACCACCGGGCTCTGCATGATGCCTTGTGAATTGATCACGCAACCCAGCCCCTTCGACCATGCCGCATTGACCACGGCATTGACCACGCCGCCGCAATCGAACGGCGCGATATCGCTGCCATGGATTGCGCGGTCATAGGTGACCACGATCGAAACCGGCGCATCGAACTGGCGAAAACCGCGCAACACCCAGTCCTGCCGCGCCGGCTTGTCGTCGCGCGCGATGCCCATTGCACCGAACAGCTGTTTGGCGATCTCGATCTGGCGCTCACGGTGGACGCCCTCATAGCCCGGCCCGCGGCGGAATTCGCGCGTGTCCTCCACACCGGCCAGATTGCGCTCGACATTGCCCTGTCGGATCTTCTCCAGCGGCGCTCCGGTCACGATGAAAAAATTCCATGGCTGTGTGTTGAGCGACGATGGCGCCCGGATCGCCAATGCCAGAATCTCTTCGATCAGGCTTCTGGCCACGGGCTTGTCGAGATAGCCGCGAATGCTGCGCCGACCGCTGACAACATCTGCATATTCCATGGCCACTGCCTTCCTTCTGATCTGTTTCCGGTCCTGTTTGAGGCCAGGTGAACGCTGTGGGCAAGCCTGCCGCCGGGTCAGACGCCTCTTTCTGCTTCAGGATGCGCTGTGGTGGGCGGTGACGGGTTCGAACCGCCGACCTACTGGGTGTAAACCAGCCGCTCTGCCAGCTGAGCTAACCGCCCCGAGTGTGTGCCTTCATCTCGCGCGGATCGAAGGCCAAGACAAGTCCCTTCGACGCAGCGCTGGTTCGGTGCGCTGCGGCTGTCTTCAGTCGAGCGTGACCGCTGTGCCGGAAACCGAAACCATCATCATCGAACCGCCCTGCCCGACCACTTCATAGTCGATATCAATCCCGACGATTGCATCGCCGCCCAGCCGCGTCGCCTCGGCGGTCATTTCCTGAACGGCGGCCTCGCGGGCCTCGCGGATGGTCTGCTCATAGGCTTGCGAACGCCCGCCAACAATGTCGCGCAGGCCGGCAAACAGATCCTTGAAAATATGCGCGCCGATTATCGCCTCGCCAGTGACAAGCCCTTTATAGCTGGTGATCGTCCGGCCTTCGACCGAATGCGTCGTGGTGATGATCATGATGCCTGCGCGTCCTTACATTGCCCTGAACGACGGATATGGGTTATTCGGCTTGCAGGATAAAGAGGGCTGGCAGGCTGGCGCAGCATCTCTTTCTTTAAAATGCAATACGGTTCCATACGGTTTCATTCCGCGCGCTCTTGGATTAGCGTGCGGTGCAGCATAATCCGGGGAGGAAACACATCATGTCATCACGCACACCGCGTCAGTTCTTCAAGCCGCTGGCCGCGGGTGCGCCCGATCCGCTTCTGGAGCTGCCGGTCCGGCTGGAGCGGATGATCCATTTCGTGCCGCCGCATCTCGACAAGGTGCGCGCCAAGGTGCCGGCAATGGCGCAGACCGCCGATGTGATCCTCGGCAATCTCGAAGATGCCATACCCGCCGATGCCAAGGAGGCCGCGCGCGCCGGCGTCATCGAAATGGCCGGCATGATCGACTGGCAGGCCAGCGGAACCGGCTTCTGGAGCCGGGTCAATCCGCTCAATTCGCCCTGGTTTCTCGATGATGTGACGCAGCTGGTGATGCAAGCGGGCCACCAGTTGGACGTTCTGATGATCCCGAAGGTCGAAGGCCCGTTTGACATCCACTATGTCGACCAGTTGCTCGCCCAGTTAGAGGCGAAGGCCGGTCTTGCCCGTCCGATCCTGCTGCATGCCATTCTTGAGACTGCCGAAGGTGTCGCGCGGGTCGAGGAAATTGCGCTGGCCAGCCCGCGCATGCAGGGCATTTCGCTCGGTCCGGCCGACCTTGCCGCCAGCCGCAAGATGAAAACCACGCGCGTCGGCGGCGGCCATCCCTTTTATCGCGTGATCGATGATCCCAATGACCGCGGCGCGCCGCGTGCCACCGCGCAGCAGGATCCCTGGCACTATACGCTCGCGCGCATGATCGACGCCTGCGGTATGGCCGGGATCAAGCCCTTTTACGGCCCGTTTGGTGACATTGCCGACCTTGAAGCCTGCGAGCAGCAATTCCGAAACACGTTCCTGCTCGGTTGCGTCGGCACATGGACGCTGCACCCGAACCAGATCGAGATTGCCAAGCGTGTGTTCAGCCCGGACCCGGAAGAGGTCCGGCTGGCCCGGCGCATTCTTGAGGCTTTGCCCGACGGTCGCGGCGTGGCGATGCTCGATGGCAAGATGCAGGATGACGCGACCTGGAAGCAGGCCAGGGTCATCGCCGATCTTGCCGATCTCGTCGCGGCAAGGGACAAGGATCTGGCCGCCGCCTATGCGAAATAGGCGGATGTCAGTCTCGCTGCCGGCCTGTTGGCCCGGCGTGCCGCAATCTGCGGGTGGAATGTCTGACAGTGCTGGCGCGAGGCCGGGCCGCAGGCGGGCGCCTTATGGCTCGCTTTCCTCTCCGGGCCGAGAATAATCATGAACCGGATGGCCATGACCGGCATCATCATTGGCGCGGTGCATCACCACCACAACACCTGACAGGGCCAGAATGGCGATCAGGTTCGGGAACGCCATGGAGGCGTTCGCGATGTCGCCGAGCAGCCAGAGCCAGTCTGCCGAAGCGATTGTCCCGGCAAAAACCACCAGCACCCAGAGATAACGGAACGGATGGGTTGCCCATTCACCGAAAAGATAGGTGATCGCCTGCTCGCCATAATAGGACCAGCCGATGATCGTGGTGAAGGCGAAGAAGAACAGGGCCACCGGAACGATCCATTTGCCAATGCCAGGAAGCGCGGCTTCATAGGCCCGCGTCGTGATCGCGGCAGAATTTGCGTCGGTTTCCCAGGCATGATCGACGCTCATCAGCACGTCGGGATTGCCTGCTGCGTCCAGCGCCTGTTGCGAAACCTCAATACCGGCAGCCTGACAGGCCAGAAGAAAAGATTGTGCCGGTGGACCAACCGCGGCGATCTTTTCCGCGCGGCCATCCTCATAGGCTGAAGGGAACAGCGCATCGACACTGTAGTGGCCATTGTCAGCTGAGGCCGGGTCAAGCGGCAGCTCGATACCACCCGCAGCACACTGATTGGCTGCGACCAGCGCCGGGCTTTTCTTGAAATCGCCAGTTACAGTGAGGATCACAAGCGCTGTCATCGTGCAGATGATGATCGTGTCAATGAACACGCCGATCATCGCGATCTCGGCCACCAGCAAAAAACTGTCCTGTTCTACCGGATTAAAAACAGCAGGAATGGTCAT
>CAYUEM010000023.1:0-20377 GCA_964442925.1 uncultured Hyphomonadaceae bacterium
CGGCCAAGCCTTATGTGCTGTTCTACACGACCAAACGTGTCGGCGGCGGCGTCCAGAATTTCGACGCGATCAAGCTGATGGTTTTCTGACAAACCCTCCCCCCGCAACTGGCTCCCCCGCACCTGAAGCGGGGCGGGGGAGCGCTCTTTTTCAAACCGGGATGAGACCCATGACACTGACGGTGATCACACCGCCAAGCGATCTGCCTGTGACGCTGGACGCGGCCCGCCAGCATCTGCGGATCGGCCATGATGGCGAAGATGAACTGGTGGCCCGCCTGATCGCGGCGGCAACGCATCGGCTGGAGATGGCGGCTGGCCTCGCGCTGGTGGCGCGCACGCTCCGGCGCACACTGACCTGCTGGCCGCAAGCGCTGGCCGGGCGGGGATGGCAGCTCAGGCCGGGGCCGGTCGGCGCGCTCGGCGCTGTCCGTCTGGTCGCAGCTGACGAGGCGGTGCAGCCGCTGGATGAGCGGTTTCAGATCGTTGCCGGACGGCTCAGTCTGCGGCCCTGGAACCTGCTGCCGGTGATTGCGCCGGGCGGTCATGTCACGATCGATTTCGAAGTCGGCTTCGGCGCGCGCGATGCGGTGCCGGCAGACCTTGCGCATGGCGTTCTTTTGCTGGTCGCAGACGGTTATCAGCGTGGCCGCCTGGTCGATGGCGCTGAGGCCGGGCTGCCCGAAGCGGTGGAGCAAATCCTCTCCCATCGCCGGGAGATCAGGCTGTGAGCGGGGCCGGGACCATGCCATTGGACGCGGCTGCCGACCTGCAGCGCGCCTTGCTTGAAGCCCTGCGCGCCGACCCGGTCGTTCGCGCCCATCTTGGAATGCCGGCGCGGGTTTTCGATCAGGACACATTTGCACCAGCTTACCCCTTTGCCCGGCTTGAGCGCCACGAGATGACGCCTGCCGGCTCCAGCCAGTATGGCGGGCAGGACCATCGCTTCACGCTGGTCGTGATCTCGCGTCATGGCGGACGCGCAGAAGCCCGCGAGATTGTCGATGTGCTGGCGCGCGCTGCCGAGGCCGCATCTTTCGAGCTTGCGGGCCAGAGCATCGTGCTGGTGCGCGCGGTTTATACCGATGTGCTGCGCTCCAGTGACATGAGAAGTTTTCGCGGGCTGCTTCGCCTGCGGATTGTCGCAGAGGAGGCGTGAACATGGCTGGACAGAAAGGACGCGATCTCCTGATCAGGATCGCCATATCGGGCGGTGGGTATGAAACGCTGGCAGGTATCCGCACCACACGTTTCGGGCTGAGCGCGCCCGGTGTCGATGCCACAAGTGCCGACAGCCCGGATGGCTGGCGCGAATTGCTGGCGGGCGTCGGGCGCAAGCAGATGCGGGTCTCCGGCTCCGGCGTCTTCAAGGACGCGGCAAGTGATGCGCGTCTGCGCGAGGCGTTCTTCACTGGCGACACACCGCAAATGGAACTCGTGGTGCCGGGGCTTGGCCGGTTTGCCGGCAGCTATCTGATCTCCGAACTGGTCTATGGCGGTGAGCATGATGGCGAAGCGACGTTTTCGGTCACGCTGGAAAGCGCCGGAGCGCTCGCATTCGTGGTGGAGCCGGGCGCATGAACAGCCTGCGTGGAGAGGTCGGGCTCGAAATTGGTGGCCAGACACATCGCCTGTGCCTGACGCTTGGTGCGCTGGCGGAAATCGAGGCGGCACTGGGGTGCCGGTCGATCGAAGAGATGCGGGCGCGGCTGGCGAAAATGTCAGCCAGTGACCTGAAAAACGTGCTCGCAGCGCTGCTGCGCGGTGGCGGTGAAGACGCGGCGGCGGATCGGGTGGCGACTTTGCCTCTGGCACCGGTCGCTGCGGCCCGCGCGGTCGCCGATGCCTTCAGCGCAGCGCTGGCAGACTGAGATGATGCTGCCCTGGCCAGACATGCTGCGGGCCGCGTTGAGCGCCGGGATCACGCCGGATGGGTTCTGGCGACTGTCGCTGCGCGAATGGCGCTGGCTGGCGCGCAGCCCGCAGGCGCAGCTGGGGCGAAAACAATTCGAGGCGCTGATGGACCGTATCGAGGCGGGCGAGGCGCAAAGCAGAGGAGCGGAAAATGGATGAGTTCGAAGACCAGCTTGCAACTGCCGGCGATGCCTTGCTCGCCCTTGCCGAAGGGCCGGGCGCCGCTGCGGCGCGCGCGCTTGAAGATGCTTTCAGCCAGACCGGGGCGCGGATCGGCGACGCCCTCTCGCAGGCCGCACGCTCGGGAGAGCTGGATTTCAACCGTATGGCCGAAGCGATCCTGCGCGATCTGGCACGGATCGCAGCTGATGCGGTTTTTGCCGGTGGCGGACAGGGCGGCGGCCCGGTTGTCAATCTCAATCTCGCCGGTTCGGGGGCGCAGGCCCGTGGGCTGATGGCCAGTCAGGGCGCAATTTCGGCTGCGCTCGCCCGAGCGGTTTCACAAGGTGGGAGGTTCCTGTGAGCCTGGCTGCATTCCATGATGTTCACTTTCCGATGTCGCTTGCTTTCGGGGCGATTGGCGGGCCGGAGCGACGCACCGAAATTGTTCAGTTGGCCAGTGGCGCGGAGGCCCGCAATGCGCTGTGGGCAGGTTCGCGTCGCCGCTGGGATGTCGGCAGCGCCGTCACGACGCTGGATGAGCTCAACCTGCTGATCGAATTTTTCGAGGCCCGGCGTGGCCCGCTGCACGGCTTCCGGTTCCGTGACTTTACCGATGACCGCAGCGCCCGTCCGCAGCAGGACATCTCCGCGCTCGATCAGCCGCTTGGGACCGGTGACGGCGAAGCCACCGATTTCCAGTTGGTCAAACATTATGGCGAGACCGTCCGGGTCGTCCTCAAGCCGGTCGCGCAGAGTGTCAGGGTCGCGATTGATGGCTCCGAACTGACAGGCGGGTTCAGCGTCGATACCGCTTCCGGCCGTGTCAGTTTTTCCGCGCCTCCGCCCACTGGCGCAATGGTCACCGCCGGTTACCGGTTCGACTGCCCGGTGCGCTTCGAGACCGACCGCCTCGATGCGAGCCTTGAGGGCTTTGGTGCCGGGCGGATTGTGCAGGCCGGTCTTGTTGAGCTGATCGGATAGCGACGATGCGTGAGATCCCTCAATCCCTTGCCGATCGTTTTCAGGCCGGGCTGAGCACGACAGCGCTTTGCTGGCGGCTGGAGCGTCCGGATGGTCTGGTGATCGGCGTGACCCAGCATGATCGTGAGATTGCGTTTGACGGCGTGGTCTATCGCCCCGGTGCTGCGCTTGAGCATTCTGAGCTGACCCAGGTGATCGAACTGGCACCGGGGCGGGCTTCGGCGCGCAGCGCGCTTAGCCATGATGCGATTGCCGAGGATGATCTTGCTGCGGGTCTGTGGACCGCGAGCCGTGTGGATGTCTTCCGGGCCGACTGGTCGGCTCCGCATGAGCATGTGCATGTCTGGGCCGGATATCTCTCCGAAATCCGCCACAGTGCGGCA
Source organism: uncultured Hyphomonadaceae bacterium (assembly GCA_964442925.1). Taxonomy (GTDB): domain Bacteria; phylum Pseudomonadota; class Alphaproteobacteria; order Caulobacterales; family Hyphomonadaceae; genus UBA5336. Next base: position 3,440 of record CAYUEM010000023.1, read on the forward strand.
GGCTATGAGGCGGAACTGGTTTCGCTGAAGGCCGATTTCGAGCGGCTGGTCGGGCGGCTGTTCTCGCGGCGCTGCGATGCGGTTTTCGGTGATCAGCGCTGCGGCATTGATGCGAGCGCGCCTGAACATGCCGGGCAAAGCTGCGACAAGCAATTGTCCACCTGCCGCGACCGTTTTGCGAATATCGAGAATTTCAGGGGCTTCCCGCACATGCCGGGGCCCGACTTCGTGCTCGCCGGGCCGGCCGCGCGGGGCAATGATGGAGGATCGCGATGACACGCGAAGAGATCGTTGTTGCTGCGCAGGGCTGGATCGGCACGCCCTATCGTCATCAGGCCAGCGTCAGACATGCCGGGGCAGACTGTCTTGGCCTTCTGCGCGGGGTCTGGCGCGAATGTGTTGGCACAGAACCCCAGCCCCTGCCGCCCTACACGCCGGACTGGGCGGAAAGTCTGGGCGAGGAAACCCTGCTGGAAGCAGCACGCCGGCACCTGCCGGAAATCGCCATCGGTCAGGCCGCCGGGGCCGATATTCTCGTCTTCCGGATCAGCCCGGGATGTCCGGCGAAACACTGCGCCCTCGTCAGCCAGACCGAGAACGGTCGGGCCAGCCGGATCATTCATGCCTATTGGGGCCGCGCCGTGACGGAAACGCGACTGGTGCCATGGTGGCGTCGGCGCATTGCCGCCGCCTTCCGCTTTCCCGGACTGGAGGACTGAAAAACCATGGGTCAGATCGTTCTTTCGCGGGCAGGTGCAGCGGCGGGTGCTCAATTGCTGCCCGGAGGGGTCAGCCTGCTCGGTCGCCAACTCAGTGGCGCAGGGCTCGGCCGCTTTCTTGGCTCGGTCGCCGGACAGGCGATTGATGCCGCCCTGTTTTCGCCACGTCGCGAAGGCCCAAGGCTCACCACGCTGCATCTTACCGAAAGCCGCGAGGGTGCGGGAATGCCATCCGTTTACGGACGGATGCGAATTGGCGGACAGGTGATCTGGGCGGCACGGTTCCAGGAACATCGCCGAAAAAGCGGTGGCGGAAAGGGCGGGCCGCGCCTGACCGAGTTTACGTATTCGCTGAGCTTTGCGGTCGCGATCTGCGAGGGTGAGATCAGCGGTGTCGAGCGCATCTGGGCGAATGGTGAGCCGCTGCCGCTCGGCGATATAACCCATCGCATTTATCGCGGTGATGAGGAACAGCAACCCGACCCGCTGATCGAGGCGGTTGAGGGTCCGGGCAATGTTCCGGGTTATCGCGGCACGGCTTATATCGTGTTTGAAGACCTGCCGTTGGAGCGGTTTGCCAACCGCCTGCCGCAGCTGTCATTCGAAGTGGTGCGGGTGCCGCCGGGCGGGGAGTCCGGTGCGCTGACGGCCTCGGTCAAAGCCGTCAACATCATCCCGGCATCGGGCGAGTTCGTCTACGCAACCGAGATTGTGCGCACGCGCGAATTTCCGGGCCGCGAAAGCGCAATCAATGCCAATACAGCTGATGGCCGGGCCGATTTCGAGGTCTCGCTCGACCAGTTGGTGCGCGAACTGCCGCTTGTTTCCAGTGCCGCGCTGACAGTTGGCTGGTTTGGTGATGATCTGCGTGCGGAGCATTGTCGTGTCCGTCCGGGTGTTGAAACCCGCGACAAGCAGACTGTGCCGTGGTCATGGCGCGCCGGCGATGTCGGGCGCGGCGATGCCTGGCTGGTCTCCGGGGCTGCACAAGGTGCGCCCAATTTTGGTGGCACGCCAGCCGACGCGGCTGTGGTTCAGGGCATTGCGGTCACGATGTCGCCGTTTCTGTTCATCGATGTTCCCGATGGCAACACGCTGCCTGACCCGCATGGCGGGCAAGCGCAGGCGCCGTTTCCCTGGCGCGGACGGATCACCAGCCCGACCGACGGATCGGCCGGCGCGGATGGCGCTGTTGCCGCATTCATGGGCAGCGCCGTTCCCTCCGATTTCAGTGTCTCCGGCACTGCGGTCAGCTATCATGGAAACATCGCCGACTGGGGCTATCGCCGTTTTATCCTGCATCTTGCGCATCTGGCGCTGGCAGCCGGCGGGGTTGACAGTTTCCTGATCGGCTCGGAGCTGCGCGGGCTGACGCGGCTGCGCGACGCCAGCGGTGGCTATCCGTTTGTGGCGCAGCTGATCGCGCTTGCCGCAGATGTCCGCGCGGTGCTGGGGCCCGGTGTGGCAATTTCCTATGCTGCCGACTGGAGCGAATATGGCGCGCACCTGCCGGGTGACGGCTCCGGAGATGTGCGGTTCCCGCTTGATCCGCTGTGGGCGCATCCGGCGATCGATTTTGTCGGCATAGACTGGTATCCGCCCGCCGGTGACTGGCGCGACGGGCAGGACCATCTCGATGCGCTGGCTGGCTTTCGCGGCGCTGATGAGCGCGCCTATCTTGAGGCCCAGTTTGCCGGCGGGCAGGATTATGACTGGTTCTATGCCGATGCGACCGACCGCGACAATCAGATCCGCACACCGATCAATGACACCGCGCATGGCGAGCACTGGGTGTTCCGGGCCAAGGATGTTTCCAGCTGGTGGGCCAATGCGCATCATGAACGCCCCGGCGGTGTCCGGTCGACCACACCGACCGGCTGGCTGCCAGAGATGAAGCCTGTCCGCTTCAGCGAGATCGGTTTTCCTGCCGTCGACAAGGGCGGCAACTCGCCGAATCTGTTCTTTGACCCGAAAAGCTCCGAAAGTGCACTGCCGCCCTATTCTTCAGGCGCACGCGATGATGTTTTCCTGTCGCGTGCGCTGTCGGCGGCGCTGGCATATTTCGATGCTTTGCCCGCTGTCGAGGAAGCGCTGGTCTGGGCCTGGGATGCGCGTCCGTTTCCGACCTGGCCGGGGCGCGATGATCTGTGGAGCGATGGCGGCAACTGGATGCTGGGTCACTGGCTGAACGGGCGCACCGGGCTGGTTCGCCTTGCTGATGCGGTGGCCGATCTGTGCCGGCGGGCTGGCCTTGAGGCCTGGACCAGCGCGCGCGTCAATGGCCTTCTTGAAGGCTATACGATTGACGGTGTGCACAGCCTGCGCGCCGCGCTCGAACCGCTGGTCACAGCGTTTGCGCTGGAAGCGTTCGAGGCTGATGGCCAGATCGTGTTTCAGACCGCTGATGCGGCGGACCGTATTGCGCTCGACCGCACCTTGCTGGCCGGAGATGGCCCGTTGACGCAATACAAGCTGCTCGACAAGCCGGTGGGTCATTTGCTGGTCAGCTATGCCGATCCGTCTGCCGATCACCAGCCAGCGACTGCGCAGGCGCGCGACGAGGCCGGCGATCCGCGCAACCGGCTGTTTGTCGACCTGCCCATGGCAATGTCGCCGGCAATGGCAGAGCGCATTGCCGGGCGCCTGCTCGGTGAAACCGTCGGGGCTCGCGCGATGGCGATTGATGCCGGCCTTTCAATGCTGGCGGTGACGCCGGGCGACCGGCTGAGTGATGGTGATCTGAACTGGCGGGTCGTCTCTTGCGAGGAGGGCGAGACGCTAAGCTTTGATCTGGTTCGAGAAACGGCTGGCTGGCTGGCCCCGCGAGCGATCGATCCGCCGGGCGCAGGACAGGCCGTTGTCCTGCCTGCGGTTCCGGAATGGCGGGTCATCGACGCACCGGTCCTGACCGGTGGCAGTGATCCGCGCCCGCTGGTGGCAGCGGCAGGTGAGCCATGGCCGGGGGAGATGGCCTTGTTCGCCGGTAGCGATGCGCAAAGCCTGAGCGAGCGCGCGCGGATTGTCCGCCCGGCGGTGATCGGTCGGCTGCTCGCTCCGCTGAGCCCCGGCCCTGTCGGCCGGTGGGATCGCCACGCCCGGCTGGATATCGAGGTTTCCGAAGCGGTGCTGTCATCGGCAGGCCGGCTGGCGGTTCTTGCGGGTGTCAATGCGATGCTGGTGGAAACGCCATCCGGCTGGGAGCTGATCGGCTTCCGTGAGGCTGAGCTGACGGGGCCACGCCACTATCGACTGTCTGCCCTGCTGCGCGGCTTGCAGGGCAGTGACAGTGCTGCGGCGGCGGGTGCCGGGGTGGGCGCGGCCTGCGTTTTGCTGGATGAGGCGGTTGTTCGCGCCGATATTGACAGCGCAGAGATCGGACTGCCGCTGCTCTGGCGTCTCGAGGGCGACCTCGATGCGCGCGAGCAGGTGTTTACCAATCTGCAGGCCCGTCCATGGCCGGTTGGGCAGCTGGCCTATCAGCGCAATGGCGATGCGCTTTCTCTTCGCTGGATGGCGCGCGGGGTGGCCTATGCGGAGGGTTGGAACCTTCCCGACCCTGAGATAAGCCACAGCTTCGAGGTGCAATGGCTGCTATCAGGCACCTATTCAGCTTCCTTCAGGGTTGAGACCTCGCAGCTTGGTGTGCCGGCCGGTGCGCAAGGAGCGCGGGTTCGTGAGGTCGATATCGACGGTCGCTTCGGTGAATGGGTTACAATCGGCGCTGCGAACGTCTAAATCAGAATCAAAGACTGAATCTGACCTGCAGACCGAGGGGTAATCGCGATTGAGTGCCGATCCCTATCAAGTGCTTGGCGTTCCAAGAGACGCCAGCGCCGAAGAGATAAAGAAAGCGTACCGCCAGTGTGCCAAGACGTTGCACCCGGACCTGCATCCCGGTGACGCGGAAAAAGCGGAAGCTTTCAGGGTTGCTTCCGCCGCTTTCGACATCCTCGGTGATGAGAAGAAGCGGGCAAGGTTCGATCGCGGCGAAATTGACGCGGAAGGCCATGAGCGCGCTCCGTTTGGTGCAGGCGGGTTTGATCCGCGCGGCTTCGGTTCCGGCACGCATCCCGGACAGGGCGAAGCTTTCGAGGACATTCTCTCTGGTCTGTTCGGTGCGCGCACGCGCCGGCGCACCGGGCCGGTCAAGGGCCGCGATCTTCGCTACAGTGTCGATGTCAGCTTTGAGGATGCGGTCATCGGAGCGCGCCGCCGCATGACCATGGCCGACGGTCGTTCGCTGGATGTCGAGATACCTGCCGGCATTCGCGACGGCCAGACCCTGCGCCTGAAAAGTCAGGGCCAGCCCTCACCTGGCGGAGGCCCGCCCGGTGATGCCCTGCTGAAAATGCAGATCGCTTCGTCCGCCGTCTGGGCACGCGAAGGCGATGACCTGCGCATGAGCCGGGCGATTTCACTTGAGACCGCCGTGCTGGGCGGAAAGATCGATGTGCCAACCCCTTCCGGGCCTGTTACGATGAAGGTGCCCGCCGGCTCCAATACCGGTTCGACATTAAGGTTGAGGGGCAAGGGCGTGCAGCGGCCCGGCCAGCCCGGCAGCCTCTATGTCCGTCTTGAAATCGTTCTCGACGATCCGAAAGACGAAGCCCTTCGCGACTTCCTGAAGTCGCGCAGCGGCAAGCCGTGACTGGCGGCTGAAAGAGACCGTTCTGCAAATAGACGAGAATACCGCGATGTCGCGGGCCGGCCGCGCGGACCTGCTGCTGCTGGCCCGAAAGCAAAAGACCCCGGATCACGTCCGGGGCCGCTCGGAAGAGAGAAAATGGTCTCCCGCGCGGCCCTGATCGCCTGAAATCGCGCAAGCCCAGCCTTGGCAATCGAGCCCCGCTTGCTGCGACTTTGCTGTGGATCGGTCATGGACAGAAACCTTCACCAGCGTTCACAGACGGTTCAGTCCCACGCGCCTAGACGTGGCGGCGATGAGGACATCTTTGATCGCATTTGCCGCCCTTGGGCTGGCCTGCATGCCCGGGCACTCGGCGCTGGCGCAGGGCTGGGAGCAGTCCTTCTCGCCCGGCGAGGCCCGCGATGCTGTTCGCAAGGGTGATATTGTCCCGCTGCGTGATATTTTTCAGTCCCTGAAAAAACGCTATGGTGGATATCAGCTTGACGCGGAGCTTTATTCCATAGGCGGCGGGCGTTCAGAATACCGGATCGAATGGATGTCACAGGATGGCCGGCGCATGAAGATCCGTGTTGATGCTGGCAATGGCCGTGAGTTGAGTTCAAGAGGAGGCTAAACCTATGCGCATTCTCGTTGTTGAGGACGATCCCGATCTGCGCCGCCAGCTGGCAGGTGCACTGTCGCAGGCCGGCTATGCCGTGGACCTGGCTGCCGATGGCGAGGATGGTCATTTCCTCGGCGATACCGAACCCTATGACGCGGTCGTGCTCGATCTCGGCTTGCCCAAGCTTGATGGTGTCACCATTCTTGAAAGGTGGCGCGATGACGGGAAGGAGTTTCCGGTCCTGATCCTGACAGCACGCGACCGCTGGAGCGAAAAGGTTGCAGGGTTCGATGCCGGTGCCGACGACTATCTGACCAAGCCGTTCTACACTGAGGAGTTGCTTGCGCGCCTGCGGGCTCTGCTGCGACGGGCGACCGGCCATTCTGCTGCTGCGCTGGAGGCCGGAGCACTGCGGGTGGATACCCGCGCCGCGCGCGCCTCGGTCAATGGCGAGCCGATCAAGCTGACCGCGCATGAATATCGCGTCCTGTCCTATCTGATGCACCATCAGGGACGGGTCGTGCCGCGCACCGAACTGGTCGAACACATTTATGATCAGGATTTCGACCGCGATTCCAACACGATCGAAGTGTTTATCGGGCGGTTGCGCAAGAAGGTGGGCTCTGAACGCATCCTGACCGAGCGCGGGCTGGGCTATCGTCTTGTCGTGCCCGATGACGAGCGCGAAGTTGCAGGCTGAACCGATTGCGGCGATGAATGGGGCCACTTGTTGCCGGACAGGGAGTGACGGCCATTCGCGGCTCTGCGCTATTCACCGAACGCTCGTTGTCGCGCCGATTGCTGATCGGTGCGCTGGTCTGGTGTGCCATCGTTCTGGCCGGTGGGGCGCTGGCGCTTTCTGCGCTTTATCGTGCACAGACCCTGCGCCTGCTTGAAGAGAACCTTGACGCGACGCTGGTGACACTGACGCGGGCGGTAGATTTCGAGCCTGGCCGTGGCCTTGTTTCCGAGACCTCCAAATTGCCCGCCGACAGCCGCTACGAAACGCCGCTTTCAGGGCGCTACTGGGCCGTGGTCGCGGTCGATGCCAATGGCAACCCGGTGGCGGAATTGCGCGCGCCAAGCCTGTGGGACAGTGAACCACCCATGCCGCGCAGCCTGCAAAAGGTCGCACTGGCCAGCCCCGGGATCAGCGCGTTCGACAATGATGAGGGGCCGAATGGCGAAAGGCTGCGCGTGGCGGTGCGGGCTGTTCGGCTTGAAGGACAAGACGAGCGACTGTTATTGCTCGCTGCGGCAGACCGGCAGGCGACCGATCAGGGCGCGCAGCGGTTCCTGCTGTTGCTTGTCGGTGCGATGGTTTTCCTGGCCGGCGGCGTGTTGCTGGCGATGATCCTGCAATTGCGGCTCGCGCTTGGCCCGCTCGCCCGGGTTCAGGCGGATGTCGCGGCTGTGCGCGAAGGCCAGCAGACGCAGCTCGGCGAGGATTATCCATCCGAGGTCACGCCGCTGACCGAAGAACTCAACAAGCTGCTCGACCACAATCGCGATGTTGTCGAGCGCGCCCGTACGCATGTCGGCAATCTCGCACATGCGCTGAAGACCCCGCTTGCGGTGCTGCGCAATGAAGCGGTGGGTGAAAGCGCGCTCGATGATGTGGTGCGACGCCAGACCGCAGCCATGCACACCAATGTTGAGCACTATCTCAAGAGGGCTCAGGCGGCTGCACGGGCGCAGACACTGACCGCGAGAACTCCGGTCGAGCCGGTCGTCGCCGGCCTGGTCAGGCTGCTCAACCGCCTGTTTGCAGCGCAGGGCATCGAAACCGCCGCAGACATCGCGCCAGACCTGGCGTTTCGCGGCGAAAAGCAGGATCTTGAGGAAATGCTCGGCAATCTGATGGAAAATGCCTGCAAATGGGCGAAGACCAGCGTGCAGGTCACCGCCCACGCGCCTGAGCGCGAATGGCTGCATATCGATGTTGATGATGACGGCCCGGGCCTGTCGGTCGAAGAGCGTGAACAAGCACTCAAGCGCGGGGTCAGGCTGGACGAGAGCGCGCCGGGAACCGGGCTCGGCCTGTCCATCGTCAAGGAGCTGGCGGAACTGCATTCCGGTTCGCTCAGCCTGCATGCAAGCCCGAAAGGCGGGCTGCAGGCGCGCCTGAGGTTGCCGAGACGATGAAGCGCGCAGACTGGATACTTGCAGGTGCCGCGTTGGTGCTGGCGCTGGCAGGTTATCTCGCCTGGGGCGCGCCGGGTATGGCAGACCAGCCGATGGCAGCGCGCGACGCGCGGCTGACAGCGAAGGATCCCGCGCAGATGACGCCCGGCGAGGCGCTGGCAAGGCTGGAGCGGATGACGCAGACCCGGCCAGACGATCCCGAGCCGCATTATTTCATCGGTCGGCTGCTGGCCGAACAGGGCCGCGAGGATGATGCGATTCGCGCGTATCAGTCGGCGCTGCGCCGCGATGACCGGTTCGTTCCGGCGATGGTCGCGCTGGCGGATGCGTTTGTGCGTCTGGCGGGCGGCGAGGTTGGTGCAGATGCCTCGCGCATCTATCAGCAAGCCTGGCAGCTGGATCCTGCGCAGACCCGTGCGGGTTTCCTGGTCGGGCTGTCACACTGGCAGGCGGGCCGGACCAGCACCGCGCGCGAGACCTGGCAGCGGGTCGGCGCAAAGCTGGCGGCGGGCAGCGACAGGGCGATCATGCTGGACGCCTGGGTCGAGGCGGCAACCGAAAACGCCCCTGCCGGCAATCTGGAAAAATAAGCCGCAGTTTATCACGGCGGTTTTCGCTCTATAAGGACAATTGAATATGAGAGCCCGCACCCGACGCCTCTGGACGTTTTCCCTCGCCGGCCTTGCCGTTCTTGTCGCGGCGAGCCTGGTTATCTATGCGATGCGCGAAACCGCCGACCTGTTCTACACACCTGAACGGCTGGCTGAGGATGGAATGCCCGAGCCGGGCCGGCGCGTGAAGATTGGCGGGTTCGTTGCGCCCGGATCGCTGCAATATGGCAACAATGCCCTGATCCGCTTTACGGTGACCGATAACAGTTCCCACGTGTTGAATGTGAGCTATCACGGCGTCGCCCCGGACTTGTTCCGCGAGGGTTCGGGTGTGGTCGCAACCGGACAGTTCGATGCCGATGGCGGTTTTGAGGCAAGCCAGCTGCTGGCCAAGCATGATGAGAATTATGTGCCGCGCGAGCTGAAACACCTCGATGAGCCGGCCTCATGATCGAGCTTGGTCATTTTGCGGCGTTTCTGGCGCTGGCTTTGTCGCTCGCGGCGGGTGTTTCGGGGCTTTCTGGCCGGCGAAGCGGCGCGGCAGCGTTTTCCGTGACCGCCTTTGCGGCGATGGCGATCGCCTTTGCCAGCATCGTGACTGCATTTGCCCGCTCAGATTTCTCGCTGGCGCTTGCGGCCAACAATTCGCACACGCTCAAGCCGTTCATCTACAAGCTGGCCGGAACCTGGGGCAATCATGAAGGCTCAATGGCGCTGTGGTGCCTGGTGACGCTGGGTTTCGGGGCGGCGGGCGCGCTCGGGCTGAAGACCGGCAGACCGGTTTTCGAGGCGCGCGCGCTGGGCGTGCAGGCGCTGCTGTCTGCCGGCGCGCTCGCCTATCTGTTGCTGGCGTCGAGCCCGTTCCTGCGGCTGGACGATCCGCCGCTGCAGGGCGCAAGCCTCAATCCACTGTTGCAGGATCCTGCGTTGGCGCTGCATCCGCCGCTGCTTTATCTCGGTTATGTCGGTTATTCGTTCGTGTTTGCGCTGGCCGCCGCCGGCCTGATCGATGGGCGTATCGACCGGGCATGGGCGAAGACCACCCGCATCTGGGCGATGGCAGCTTTCGTGCCGCTGACGTTCGGGATCATGCTGGGCAGTGTCTGGGCGTATTATGAACTCGGCTGGGGCGGATGGTGGTTCTGGGATCCGGTCGAGAATGCCTCGCTGATGCCCTGGCTGATCGGCGCGGCCTTGTTGCATTCGCTGATCGTGACGGAAAAGCGCGGCAGTTTCGCCGTCTGGACCGCGCTGCTGGCGGTGCTGGCCTTCCTGTTCTCCATCCTCGGAGCGTTTCTGGTCCGCTCCGGCATCCTGACCTCGGTGCATGCCTTTGCGGTCAGCCCGACGCGCGGCATGGTGCTGCTGATCGGCCTGATGGTCTATGGCGGGCTTGCGCTGGCCCTGTTTGCCTGGCGCGCGCCGAAGCTTGAAGCCGGCCCGCCGTTTCAGGCGCTGAGCCGCGAGGGCGCTTTGCTTGGTAATAATCTGGTTTTCTTCACAGTCACGGCGACGGTCCTGCTCGGCACCCTGTTTCCGCTGATCGCAGAAGGTTTCGGGCGGCAGATGTCGGTGGGGGAGCCATATTTTCAGCTGACCTTCGTGCCGGTGATGTTGCTGGCGCTGCTTGCTCTGCCGCTGGTTCAGGCCTGGGCCTGGGGGCGCGCCAGCGTGAAGGGTGCGTGGAAATGGCTGGCGTGCCTTGCCGCGCTGGTGGCGGTTTTCGCACTGCTGGGAACCGGGCCGCTGCAGATCAGTCTTGGCGCGGCGTTCGGTCTGGCGCTCGGTGTCTGGCTGGTGGCCAGTGCGATTGCCGAACTTGCCCGGCGCGCAGTAACCGTGCGGCGGGTGTTCCGGCTGCCGGCAAGGGTCTGGGGGATGACGCTGGCGCATCTCGGGCTCGGCCTGTTCGTGATCGGGGCGGTGGTCCAGACAACAGGACGATACGAGACCACGCTGGATCTGGCGCTTGGCGACACCGCGAAAGCGGCCGGATGGGAGGTGACGCTTGAGGACATGCGCTCGATCGAGGGGCCGAACTGGTATGCCGAGCGCGCTGAGTTGCAGGTCAGGCGCGGCGGTGCACAGGCCGTGTTGCAGCCTGAAAAGCGGTTTTATCCTGCCTCGCGCATGCCGACCACGGAGACCGCGATCTACAAGACCGGGACGGGAGATTTCTACACCGCGCTGGGCGACCGCAGAGTGATTGACGGACAGGTGCGCTGGACCTTCCGAGTCTATTACAATCCGTTGATCGATCTGATTTTTGCCGGTGTAATCATCATCGGGCTGGGCGGACTGGTGACCGTGGCCGGGCGGGCACGTCGCCGGCAGGTCGCAGGCGCGCTGGAGGCTCCGGCGACAGCCCCGGCAGAGTGAGGAGGCGCAGATGAAAGCCTGCCTTGCCGCCGTTTGGATCGCCTTTGCCGCCAATGGCGCGGCGCTGACACCCGATGAGGAAGCCCGCGCGCAAGCTCTGATGCGCGAGATTCGCTGCGTTGCCTGTGAGAATGAGCCGATCTCTCAATCGGCCTCCGACATCGCCGCCAATATGCGCGAGAAGGTGCATGCGCTGGTCGCCGAGGGCAAAAGTGATCGCGAGGTGCGTGACTGGTTTGCCGCGCGTTATGGCGAGTTTGTGCTGTTTCGCCCGAAGGCGCGCGGCGCGGCGGACTGGCTGTTATGGGGTGCGCCGTTCGCGTTCCTGCTGGGCGGGGCCGGGCTCGCCCTGCGGATGCTGACGCGTCACCGGGCTGCTGGCCGCGAAACCGTTGAGGCGATTGCGCCGGAAACGCTTCAGGATGACTGATCGCGCGGGCTTCAAGCAAGCGTGACTGTGATGGTTATCCCCGCCTGCCTATGTAATGTGGGTGAGACGCGAAGCGGCAGGGAGATTAATGATGCAAAGCGCAGGCAAGATCGAATTCAGTGGAGCCAATGGACAGACGCTGGCCGCGCGGCTTGACCTGCCAGACGGTCCGGTCAGGGCATGGGCGCTGTTTGCGCACTGTTTTTCCTGTTCCAAGGATATCCACGCAGCACAACGCATTGCCCGCCGGCTGGCCAGCCAGGGCATTGCAGTCCTGCGTTTCGATTTCACCGGGCTCGGCCATTCGGAAGGCGACTTCGCCAACACCAATTTCACCACCAATGTTCAGGATCTGGTGGCTGCGGCGGGCTGGCTTTCGGAAACACATGGCGGCCCGGACCTGTTGATCGGGCACAGCCTCGGCGGTTCCGCCGTGATCGTCGCAGCCCACGAAATCGAGAGCGTGAAAGCGGTTGTCACGATCGGCGCACCGGCCGACGCCGAACACGTCATCAACACGTTCTGCCAGCACCTCGACGAGATCGAGACGAAGGGCGAGGCCGAGGTCACGCTGGCGGGCAGGCCCTTCAGGATTCGCCAGCAATTTGTCGAAGATGTCCGCGGGGCGAAAGTGATTGATGCGGCAAATGGGTTGCGCCGCGCCCTGTTGGTAATGCATTCGCCTGTCGATGCGCAGGTCGGTGTCGAAAACGCCTCGGATCTTTTCGTGGCGGCAAAGCACCCCAAGAGTTTCGTCAGTCTCGACAATGCCGATCATCTGCTGTCGCGCGAAGCCGATGCGTTCTATGCCGCCGATGTCATCGCAGCCTGGTCGGCGCGCTATGTCACCGCCAGCGCTGCGAAGCAGGAAGATGCAGAAGCGGCCAGTCACGGCCAGGTGATCGTCCGCGAAACCGGGCACGGGCCGTTCGAGAACCGTATCACGATTGGCCGCCACCGGATGCTTGCCGACGAGCCGGCATCGGTCGGCGGTGCCGACAATGGCCCGGACCCTTATGGTCTTGTCACTGCCGGACTGGGCGCGTGCACGTCGATGACGCTGCGGATGTATGCCCAGCGCAAGGGCTGGCCGCTGGACCAGGTCTGTGTGACGCTGCGCCATACAAAGGACCATGCCGAGGACTGCAGAGATTGCGAACAGGGCCGCAAGATCGACATATTCGAGCGAGAGATTACGATATTTGGAGATCTCGATCAGGACCAGCGTGAAAGGTTGCTCGAAATTGCTGACAAATGCCCCGTTCACCGCACGCTTGAAGACAAGGTGCATATCCGGACACGGCTTGCAGATGCACCTGCCGCATCTAGCTAAATGATGTTTAATGCCCATCTCGGTCTGGACAATATTATACGAATAACCAGCTCCTTAGCGGAGCAATTTCAGGAGATTGAGACACGATGACAGGAAAGTCCGGAATTTCGCCACAGGCGCTTATCGCAGGTCTCATCGGCGCTTCGGCCATCGCGGCCTTCGCATTCGGCCCGCAGCTTGTGTCGAATGCGCAGGCCCGCCCGATCACGATCGAGGCCCCGAAAGATGCGCCGCTGAGCTTTGCCGACCTGATCGAGAAGGTCAGTCCCGCCGTTGTCAGTGTGAACGTTGTCTCCGAACGCGAGGTTGGCAGCCTTGCTGACATGGAGCGCTTCATGGAGCGATTCCGGGACATGCCGGGCTTTGAGGACTTCATGGAGCGGCGGTTTGGCGAAGGCTCCGAGGATGAACCGCGCACTGAGGAAGCGCGTGCTCTGGGTTCGGGCTTTTTCATCTCGCCGGATGGTTATGTCGTGACCAATAATCACGTTGTTGACGGCGCAACCGAAATCCAGATCGTGCTTGAAGACGGGCAGGAATATGACGCGAAACTGATCGGCGCCGACCCGCAGACCGATCTTGCTGTCATCAAGGTCGAAAAGCGCAATGGCGATTTTCCCTATGTCGATTTTGGCAATGCCATTGACCTGCGCCGCGGCGACTGGGTGGTGGCGCTGGGCAACCCTTATGGGCTCGGCGGCACGGCGACCGCGGGCATTGTCTCCGCCAAGGGCCGGCGTGACCAGCTTGGCCGGTCCGGCACCTATACCGACTTCCTGCAGATCGATGCGGCGATCAATCGCGGCAATTCCGGCGGGCCGACATTCGACCTTGAAGGCAATGTCATTGGCGTGAACACGGCGATTTTCTCCCCGACCGGCGGCTCGGTCGGCATTGGCTTTGCAATCCCGGCGGAACTGGCGCGTCAGATCACGTCGACGCTGATCAGCGATGGACGAGTTTCGCGCGGCTGGCTCGGCGTGGTGATCCAGGATCTGACCGCCGACATGGCCGAGGCGCAGGGACTGGATGCCGACAAGGGCGCGATCATCGCCGACGTCAATGCTGACGGTCCGGCGGCGAAGTCCGGCCTGCAGCGCGGCGACATCATCCTGTCGGTCAATGGCACATCGGTTGAGGACGCCACGGAACTGACCCGCGAGGTCGGTGCCCTTCTGGCGGGAAGCGTCAACCGTTTCGACCTCCTGCGCGATGGCAAGCGGCAGACGATTTCCGTCAAGGTCGGCGAGCGTCCCGAAGACCCGTATGCCAATCCCGGCGCTTCCGGCAGCAATGATGATGAGGCCGCGACGAATACCGGCGGTCCGCTTGGCGCGCGCTTCACCCCGCTGGATGAGGAGACCCGCGAAACGCTGGGTCTGCCAGCCGATGAAGCCGGTGTTGTCATCAGTGGCCTGGAGGCTGATTCGCCGTTACGCGAAGCGGGCCTGCGAACCGGCATGGCCATTCTGGAGGTGAACGGCACGGCCGTGCGCAGCCAGGCTGACATCGCGACGCAGCTTGAGCGGGCGCGTTCACGCGGTCGCAGCAATGTCCTGATGGCGGTTCGGGCCGGCGAGGTGACAACCTTTGTCACCGTGCCGATTGAAGACGGTAATGAATGATCCGGCCGGTCTGGCCGCTTGCACGAAAGACGACAGAGCCATGCGTATACTCGTAATCGAAGACGACCGGGAACATGTTGAATTCATCACCGGCGTGCTCAGCGCGGCGGACCACGAAATCGACACGGCCATGACCGGGGAACAGGGCCTGGAAATGGCTCTTGCCGGTGAGTACGGGGTGCTCGTTATTGACCGGATGTTGCCGGAAAAGGACGGGCTGACGCTGATCCGGGAATATCACGAGGGCGGAGGAACTGCGCCCGCCCTGATGCTGACGGCGCTGTCAGAGCTCGATCACCGTGTCGAGGGCCTGCGCGCAGGTGCCGACGACTATCTGCCCAAGCCGTTCGAGCCAGCCGAACTGCTGGCCCGGGTCGAAGCGCTCGGGCGCCGGCAGGCCGCAGGTGATGCGCCGGTCACGGTGCTGACCGCGGGCGAGCTGAAAATGGATTTGCTGTCGCGCAAGGTGACGCGGGCGGGCAAGAAGGTTGACCTGCAGCCGCGCGAATTCCGGCTGCTGGAATTCCTGATGCGCAATGCCGGCGAGGTCGTGACGCGCAAGATGCTGCTGGAAAAGGTCTGGGACTATAATTTCGACCCCCAGACCAATGTCATTGATGTGCATGTCTCGCGTCTGCGCACCAAGATCGACAAGGAGTTTGACGAACCCATGCTGCACACGGTGCGGGGCTCGGGCTATCGCCTTCAGGCATGAAGTGGCGTCCGCCTGCGTTCGCGCGGACAACGACCTTCCGGGTCTCGCTACTTTATGTCCTTCTGATTGCCGTTTATTCTGCGGCACTGGTCGGTTATCTCTATGTCTCCACTGTCGGCTACATCCGTGCGCAGACCGATGACCGGATCAATGCCGAAATCGACTCCATGCTGCGCGCCTATCAGGATGGTGGCCTGCCGCGGGTCAGCCAGTCATTGATCGAGCGGGCCTCTGCGCCGGATCGGTATTTTTTCTACCAGCTCGAAACCCCTTCCGGTGTCAAACTGTCAGGCGACATGAACCGGATGCCGGCGGAGGGAATTGGGAAGGTCACGTTCGAGATCGACGCCCGGCGGCCCGATGGATCGCTGATCGTGGTTCAGGCAGAAGGGCGGATCGTCAATCTCGGCACCGAGGCAGTATTGCTGGTTGCCTTCGATGCGGGTGAGCGCGGTGAGGTGACGCGGCGGATCACGGTTGCCATCTACACCGCCGCAGCTGTGGGACTGGTGCTTTCATTGCTCGGCGGCATCCTGATTTCACGCTCTGTTGCACGGCGGGCAGAAGAACTGGCCTCGACAGCTGAAGCGGTGATGGCTGGCGACATCAGCCAGCGTGCCCGCGTGCGCAGCTGGGATGATGAGTTCGATCGTCTGGCCGTGCGCATGAACATGATGCTGGATCGTCTCGAAAGGCTGATGAAAGCGAGCCGCTCGACCGGGGATGCGATCGCCCATGACCTGCGCTCGCCTTTGTCGCGGATGCGCAACCGGCTGGAGGCAAGACTGGCCAAACCGCTCGGACCTGAGGAATCCCGCGAGGCTCTGGGTGAGACGATCGAGCAGATCGACAAGGTCCTCGACACTTTCAACGCGATCATGCGACTGTCGCGGCTCGACAGTAGCGCGGAAGCGAAATTCGTGCGCACCGATGTCAGTGCGCTGGTCGCTGAGGTCGCCGAATTTCTCGAACCCATGGCCGAGGATGCCGGGCTCGGTTTTGAAATTCGCACAGGCAGGCCGCTTTATGTGATGGGCGACCGGGACATGATCGCGCAGGCAGTGTCAAACCTGATCGACAATGCTGTCAAATACACCCCCGCAGGCGGCGCGGTGAAGGTCTCAACCCATCGCGCCGACGACAATCATGTCGATCTTGTCGTCAAGGATACCGGTCCCGGCATTCCTGACACTGAACGAGACGATGTGCGCAAGCGTTTCCACCGACGCGATGCGGCGCGCACCTTGCCCGGTTCCGGCCTTGGGCTGGCGCTGGTCGAGGCGGTGGTCGACATCCATCGCGGCGCGTTGATCCTGCTGGACGGTGACGGTCCACCCGAACGCCCGGGCCTGAAAGCTATTTTGCGTCTGCGCCGGGCCTGATAGAGTCATGTCATGTTGACGATCAGGCCGGTTGGCGAAACCTTCGACGAGACCGTGCGGATTGCCGGCGAACTGGCCCCTTATCTTGGGCGGCTGATGGCGCGCGATCCCTCGCAGGTGCCAGGCTCATCGCACGATTGCCGGCAGCGGATCGATCAGGCGATTGGCGAGCTGGAAGCGCTCGCGCAATCCGATCAGCCTGACCTGCAGGCCATTTCGGTGGCTCTGCGTCAGGTCAAGAGGCGCGCACATCTGGCCATTGCGCTGGGTGATCTCAGTGGTGACTGGACGCTCGAAGATGTCACCGGTGCGATCACGCGACTGGCCGATGCCAGCGTCCGTGCGGCCCT
>CAYUEM010000024.1:0-19943 GCA_964442925.1 uncultured Hyphomonadaceae bacterium
CCGAAAGGCTGTATGACGAGGACGAGATCGAAACCCTGCAGACCATCGCGATGGTGCTGGCAGAAGTCCTCGCTGGCATGGACAGCGAAAACGGCCTGATTGCGGCGGCGGCGCGGGCCGGGCCAGCCACGATGCGCGGGCGAAGCCTGTGCGCAGGGATCGGCACGGGCCGGGCCGTGTTCCATGACCCGGTTGTGCCCGCGGCCCGTTTCTTTTCGGCTGATCCCGGCGAGGAGCGCAAACGCCTTGATGACGGCCTGCGCCAGTTGCGGATTTCTGTCGACACGATGATGGCTATCGATACCGGCGCGCTGATGGGTGAGCCCCGCGACGTTCTGGAGACGTATCGTCTTCTGGCGCACGACCCGGCATGGGCCGAGAGACTGCAGGAAGGTGTTGCATCGGGACTGACGGCGGAAGCGGCGATTGACCGGGCGCGTCAGGGCCACCGTGCCCGGCTTGCCAAGGCGACTGATCCATATCTGCGCGAGCGGCTTTACGATCTGGAGGATCTTGACAACCGGTTGCTGCGCATATTGGGAGGCAATGGCGAGCGCGTTCAGATGGGTTTCGATGAACCCACCGTCCTTGTGGCGCGCCGTCTCGGGCCGGCAGACCTCCTAGAATATGCCGAAGCCGGACTGGCGGCAATCCTGATCGAGGACGCTTCGGTGTCCTCGCATGCGGCGATCGTCGCGCGCGCGCTCGGCATACCAACACTTGGCAATCTGCCCGGCCTGACGACTGCGGTCGAAACCGGCGACTGCGTGATTGTCGATGCCGATGAGGGCGTCGCCCATCTGCGGGCCGATGACGGGCTGGAAAGTTCCTATGCATCTCGGATCGCCTTGCGCAGCGAGCGGATGAAGGCTTTTGCCGCACTGCGCGACAAGCCTGCGATCAGCCGTGACGGAACCCGCGTGCATTTGATGATCAATGCCGGGCTGGAACTGGACCTTCAGGCTCTGGAAGAGACCGGGGCAGAGGGAATTGGCCTGTTTCGCACCGAGTTTCAGTTCCTTGTCTCTGAAACCCTGCCGCGGCTGGGTCAGCAGATCGAGCTTTACAAGCACATTCTGGATGCCGCCGGTGAGCGGCCCGTCTGGTTTCGAACGGTCGATCTTGGCGGCGACAAGATGCTTCCCAGCCTCAATCGCCAGCGTGAGGAAAACCCGGCACTGGGCTGGCGGTCACTGCGCTTCGCGCTCGACACACCCGGCCTGTTCCGGCGCCAGTTGCGGGCGCTGGTGCGTGCTGCGGGCAAACGCGAATTGCATGTGATGTTTCCAATGGTGACGATCCCGGAAGAGTTCTTCGAAGCCAAGGCCCTGCTTCTGCACGAACTTGACTGGAGCCGGGAGCGTGGCCACGCGGTGCCTGAAACCATTCGGATTGGCGCAATGCTGGAAGTGCCCTCTTTCGCCTATTGCCTCGAAGAAATGCATTCCGAAATCGACTTCATATCTGTTGGCACCAACGATCTGATGCAGTTTTTCTTCGCCGCAGACCGCATGACCCCGCAGGTCGCAGACCGATACAGGCCGCTCAGCCACGCATTTTTGCGGTTTCTGAGGGAAGTTTCGGACAAATGCCGCAAATATGGCATTCCGGTCTCGGTTTGCGGCGAAGCGAGTTCCGAACCGGTGCGTGCCGTCTGCCTGGCGGCGCTCGGCTTCCATAGGTTGTCGATGGCGGCCTCCGGGGTCGGCCCTGTCAAGCAGGCGATACGCGCAGTTCACCTTGGCGAGGTGCGTGAAGCGCTCGACCGGATGCTGGACCATGGCGGGCCAGATCTGCGTAAGGAAATATTAGGCATGCTTGAACACAATGGTGAGATTGCAGCTGCGAATTGATCGATTGGACCTTATCGGCTATGGATAGGCTCCGGGCGGCGGAAATCTCTGTAGGCTGCGGGGAACGGTAATTTGAAGCCCCTTGAAAGGCGCATTGAAGACGAATGGTCCAGCCCTTGTCAGACTTACCCGATCCAGCCATCACGGGCGTCCCTGCTCTGGATCCTGAGAAAGGAACGGATCGAACCTGTGCAGTCGAGGCGGACCGTACCGTTTCCGAATCGGGCGAAAAACAACGAATTGAACCCTCTCCATTGCTGATTTGGGAGAGGCGAGAACAGCAAGAGCCTTCGCAGACGGTCGGTCAGTGTCTGCGCGCGATCCGCGAAAAACGCGGTGCCAGTGTCGAGGCGGCAGCAAAAGCTCTGCTCCTGCGCTCGCAAATTCTCGTATCGATGGAGCGGATGGAAAGCTCGGCCATCCCGAAAGGCTATCTGACGAAATATGTTGGTGCCTATGCCAACTGGCTCGGGCTGGACCGCGAAGACGTGATTGCGGCCTATACCGGCGAATGCGGTGCCATTGAGACCGTCGCCAGGCCGCAAAAGATCGTTGCGCCGTCACAGACACCAACACCACTCTGGCGTCGACCGGCTGCGCTGACAGCGGCGGGCGCGGTTTTCAGCGCGGTGATCGCAGCGATGCTGCTGGCGATGCCGGGTTCTGATCTGCAAGGCCCCGCACCCGACGCGCCACTGACAGCGCAGCCCTTCGATGGTGCGCGCACCAGCCTGTTTGCAGAAGCGCCCTTGCCCGACTCTCTCGTGAAGGGTCAGTTGCCACTGACACTCACGGCTGGGCGCGCCGGCTGGCTGGAAGTGCGCGGTGCCGACGGGACGATCTTTCGCTCGCGCATCATGGGTGCCGGAGAGACCTACCATCCGCGGGTCGGCGCGGGCTGGACGGTTTCCGCGCGCGATGGCGGTGCGTTCGAATGGCGGCTCGGCGATGTCGTGATCGGTTCACTGGGTGATGAGGGCGCTGCTGTCTATGCCGCCAGTGTCGACGATATGGCCGCAGAGGCTGTTCGGATGGCAGCACCTTCGCTGGCGGCCGCTGGCAGCGCCGAGGCTTCACGTTAATCGGCGCAAGGCTTTACCACAGGTCGCCCTGACCCCAGATAGGTGATAAGCGGACCCGAGGGGCCGGCGGATCAATCAGCGGAGTGCGAGCAGTCATGAGCCACAATCCCATCCGCCCATGGCGTTCAATCGAACGCCGCAAGAGCCGCAAGATTCGGGTCGGGCGCATCGAAGTGGGCGGCGATGCGCCGATTTCAGTCCAGTCGATGACCAATACCCCGACCCAGGATGCGCGCGCGACACTCAACCAGATAGGTGCACTGCAAGAGGCCGGTGCCGACATTGTGCGTGTGTCCTGCCCGGATGAAGCCTCAACGGCGGCCTTGCGAACAATCGTGCGCGAATCGGGTGTGCCACTGGTTGCCGACATTCATTTCCACTATCGCCGCGGCATCGAGGCGGCTGAAGCCGGCGCGGCCTGCCTGCGGATCAATCCGGGCAATATTGGATCGAAAGCGCGGGTGCGGGAGGTTGTCGATGCTGCACGTTCCAATGGCTGCTCGATCCGCATCGGCGTCAATGGCGGTTCGCTGGAGCGCCATTTGCTGGAGAAATATGGTGAGCCGTGTCCCGACGCGATGGTCGAAAGCGCGCTAGATCATGCCCGCATTCTCGATGATCTGGACTTTCACGACTACAAGATTTCGGTCAAGGCGTCTGACGTGTTCCTGACCGTGGCGGCCTATATGGCGCTGGCTGAGGCCACCGATGCGCCCCTGCATCTGGGTGTGACCGAAGCCGGAGCGCTGCGCGGGGGAACAGTAAAATCCTCAATCGGCCTCGGCTCACTGCTCTGGGCCGGCATTGGCGACACAATCCGGGTGTCGCTATCGGCTGACCCGGTTGAGGAAATCAAGGTCGGTTTCGACATTCTCAAAAGCCTCAATCTGCGTTCGCGCGGGGTCAATATCATCGCGTGCCCGTCCTGTGCGCGTCAGGGTTTCGACGTGATCTCGACGGTGGAAACACTTGAGCAACGCCTTGGCCATATCCGCGAGCCGATTTCGCTTTCGATCATCGGCTGCGTCGTTAACGGTCCCGGAGAGGCGGCGATGACCGATCTTGGTTTCACCGGCGGCGGCAAGGAAGCGGGCATGATGTATGCGGCCGGCAAGCCCGACCACAAGGTTTCCAATGCTGAGATGGTCGAGCAGATTGTCGAGGCGGTGGAAGCCAAGGCTGCGCAGATGCGCGCCGAACGCGAGCGCGAAGACCTGGCGCAGACTGCCGCCGAGTGAGCGCGCTGCGGGCGTTCTCCGCAGCAAAGTCACTTATGCCAGTGCGCGCGGATGTTGACTCATCTGCACATCCGGCACGTAAGCGCCGACGCGAGGTCGCGCTCGGGCTTGCGCGGCAAGGATCGGTTCCGATCCATGCCGCTTGGTATCAGTCGCGACTATCGTGTTCCGCCTGACCGATGGCCCCCCGCAAGGCCGGGGCGCCAGCGGGTTTCCCAGGCTCTTCGACAGCTTCACCAGGCGCGATCGCTTCGCCGCGCATCTCGCGCAGCAGCGCCACATTGTTGCGCATCAGCGCTTCCGGTGCATCGCCTGCCACCTGCATCATTTCATCATAGCGCCCCTGCAAGCCAAGCACCAAAGCGAGGTTCTGCTCGGCCTGAACCGATGGCTCGGGCAGGGCGACGGCCTTTCGCAGCGCGCTTTCCGCGCCCTTCAGATCACCGCTCATCGCCAGTGAAAGGCCGTAATTCGACCAGGTGGCCATTCGGTTTGCATCAAGATCGAGCGCCTGACTATAAGCGGTCTGTGCGGAATTGTGATCGCCAAGCCGGTCATGGGCAAGGCCAAGCGCGGCCAGTATGTCGCTGTTTTCCGGCTCCAGCATAATCGCGCGCAGCAAGGCCGCGCGCGCTTCGGTGAATTTGCCTGTGCCCGCATAAGCCCGCCCCATCAGGAGATAAATCCGGCCCTCGCGAGGATGCTGAACCGCCGCCTCTACGGCCACTTCAACCGCCCGGTCATGGCTGCCAATGGCGCGCAGGGACTCGCCGAAGCCAAGCGTGACATCGATATCGTGAGGAAACCGGGCAAATTCCTGTCCCCAGAAATTGGCGCGCTCGATCGGCGGCGAGCGGTCTGCCTGTTCGCGCAGTTGCGTTCTGTCTTCCGGCGCGGCAATATCGGCAACAGAAATTTCGTCTGTCTGCGGATCTGCTGGTGTTTCGGTTTGCGCATTGATCGCTGGCGCAGTTGCGCAAGCACCCAGCGAAACCAGCGCGGCCAATGTCAGCGCGAATTTCAAATCCTGTGGGCTGGACATGACAAAGCCTCCTGACACTTTATTGTCTGAAGGGTTCACTTCACCTGATCGAGGTCAAGTTTCGGTTAACAGAAACAGTTGCGCGCTTAACATTTGATCTGGATTCAACGCTTCGATCACCATTCAGGAGAAAACCAGCAGACATGCACAATGCCTTTACGCTAGACGCCAGCGCTCCCGCGCGTCTTCATCTTTTCACAGCGAAGGATTTCGCGCGCGCCGAATTGCCCGCAGCGTTGCAGCGGTTTGCACAGGCGCAGAATTTCAATGGCGGCGCCGGTCAGCGGGTGCTCATGCCCGATGCGGAAGGTGCGCTCAGCGATGTCCTGTTCGGCCTTGGCGATGGCAGCGATCGTCTGGCGGTGGCAGCGCTGTCGGCGCGCCTGCCGGCCGGCGATTATGCGCTCAAAGCGAGCCCGGAAGACTGGCCGTTTGCATGGATTGCAGCCGGCTGGGCTGACGGCGCATACCGCTTCAGCCGGTATCGTTCCAAGCGATCTGCGCCGCCGCGCCTTGTCATTCCCGGTGGCGAGGATTCGCGCGCACTGGGATCACAGGCCGACGCGATGAAACTTGCCCGCGACATGGTCAACACATCCGCCGAACATATGGGGCCGGATGCCATTCAGGGCGTTGTCTCCGAGCTTGCCGAAACCTATGGCGCGCGAATGGAAGTGATCCTTGGCGAGCAATTGCTCCGGCAGAATTATCCGATGATCCATGCGGTCGGACGGGCAGCCGCGATTGAACCGCGTTTGATCGAGTTGACATGGGGTGATCCGGGCCATCCCGAACTCGCGCTGGTCGGCAAGGGCGTGGCTTTCGACACCGGCGGGCTGAACATCAAGACCGGCGACTTCATGCGCGACATGAAGAAAGACATGGGCGGGGCAGCCCATACGGCTGCACTGGCCAGGCTGGTCATGGAAGCGGGCCTGCCGGTGTATCTGAAGCTGTATATCCCGGCGGTTGAGAACGCCATTTCCGGCAATGCGTTCCGGCCCGGCGATGTCCTGGCGACCCGCAAGGGCCTGTCGGTGGAGATTGAAAATACCGATGCCGAGGGCCGGCTTGTGCTGTGTGATGCGCTGGCACGCGCCTGCGAGAGCAAGCCGGATCTGATCATCGACTTTGCGACACTGACCGGTGCGGCGCGGGTTGCGCTGGGCCCCGATCTTGCGCCCTTCTACACCGATGATGACGCGCTCGCCGATGCGATGACACGCGCCAGCGCGGACAGCGGCGAGCCGGTCTGGCGGATGCCACTGTGGCGGCCTTACAGGTCGATGCTGAAAAGTGCTGTCGCTGATATCTGCAATTCCGGCGGGCGCATGGCCGGCTCGATCACTGCAGCGGTGTATCTGGCACAATTCGTCGATGCGCCACGCTGGATGCATTTCGATATCTGGGCCTGGCGCGAGGGTCGGTATGGACGCCCGGCCGGCGGGGCGGCGACCGGCCTGCGCGCGACATGGGCAATGCTGAAGGCGCGCTACAGCGACTGAAAACGAGATTGCGCGCCGGGCTTTACGGTGTCGGCAAATCACTGGAGCCTGATCGACGCAATACGATTGGAGTTCGAGAAAACATGGCCCTTTCCCAGCGCGAAGCCCTCGATGTCCTGTGCCGTCTGATGGTCGAGAATGTGCGCACGGGCAGCGCGGACCTGACCGCCCGCCAGCAAGCGGTGCTGCTGATTGTCGGGATGGAGGCCGGGCCACACACGGTGCGCGGACTGGCCTTGCGCCTCAACCTCGCCAAGCCTGCCGTCAGTCGCGCTCTCGACGCGCTCGCGCGTCATGATTTCATCCGCCGGCGTCCTGATGAGGATGATTTGCGCAGTGTCTTCATCGAGCGCACCGCTGCTGGCGGCGAGCATCTGCGCGCGCTGGTCGCTCCGCTGACGCAATTTGACGTCGCAGCGCGCGAGGCTCAGCAAGACACCGCTTCGGCGGCCTGAATTTCGCCATTCCGGCATTCGAGGAAGACCCTCATGATTGCTATTGATGATCCACGCCTGACCTCGCCAGAAGGAGCCTTCACCCGCATGCAAGTCAGCGCAGGCGTTGCGCCCTTGCGCAAATCGCCACTGCCGGATGGCGAGGTCGCCAGCCAGGCGCTGCACGGTCAGGTGGTGCGGGTCTACCGTGAGGCCGGCGATTTCGCGCATGTGCAGATGGAAGATGACCACTATGTCGGCTGGGCCGCGCTCGACGCCTTGTCTGCCCCGGTGCTGGAGCCGACCCACAGGGTCAGCGCGCTGCGGACCTACATGTTTTCCCAGCCCAGCCTGAAATCAGCGCCGCATTTCCTGATCAGCATGAATGGGCAGGTCACGATCGAGGGTGAAGACGGCAAATACCGCAAATGCGCGCGCGGTGGCTGGGTCCATGAGGCCCATATTGTCGAGATCGGCGTGTTCGAGGACGACCCGGCCAGTGTCGCAGAACGCTTTGTCGGGGCACCTTATCTGTGGGGCGGTTGTGAAAGCCTCGGACTGGACTGTTCGGGCCTGATCCGCGCAGCTTTCGCCGCCTGCGGCGCGGTGCTTGGGCGCGACAGCGACATGCAGCGCGAAGCATGCGGCGAATGGATCACGGACTGGCAGGCACAAGGCGTGCTGATACGCGGGGATCTTGTGTTCTGGGACGGACATGTCGGCATGATGCTGGACGGCGCGCAGATCATCCATGCGAATGCATTCCATATGGCCTGCGCGATCGAACCGCTGCCCGAAGCCATCGCCCGGATCGCGCCGCGTTATGGTGCGCCGCAGGGCGCAAAACGTATCGATCTTGAAGCCGCTCGCCGCGCGCCAGCAGAATGGATGCGCGGTTAGAGCTTTTCCGGGGACCTGCCTGTTGACGGGGCCACACGCGAGAGACCCCGGGTCAGGCCCGGGGGTGGTCGGGGACGGATCTTTGTCCCGGCCCTCATCCTGAGAAGCGGCCACCAAGGCCGCGTCTCGAAGGATGACGAGTGCTGTTCGTCCGGTCTTGCAGTCCCGCCACTTCACCGCGTCGCGCGCACGCACGTGTCCAGATCGTCCCGCGCCACGATCTGCATCCGCGCTTCAATCGTCGCCGCGCGCTGGCGCACATAGGGGCCGGGCGGGTCGAGGCGCCATTTGTTCGGACTGGGCAGGACGGCGGCCAGCAAGGCGGCTTCGCGCGCCGTGAGCTGGCTTGCCGGTTTGCCAAATCTCACCTGCGCGGCGGCCTGCGCGCCAAACACGCCATCACCCCATTCCGCCAGGTTGAGATAGACCTCCATCACCCGCCTCTTGTCCCAAGCGAAATCGATCAGCACGGCGAACCAGGCTTCTGCGCCCTTGCGCACCAGTCCGCCGCCATTGATGAGGACGGCATTCTTTGCGGTCTGCTGGGTGATTGTCGATGCGCCGCGCAGACCCTTGCCGGCGCGATATTCAGCCAGAGCCTTCGAGATCGCGTCCGGATCGACCCCGTGATGTGCGCAGAAACCTGTGTCTTCCGCTGCAATCACCGCGCGCACCAGATGTGGCGAGATGTCTGCAAGCGGGACGGGTCGGCGGGCAATGTGCTCGCCTTCAACTGCGCGCTGAACCATCAGCAGGCTGCCGGGAACGGGCATGAATTTCAGCATCAGCACATAAATGTGCACGGCGAGGAATATGCCCGCGGCAATCCGAAAGCCGAGTGCGAGCCGGCTGCGCAATCGATGCCTGGCTTTCGGGCGCTTAGACCCCGGCTGCGGCGACGCGCCATTCATCCCGGACATCGCTGTCATCCTCTGCAGTTTCGCGCGCCGCCCTCTCGCGCTCAAATGCGGCGTGATCAAGACGCGACAGAGCCCAGACCGCTGCGCCGCGCACAACTGGAGAGGAATCATCCAGCCGGGCGCGCGCCGCCTCGGTCAATTCCGCTGCGCCTGAATTGCCAATCGCGATCAGCACATTGCGCACAAACCGCTCGCGTCCGGTGCGCTTGACCGGAGAACCGGTGAAAACCTCGCGAAAGGCCGCGTCATCCAGCCCGGCCAGATCGGCGAGCGCGGGCAGCGTGGTTTCCGGGCGCGGGTGCAGCTTGTGCTCTTGTCCGGCGCGGGCAAACCTGTTCCAGGGACATACCGCCAGACAGTCATCGCAGCCATAGATTCGATTGCCCATGGCAGCGCGCAATTCACGCGGAACCGGGCCCTTGTGCTCAATTGTGAGATAGGAAATACACCGCCGCGCATCGAGTTGATAAGGCGCGGGGAACGCGCGTGTCGGACAGATATCGAGACAGGCCGTGCAGGTGCCGCAATGCGTCGTTTCAGGCGTGTCGGGGACAAGCTGCGCACCTGTCAGCATGACACCGAGAAAGAACCAGTTGCCGAGCCGGCGTGACAGCAGATTGGTGTGCTTGCCCTGCCAGCCCAGCCCCGCGCGCGCCGCCAGGGGTTTTTCCAGCAGTGGCGCCGTATCGACGAAGACCTTGACCTCAGCGCCGGTGTCCGCGGCAAACTGGCCGGCAATCAGCTTGAGGCGTTTCTTGACCAGATCGTGATAGTCGGCACCGCGCGCATAGACGGAAATATTGCCGTGACGGCGATGGCTGAGCGTGCCGAGCGGGTCATGGTCGGGGCCGTAATTCATCGCCACGACCAGCGCGGATTTCGCTTCTGGCCACATCGCCGTGGGCGCACTGCGCCGGTCAAGCGTGGTCTCCATCCACGCCATTTCGCCGTGCCTGCCCTTGGCGACATACTCCTTCAGCCGCCCGGCCTCCAGCGACCAGTCGCCATCGACGCGTGCGATCCGCGCATCGGAAAAGCCCAGTTCGAGGGCATGGGTTCGCAGCCGCGCTTCAACAGACATGCGCCGGTTCTATCAGAGCCCGGCTGTGTCGCCGACCCCGTTTTGTGTCTGTCCGGTGCGTTACCGGACAGATGCGCCCGTCAGCTCCTCAACCAGCGAGGTGCCATCCATCCGATTGGGCCGTGGCTGGTTGAGCAGGCCCATGATCGTTGGTGCCACATCAAAGGATGAGCGCAGACCACGATCCCCCGGCTCGATGCTGGGTCCATGCACATATAGCGCACCGAAACCGCCGGAATGACCGCCCATACGACGCATTGGTGCCGGGCCGAGATCGCCATATTCAGGATGGCGAAAGCCGATTGGGCTGCCATTCCAGATCACCTTGATGTCGGCCTGTGTGTCGGGAAGGTTGAGCGGGTCATCCTCTCCCGGCCGCACGATTTCGCGCACCACAGGCTCGCCCGTCTTGATATCGACGCAGGCATTCAGCGCGGCCTCGATCCTGTCCAGCGTGGCCTTGTAGTCGGCCAGTTCGACCGTGCCGTGAGTTTCGCGGCCTTTCAGATTGACGCGCGCGCGCCCGTCGAAATAGGCCGGCTGGGCGAAAGCCTGCATTTGCGGCCAGTACCGGGAATATTGCGCGGCGGGCATCCAGCCGATCCCTTGCATATTCGGGTCTTCCAGCTCGTGCGCATAAGGGTCGTTACCCGAAAGCCGGTCGGCCATGCGCCGGACTTTCTTTGCCGCGCGCAAGGCGAGATCTGCCGGCCCCGAAGGATGGCGCATCTGGGCAATCACGGCGGAATTCCATTCTTCATCCGCCTTCAGCGCCGGGGGCATTTCGCTTTTCCAGTCCTCACGCGAGGTAAAAAGCGCGCGCCCGAAACTCATCCGGTAAAGCAGTTCCGGCAGCAGCAGCATGGTCGGCAGGTCGGTGTCATTCTTGCCCATGCCATGCATCGTGAAGGCAACGATTGTGGCGTCGGGATAAGTGTCCATCAGCCTGGCGACCTCCTCGCTCATTGCCTCATAGACGCGGATCAGCCCTTCGCGCGCCAGGGCCGCGGTGGGGAAATCGGCAGCCAGATGTTCCGGATCCATCCCATGATAGAACAACTCGATGGCATCATGGGTTTCACCGAAGCCGATGACCGCCACGTCCCAGTCGGCAGCATAGTCCTGCAGCAGCCAGTGTGCCGCCTTGGCGCGCTGGTGGACCCCGCGCACCAAAGTGTCCGCCATCGCCCTTGTGTCCTCGAGCGACGGGTAGACCATGGTGTTGAGGGTGTGCACGTCGGCGGGCGCACCGAAACGGCGCTTGAGTTCGTCAAACAGGCCTGCGGGTTGCGAATACGGCCGCACGCCGGTGTCATGGCCGCTCCAGCCAACCGCGCCGACGCCATTGGGCATCGCCCGCAAATTCCAGTAGGGCGCGTCAAGGATCACCGCCTTGACATCGGCATCGGCGAGGAACGGACGCTCTGTCGCAAATAGCTGA
This sequence comes from uncultured Hyphomonadaceae bacterium, assembly GCA_964442925.1. Taxonomy (GTDB): domain Bacteria; phylum Pseudomonadota; class Alphaproteobacteria; order Caulobacterales; family Hyphomonadaceae; genus UBA5336. The sequence continues at coordinate 11,497 of CAYUEM010000024.1, forward strand.
TAGGCCTTGTAGGCTTTCGGATCGAAAGGGACCACCGACCATTTGCCGGAGGTTTCCGGGCGGCATCCTGAGGAAAAATGCTCCCAGGTCAGGCCAGTATAGCGCGCCTTGTTGCCAGCGCCATGCTCCAGCTCGAACCGCGCACTCGCGGCGCGCAGCCGGGCAAGGCCCTGCATCTTTCCTTCCGCCATCAGCTTCTCACCCAGCGCCTTGTCGAAGGCATCCAGACAAATGGCGATTACACGATTTTTGGTCATTCCCATTCTCCCGGTCGACCTGTCCCAATTCCCCCTTGAGGTATGCAACTGCGTCGCCAGTCTGAACGCTGCGCTTGCGGTTGCAGAATTTTTTTCATGATGCACTCTTTGCCGGTTGCACCGGGGTGCCGGTGACCGCTTGGCCAAGAAAGCTGCGCGCCTCGCGAACGGCGCTTTCCGTGTCAGGCGCCCGACCAAAGAAACGCGTACAGATGCGATTGGCGAGGTTCTGCCAGTAGCGTTCGGTGAAACCGGCAATCAGATAGGATGCAATTGCCGTGATCACGACGATTGCCGGGAACATGATCTCAAAACTTGCAAACCGTTCCAGCCCGGTAACCTGCAGGGCTTCGTCGGCCACTTCGATGATCCCGAAATGAATGATGTAACCGGTATAGGTGACCGTTCCGAATTTCTCCAGCATCCCGAATTTCAGCACCGGAAAGCGGAAGGACAGAACAATCGCAACAAAGAACAGCAATGACAGCGCGGTGCCCAGAAGCAGTTCTGATCGTGGCTCCTGCGTCTGCAGCCAGATCCCGGCGACAGCGATCGGAAGCAGGAACTTGAAGAAGTCGAGCGAGCTGTTCTTGAGATAGCTGTAACTGAGTACGCCTGCATAAAAGGCCGGTATGCTGTTGAAGAAGTTGCGGAACATGAAATCATCGATCAGATACGCTTCGCGCCCGGCAAACAATGCGTCGGCATTCATGACCAGGCCAATATTGGCCAGTGCAACGAGGCCGCCGAGCAGCCAGGGCGAGGCCTTGCGCAGCACCAACAAGAACAGCGGGAAGCAGAGATAAAAATAGATCTCGTTGACGATCGACCATCCGCCCGGCACCACGGCATTGAGCAGGTGCGGATCGATCCCGCCGGTGAATGTCAGGACGCGGACAAAGTCCATCACCTGAATACCGTCCGGATTGAAGTGCAGGAAATCCTTGCGCATATCCAGCGGCAGATAAATGAACGCGGCGAGGAAAAACAGCGGATAGAGCCGAAGTATCCGCTTGATGTAGAAGACCGGAACAGGTGATTTCCATTTCTTCTCGTAGCTTTCATACATCATCATGATGGTGAAGCCGGATATCGCGAAGAAGAGAGGCACGCCGTAACGCCCGATCCAGAAATAATCATGTTCGCGCAAAAGTGGGAAAGCGCTCGCCCAATTCTGGCTGACATGCACCATGATGACTCCGAGCAGTGCGATGCCCCGGAAAAAGTCGAGTTGACTGAGCCTGTTCATATCTCGCGCATCCTTTCGATCCCCACCGGGCGCGACCCGATGATTGGCTAGACCTGGAGGCGCGCGTAGACAATCGGATTCACCTTTGCCGGGAGCCCACCCGCAGGCGTTCGCGCTCACCAATGCAAGTGTGATGCCGCATCGGGTCTGGCGCGACTGAATGTCTGACTTTGCCGGCTGGCGGGTTTGGCCCGCATTTTGCGCCATATCGACTGTCAGAACGAATCTGGTGCAAGTCGGGATGTGAGCGAGACATGTGGAAAAACCTGAACTGGAGATCGCCGCGTGTGCAGGTGGCTGCCGGCGTCATCGCACTTGGGGCGACCTTTGCTGCTGGCGGAGCGGCAGCTGCGATGCTGATTGCGGGCGACAAGGTGATGGAAAAGCTGTCCGGCTTTGTCGGGCGCGGCGGTTCATCTCTCCCCGCCGCCGCAGAGACGCAGTGGCAGCCGCTGGAGACGGCGCTGCTCTCGCTTGAGATGACGGATATTCCGCTCGGCAAGCTTGATGGCAACGCCACGGGCGGCGGTATTCACGAATTTGCCGGCCTGATCGTCCATGTCTCCGCCAGCGGGTTCATTGGCAGTGTCGATCTGAGCGCGGGAAACGTGTCCTACACGCAGGCGCGCGTGCCGATGCGCTATGAAGAGACGGTGAACGAATATCTCTCCGACAAGGTCAAGTTCAACCAGAACTGGTACCGCGTTCACGATATTCATATCCGAAAGACCGGTGCCGGGCGCGGCGAACTCTATGTCATGCACAATCTGTTCGAGCCTGAGACGAACCAGATGTGCACACAGATCAACCGCACGGCGATCACGGTTGGTGATGACGGCCTCAGCGTTTCCGGCGACTGGGAGCTTGTCTACTCGTTCGACACCTGCCTGGATATGATCGAGCAGGACTGGTATTTCATCGGTCATCAGTCGGGCGGACGGATGATCGACTTCGATGACGGTCATCTCCTGGTCTCGATTGGCGACCATGGCCTGCCGAATTTCTACAAGGATACCGATCCGGCACAATTCGGTTCGGGCAGGGATTTTTCCAAGGTCTTCAAACTCGATATCGCAACCGGTCAGGTCGCGCTGTTTGCTGGCGGGATGCGAAACCCGCAGGGTCTTGCGTTCGATGATCAGGGCCGGCTGTGGCAGACCGAGCATGGCCCACAAGGCGGTGACGAGATCAATCTGCTGGTCGAAGGCGGCGATTATGGCTGGCCCAATGTGTCCTATGGCACTGAATATGGTGCACCGCGCGAGCCGCTTGCGCTCAATCCGGTGCAAGGGCGCCATGATGGCTTCATCAAGCCGGTCTTTGCTTTCGTTCCGTCAATTGGCATCTCAAACCTGATAGCCATTCCGCAGGGCGAAGCGTTCGATCTTTGGGCTGGCGACCTGTTCGTTCTCTCGCTGATCGGTCAGACGGCGTATCGCGTGCGCATTGACGATGGCCGCGCGATCTATGCCGAACCGTTCCGTATGGGCACAACCTTACGTGATGTGATCCTGCTCGAAAACGGGACAATTGTGATCCTGACCGGGAATGCGTCGCTTCGCCTGATCCGCGATCCAAAAGCGACCGCTGCAGCCTCGATGAGGGTCTCCCTGTCAGGCTATGAGGCGGTCTCGGCAACCGAGGCGAGCCTGAATGCCAGCCTGATCATCGCCGACTGGGGCCAGCAACTGTTCGGTCAGAAATGTGCCAGCTGTCACAATATTGACGGCAGTTTCCATGTCGCTCCGCCGCTGAACGGCATCATAGGCCGCGATATCGCCGCTTATGACAGCTTCCCCTATTCGCCCGCGCTCGCCGGTGCAGATGGCAACTGGACCCGGCAGAAACTGTCCGACTTCATCAATCATCCCGACCGGGTTTATCCGGGCACGGCGATGCCGGCTGCGCGCGGCCTTGATGAATACTCAACCCGCGCGCTGGTTCGCTACATAGGCGAACTGGAATGACGTTCGGGCAGGCATTTGATAATCTGGCCTGACTGTTGCGAGGCGATCCGGGCGGAGCCTTTCGGGTGTCCGCAGCGGCAAACGCAAAAAGGGGGTGTGCCGGCAGACACACCGTGGGACAGACATGCATAAGGTCGACATCATCATATTGTCCTGGGACAGGACAGACGATACGCTCGAAGCAATCCGCAGTGCGATTGAGCAGGATGGCATCGACCATCGCGTGATTGTGGTGGATCAGGGCTCCAAACCGGAAAATCTGCAACGCCTGCGCACATTTTGCGCCGGATATGAGCAGGTCGATCTGATCTGCAACACAAAGAACAACGGCGTGGCGGGCGGGCGCAACCAGGCCAGCGCTGCCGGAAGCGGCCAATTCATCGTCGCGCTGGATAATGATGCCGTCTTTGCCCATAACCGGGTCTGCAAACAGGCCGCTGGTGCGCTGGCACAAGACCCCGGTTGCGCCGGTATCGCCATGCGGATCGATGTCTTTGAAAGTCCGCAGGACGCCCCGATCCCAGACGCGTCGAGCTGGGTGCATGAGCCACGCGAAGCGGCAGACTGGTTCGATTATGATTTTGCCTGCACGCGCTTTGTCGGTGCCGGGCATATGCTGCGCCGCGACATCTTCGAACAGGTTGGCGCATATGATGAGCGGCTGTTCTTCATGCACGAAGAGGGCGATCTCAGCGCGCGGATGCTCAATGCCGGTTACACATTCAGCTATCGCGGCGCGCCTGCGATCCGGCATAAGGTTTCGCCTGAACACCGCGTCCACTGGCAATCAGGTCGCTACCGGTTCCATGTCCGCAATCTCACCTATCAGCAGGTCAAGCAGCATGGTGTGAAGCTGCATATTCTCAGTGACCTGATGGTGCGCACGATTTCGGGCGTGCGCGCTGGACTGGCAAAGGGGGCGCTGCAGGGTTTTTTCGAAGCGCTCTGGTTCATTCCGGGCGCGCTTCATGAGCGCCGCACCAACCCATATTATGCCAGCAATGCAAAAGCCGACACCTATCGTGCGAGCGTGCTGGATGCGGCAGGTGAACCGCGCCAGCGCATCGATCAAAGTGACGCAGAAGGGCGCCTTGCCAAGCTGATCAGCCGCATCGATGCGGAAACCGAACAATTGCGCGAACTGACCGGCAGCTGAGTGCGACGGCAAGCACGCAGCTTCGGGAATGATTCGTGCATGGCCGCCAGGCAAGCAAGCGGCAAAAGGTGGCTGCAGCCCAACAAATGTCGGAGCGCCAGGAGTGTCCAGTCAGAAATATGATGTTGTGATTGTCGGAAGCGGCATGGGCGGCGCGGCGGCAGCCCTGCGTCTGGCGCAGGCCGGCCTTGAGGTTCTGGTCATCGAGCGCGGTCGCCAGATCGCCCCGCCCGAGACGAGCGAGAACAATCCGTTCCTGTATGACCGCCAGTCACCGAGCGATGATTTCAAGATCATTGGCGGGCGATCGAAATATTATGGTGCCGCGCTGTATCGCTTTCGCGAAAGCGATTTCGAAGGCCGTGCCCATGAGGCCGGCGACAGTCCGCGCTGGCCCGTGCGTTATCACGATATCGAGCCCTATTATGCCGAGGCCGAGCGGCTTTACCGGGTGCATGGCGCGCCCGATGGCGACCCGACCGAACCGTGGCGGTCCGCGCCATATCCGCATCCGCCGCTGCCGCATGACCCGGTTGTCGCGCGGGTTGCAGAAAAGCTCGAAGCCAGCGGCGTTCCGGTCGCTGCGATCCCGCGCGGGCTGGACTATGGGCCGGGCGGGAAATGCGTCCTTTGCGCGCAGTGTGATGGCCATTATTGCCGGTTCGATGCGAAGATGGATGCCGATACGGCAACCCTGCGCCCGGCCCTGCAAACCGGACGCGTCACACTGCAGCATGACACCGAGTGTCTTTGTGTGGAACTCGATACAGAAGGGCGCCGCGCCACCGGCCTCAGAGTGAGTCGCAACGGCATAGAAGAGACAATCGCCGCCGGCCAGGTCATTCTTGCCGCCGGCCTTCCGCATACGCCCTTGATCCTGCGCCGCTCAAGACATCCGCGTCACAAGGAAGGTATCGGCAACCGGTCCGGCTGGCTTGGGCGCGGGGTGGGTGCGCACTCGACCGGGCAGGTGTTTCCTCTGGTGCGGTTCACGCCGATGGGCCCGCGTCATACCAAGACATTCGCGATCAATGCCTGGCTCGACCCGCAGGCCGATGATGTGCCGTTCCCGCTCGGCGTGGTGCAGATTGCCGGCCAGACACCGTTCTGGACGCTTGCTGGCAAGCTGAAACAGCCACTGATCCGGGCAGTGGCCGAACGCAGCCTGCTGGTCTTCCACATGACCGAGGCACTGCCATCCAGACAGAGCGGCTGGCATTTCGATGGCGATGCAATCGGCAAATATGTCCCACCCCACCACCAGCCCGAAGCCTACAGCCTGCTGCGCAAGCGTGCCGTGGCGGCCTTCCGCAAGGCCGGTTATCCGGTGCTGACTCCGTCGCGCGATGTCGCCTTCTGGCATGAAGCGGGCGGTGCGATCATGGGGGAGGATCCCGCCTGCAGCGTTACCGATCCGCAGGGCCGGGTGCATGGCGTGGACAATCTCTCCATCGCCGATGCCAGCGTCCTGCCATCGGCCAGTGCGGTGAATACCGGGCTGACCATTGTTGCGTTGGCCCTGCGCACTGCCGATGCTGTCGCCGGACGGCGGGTAAGCGGAACCGATACGGCCATGCAGGGCACCGGCTGATGCCCCGCACTCAATCGGGTGGCCTGACTTAACGCGGGGCCATACGGATGGCACCATCGAGGCGGACATCCTCGCCATTGAAATATCCGTTGCGGCACATTTCCACCGCCAGCGACGCATATTCTTCCGGATCGCCAAGACGTGCTGGATGGGGCACCTGCGCGCCGAGCGCCTGTTTGACATTTTCGGGGGCACCCTGCAGCAGCGGGGTGTTGAAAATGCCAGGCAGGATGGTGTTGACGCGGATCAGTTCCCGCGACAAATCACGCGCAATCGGCAGGGTCATGCCAACAACGCCACCCTTTGAGGCGGAGTAGGCCGCCTGTCCGATCTGGCCATCTTCGGCCGCCACCGATGCGGTGTTGATGATGGCCCCGCGGTCGCCATCGGGCAGCGGATCAAGCGTCATCATGCCGGCTGCCGACTTGGCGATGCAGCGAAAGGTGCCGACGAGGTTGATCTGGATGATCAGGTTGAACTTGTCGAGCGGGAAATGGCTGATCTCGCCGGTGTTCCTGTCGCGAGAGGCGGTCTTGATCGCATTGCCGGTGCCCGCGCAGTTGACGAGAATGCGTTCCTGACCGATTGCGGCGCGCGATTTGGCGAAGGCCGCATCGACACTGGCCTCGTCGGTGACGTTGCACTCGCAGAACACCCCACCAAGTTCGCTGGCCAGCGCCTCGCCTTTTTCGGCATTGAGGTCGAACAGCGCGACCTTGACGCCAAATTCCTTTGCGAGCCGGGTTGCAGTGGCCGCGCCAAGGCCGGATGCTCCACCGGTGATGACGGCGGAAATGCTGGAGTCGAGTTTCATGGGTCGTGACCCTCCCTTGTGATAATGTTTGCTCCCCGTTGTAAACCCAAGCAGGCGCGCGGGCCAATCTCTGACGCTGGGGCAATTGTGGTTTTGCAGCTATGCGCTGCCCGCAGATCGAAGCCTGAGGTGGAAGAAAGCGAGCGGGGCTCCGGCCCTCGATCTGCAGTCAGACCCCGGCGAACTGGGCGCGGGGGCTTTGCGTTTGTGATGCCATTGCCATATCTTTAAGGGCAGTTTTCAATGCAGAGGGCATTGCGGCGATGAATGACGCGAAAAAAATGAAGCATGAGGCCGGCGCGCCGGATGCCGCCAGCCTTCCGCTCGCGCTGGAGCGCAACCGGCGCACGACGCGCCGGCGGTTCCTGCCGAAACTGCTGCGGGTGGCCGGTCGCCTGCCATTTGCCGATGATCTGGCAGCCTCATATTATGCCGCGCTCGATCCGCAGACGCCCTTGAAGGTGAAAGCGGTCCTGCTGGCGGCGCTGGCCTATTTCGTCGTGCCGACCGATGTGCTGCCCGATTTCATTGCCGGGTTCGGGTTCACCGATGATGCCACGGTGCTGGCCACAGCGCTGGGCATTGTTGGCGGGCAGATTGAGGAGCACCACAGGCGCGCGGCCCGCCGCCTGCTGGGACTGAAGGAACCGACGGTCCGGAATATCTGACAGGCCGCTGAACGAAAACATCGCAACGGCCCTTCCGGCCGCTCCCCCCGCAGCGAGGTCTCAGGCGTCAGAGTCTGAAGTCAGCCATGCGGTGTTGCGACAACTCACGGCTGAGAAGGGCGCACCTGCGCCCCGCAGCATGAGCGAGCTGGCATTGCGGCAACCATCCTTCAAGATGCGGACCTTCCGGCCCGCTCGCTAGAATTGGAAGTTAGCGGCTGCTCAGGCTTTGCTTGTTAACCATCATGAAATCTTCGCAAGTCTTCCACCTCATTAGAACTGTCTTAAGGTCCATTGCCGATTTGTGAACATCAGTAGACGAAATTTCCTGTTTTCATGAGGGTTTCGGAAATGATGAGAAAGACGGTGCGCTGGGCTGCCGATATCGGCTTCCGGGAAAAGATAAAGCCGGCCACACTTGGCGCGGCACCTGCGCAATTCGGTCTCAAGGGCCGCCTTGCCGAGGGTGATCTTGGATTCAATCGCGCTGTGACGCGGCGCGTCGCGAAGACGGATGCCGGGGACGGTGTTCCGGTGTCGGAGGCGCTCACGCGCGACCAGTGGAGCGAACGCGAGCAGGAGGTGGCCGAGCGGGCCGAACAGGCGCGGCGCGGCGCAAGCACCTGGTTTGCGGCATCTGCGACTGGACTGCGCAATTATATCAAGGATGCAACGCCTGCCGAAATCCCCGTCGACATCCTGCGCGAGGCGATCCGTTCGGAAGAAAATGAACTGCGCCATTTCG
>CAYUEM010000025.1:0-19666 GCA_964442925.1 uncultured Hyphomonadaceae bacterium
GAGCACTGTCTTCGGGAGGCAGGGGCCGGAGGTTCGAATCCTCTCACTCCGACCAGCAATTATCCGCGCCAAACACAGCGGACAAAAGCACCCCGCCCCGCGATGACGCTCAGTTCGTACCGGCCAGCGCCGCGCGAACCGCATCAATGGCCGCACCCGCCTGCCCGCCATCCGGTCCGCCGGCCTGTGCCATGTCTGCGCGCCCACCGCCGCCCTTGCCACCAACCTTTTCAGCCGCAATCCGCACAAGGTCCACCGCAGACAAACGCCCGGTCAGGTCATCGGTCACGCCGACCGAAACGGCCGCCTTGCCATCGCTGACACCAACGAAGACAACCACGCCGGAACCGATCTGCGACTTGGCCTCATCGACAAGCGCACGCAGATCCTTGCCGCCGACATTGTCAGCGACCCGGCCGATGAAACGCGTTCCGGCAACCTGCTCAACCGTATCCTCTGCGCCTGTGCCGCCCATGGCCAGTTTGCGGCGCGCCTCTGACAGCTCGCGCTCCAGCTTCCGGCGCTCATCGAGCACGGCATCCATCCGCGCGGGCAGGTCCTTCAATGGCACTTTCAGCTTGTCTGAAAGGTCAACTGCGATTTGCCCGCGCCCCTTGAGAAAGTCGAGCGCCTCAGCACCGGTCGCCGCCTCGACCCGTCTCACGCCAGCCGAAACGCCCTGTTCGGACATAATGGCAAGAACGCCGATATCTCCGGTTCGCTCGACATGTGTGCCGCCGCACAATTCGACCGAATACGGCTTGTCGGCCACATCAATCGACCGGCCCATCGACAACACCCGCACTTCATCGCCATATTTTTCCCCAAACAGCGCCAGTGCGCCGGCTTCAATCGCCGCCTCTGGCGATGTCACCTGAATGCTGGTCGGCGCATTCTGGCGGATCACGCGATTGACCTCGCTTTCAACCGCTTCGATCTCAGCCTGAGTCATCGGGCTGCCGTGCGAGAAGTCAAACCGCAGCCGGTCCTCCTCGACCAATGAGCCTTTCTGCGTCACATGAGCACCAAGCACCCTGCGCAGGGCTGCATGCATCAGATGCGTTGCCGAGTGATTCGCGCGGATCCGGTCGCGTCGATTCCCGTCTACAGCCAGATCGGCGGCGTCGCCAACAGCGATCTCGCCCTCGACAAGCTCGCCGCGATGGACATGCAGACCGCCGGTCGACTTGACCACATCACGCACAATAAAGCGGGCACCGTTACCAAACCGGATCTCGCCATGGTCGCCGGCCTGACCGCCGCTTTCAGCATAAAAAGGCGTCCGGTCGAAAACCAGCTGGCCTTCTCCGGTTCCCATTGTCTCACGCGCGCGCCCATCCTGCACGATTGCATTCAGCCGGGCCTTTGCGCTCAGCGCCTGATAACCAAGGAATTCGCTCGCACCGACCTGTTCGGCAAGATCGAACCACACGGTTTCGGCCGCGACATCACCCGAACCCGTCCAGCCGTCGCGCGAACCTGACCGCTGAAGCTCCATAGCAGCATCAAATCCGGCCAGATCAACCCCGATCCCGCGCGCGCGCAGGATGTCCTGCGTCAGATCCAGCGGAAAGCCGAATGTGTCATAAAGGCGAAATGCCACCGCGCCATCAAGGGCCCTTTCCTCTCCCAGTGTTTCAGCCTCCGCTTCAAGCAAAGCCAGACCCCGCCCGAGCGTTCGCTGGAACCTTGCCTCTTCCTGCTCGAACCCGGACACAAGTACGGGTTCAGCGCGGCGCAGTTCCGGATAGGCCTCGCCCATCTGCGCGATAAGTTCCGGAACCAGCCGGTGCATCGAAGGCTCACGCGCGCCAAGTGCATGTCCATGCCGCATCGCCCGGCGCAGGATCCGGCGCAGCACATAACCGCGCCCCTCATTGGACGGCAGCACGCCATCGGCCATCAGGAAGGCGCCTGCGCGCAGATGATCTGCAATCACGCGCAGCGAGGCCAGCTGATTGCCAGCGCCATTGACACCATAGATATCCTGTGCAGCACCAATCAGATGGCGGAAAAGGTCGATCTCGTAATTGTTGTGGACCCCCTGCAGAACGGCGGCCATACGCTCCAGTCCCATTCCGGTATCGATCGAGGGCCTGGGCAGTTCGACGCGTTGCCCCTCGCCGCGCTGGTCATATTGCATGAAAACCAGGTTCCAGATTTCAATGAACCTGTCGCCGTCTTCATCGCGACTGCCCGGCGGGCCGCCCACGACACCCGGCCCGTGATCGTAGAAAATCTCCGAACACGGTCCACAAGGTCCGGTGTCTCCCATTGACCAGAAATTGTCGCTGGTCGCGATGCGTATGATCCGGTCATCGCCGAGCCCGGCAATCTTGCGCCAAAGCGCCGCCGCTTCGTCGTCTTCGGCAAAAACGGTGACCAGGAGACGCTGCGGATCAAGCCCCAGCTGCGCGGTCACAAGCTTCCAGGCAAACTCGATCGCTTCGGCCTTGAAATAATCGCCGAACGAGAAATTCCCGAGCATCTCGAAAAACGTGTGATGGCGCGCCGTGTAACCAACATTGTCGAGATCATTATGCTTGCCACCGGCACGAAGGCATTTCTGGGCCGAGGTTGCGCGGGGCGAGGCCGGCGTTTCCGCCCCAGTAAAAACACTCTTGAAAGGCACCATTCCCGCATTCACGAACAGCAGTGTCGGATCATTCTGCGGCACGAGCGGCGCTGATGAGATGCGCGTATGCCCCTCCTGTTCGAAAAAGCCCAGAAAGCTTTCACGCAGCGCATTCACGTCGGTCATCGGCGGTGTCCTTGAGCCTGTTGCCCTGTTGTCTCTGTTCGCCGCGATATAAAGAGCCTGCACGGCCCCGCCAACCCGCGATCATCGCCTCCAGGCGGCTTGCTCAGCCCGTGGCACTGTCATCCTCGTCCGTAAGGTCCATGCCTGCGGTCAGCATCTCCTCGGTCAGAAGACCAGCACTGCGTCGCACAGCATCCTCGATCTCGTCGGCGATGGCCGGGTTTTCCTTGAGAAATTCCCGGGTTTTCTCGCGCCCCTGACCGATTCGCTGGCCATTATAGGAATACCAGGACCCGGACTTCTCGATCACCTCGCCCTTGACGCCGAGATCGATCAGTTCGCCGGTTTTCGATATTCCCTCACCATAGATGATATCGAATTCAACCTGCCGAAACGGCGGTGCAACCTTGTTCTTGACAACCTTGACCCGGGTCTGATTGCCAATCACTTCATCGCGATCCTTGATCTGGCCGATCCGGCGAATGTCAATCCGCACAGACGCGTAGAATTTCAGCGCATTGCCACCCGAAGTCGTTTCCGGACTGCCGAACATGACACCAATTTTCATCCGGATTTGGTTGATGAAAATGACCATGCAATTGGTCTTGGAAATCGACCCGGTCAGCTTGCGAAGCGCCTGACTCATCAAACGCGCCTGCAGGCCAGGCAGGCTGTCGCCCATCTCGCCTTCCAACTCCGCCTTCGGCGTCAGCGCAGCAACCGAATCGATCACGACCACATCGACTGCCGCCGACCTGACAAGAGTGTCGGCAATTTCCAGCGCCTGTTCGCCCGTATCCGGCTGGGAGACCAGAAGGTCGTCCAGATCAACGCCAAGCTTCGCTGCATAGGCCGGGTCGAGCGCGTGTTCGGCGTCCACAAAGGCGCACACACCACCGCTTTTTTGTGCTTCGGCAATCGCATGCAGCGCCAGGGTGGTCTTGCCGGAACTTTCAGGCCCGTAAATCTCGATCACCCGACCTCTCGGGAATCCCCCAATTCCCAGAGCGATATCAAGTCCGAGCGAGCCGGTCGAAACTGCCTCTATATCCAGCGCCTTATTGTCGCCGAGCCGCATCACCGACCCCTTGCCGAAGGCTCTCTCAATATTGGCGAGAGCTGTCTCGAGCGCCTTTTGCTTGTCCACGCCGTTTTCCTTGTCCACAACCTGCAAGACCGGTCTGGTCATAATCTTCTCCATCTGTCATCCACACCCCGGACTTGGCAAGGGTGCAATTCGTTTCCGTGTGAAAACCTGTATCACAAATGTTCACGAGAACAAAACACGAATTTTTTAAGCCCGGGGCTTTTCTTTGTCGCCATTCTGGGCCATGTTCACGCTTATGTTGAAACGGATGACTGAAAAATCTGGTGAAGCCCGTGTGCGCTATCTCGACGGCGACATTGAGGTTTTGTCAGCTGGCGATTTTGTGTCCTGCGCGGTGACCGGACAGAAAATCCCACTTCAGGCCCTGCGATACTGGAGTGTTGACCGGCAGGAGGCCTATGTCGACGCAAACGCCGCACTTGAGCGGTCCGGTTATGGGCCACCGCAATGATCTGGCTGCGCGAATGGCTGGTGCTGATTTCGCTGTTGTTTGCGCATGGACCGGCACCGCTGGCTGACACGCCGCATGACCGCGCGCCCGGTGACCGGGTCGGAAGCTGCAGCGGAGTGATTGAACAGGGCGGCCTGCTTGTGTGCGCGGGACCACCGGGAACGCGGTTTCGGCATGATGAAGTGACCCTGCGCGCAGGCGAGGATGGGCAGGCCATTTTTGGTATCGCGCGCGACGCGCCGGCGCGGATCGTCGTGGATATCATCACCGCGAACGATCGGATCATTCCCCTTACATTTTCAGTTGCGGCTCGCGACGACGCGTTCCGTGTGATCGAAGGATTTGATTGCGACAAGGTCGATGCGCGCACGCCCGAGCAGAAAGCCCATGCCGCGCGCAGCTGGGTTTCGAAACAGGAGGCTTTTGCGAAGTTTCATTCCGGCCCCGGCGTCGCGCAAGGATTTGCCGTGCCATCCAGCGGGCCTGCAAGTTCGCCATTCGGGCCGGCACGGAAATATGTTGGCATCAGCGCACAGACCGGCGAGCCATGTGAGAAAGTGTCCGTGCATCTTGGCTACGACATCGCCGCGCCGGTCGGCACCGAAATCCGTGCGCCGGCTGGCGGTACCGTGTTGCTGGCCGAGCCTGACCTTTATTATGAAGGGGGCACGGTGTTCCTTGATCATGGCCATGGCCTGGTCTCGGTGTTCATGCACATGTCGGCGGTCGATGTCGCGGTCGGTGACAGTGTCGAGGCCGGCGAACGCCTCGGCAGGACCGGCAATACCGGGCGAACGACGGGTCCACACCTGCACTGGGCTGTCAAATGGCGCGACCTGACCAGTGACGACAGGTCAGGCGATTTCTATATTGATCCGGCCTTGCTGCTGTCGCTCCCCAGGCCGGGCCGGTAACCGCGCGCGGTGATCGCCCGCCGGTCGCCGGGATCAGGGGATCAGCAGGCTTGCGCCGATGGTCTGGCCGCTCTCCAGTGCGCTGTGGGCCTCGCCGGCATCTTCCAGCGAAAATCGTTGCCCGATATGCGCCTTGATCGTTCCTGTCCGCAGCGCACCAAACAGAGCACTTGCCCCGCGTGCCAGGTCTGCGGGTGCGGCGATGAAATGAAAAAGCCCCGGCCGGGTCAGCACCAGTGAACCCAACTGTCCCAGCCGTGTTGGCGCAACCGGCTCGGCCGGCCCTGACGCATTGCCATAGCTGATCCACCATCCACGCGGTTTCAGCGCAGACAGGGACGCCTCGGCGCTGGTGCGCCCAACGCTGTCATACGCGACATCGACGCCGCGACCGCCGGTCAGTTCGCGGGCCTGCGCGGCGACATCACCGCCGCTCAGAATCACCTCGCTGGCACCAAGCGAGCGTGCGCGCGCGGCTTTCTCCGCACTGGATGTCACCGCGATCACGCGCATGCCGAGACTGGTCGCCCACGGCACCAGAAGCGATCCGACACCGCCGACAGGTGCCCAGACAAGCGCGCTCTCACCGGCTTGCGCCCGGCGCACCTCGAACAACAGCATCCATGCGGTCAGCCCCTTCAGCAGCACCGCTGCAGCGGTCTCCTCACTGACATCATCAGGCAGCGGCAGCATTCGCGCCGCCGGGCCGCAGAAATGCTCGCCATAGGCCGCCCCACCAAGATAAGCGACGCGGTCACCCGGCTGCAGGCCGGTCACGCCCTCGCCGACCGATTCGACAAGCCCGGCCCCTTCGGAGCCGGGAATGAAGGGCAGGCGGACAGGATAAAGGCCGGTGCGATGATAGGTGTCGATGAAATTGACGCCGATGGCGCTCTGGCGCACGCAGACCTCGCCGGGCCCGGGCGCGGGCACCTCGCGCCGTTTCAATTGCAACACCTCGACGCCACCCGTCTGAGACATCTCGATATAACGGCTTTGCGCCATGTCACGCCTCCCATGCGAATCCTGTATGTATCCGTCATGGGGAGTGTAGACCTGATCTGCGGCATAGACGAGGCCGGTCGTGGGCCATGGGCAGGCCCGGTATGTGCCGGCGCGGTGATTCTCAGCCAGGATCACGATATTTTCGGGCTTGCGGATTCCAAGACACTGACGGCGCGCAGACGTGAACAGCTGGCAGAACAGATCCGCAGCCGGGCGCAGGCCACCGCGCTGGGCTGGGCGACAGCTGAGGAAATCGACGCGCTGAACATTCGCCAGGCCACGCATCTGGCAATGCGCCGCGCAGTTGAGGCGCTTGGGGTTCTGCCCCGCCTGTTGCGGATCGACGGCAATGACCTGCCCGCGCGATTGCCCTGCCCGGCACAAGCCGTGATCGGCGGCGATGGGCTGCACAAGGAGATTTCCGCCGCCTCGATCCTCGCCAAGACGGCGCGGGATGATTTGATGATGCGTGCTGACAGCGAATTTCCCGGCTACGGATTTGCCACGCACAAGGGCTATGGCACGCGCGCGCACGCCGAAGCCCTTGCCCGGCTCGGCCCCTGCCCGATCCATCGCAGCAGTTTTGCACCGGTGGCAAAAGCGCTCAGCAGAGCGCGGGGCCATGCCACACGGGCCTGACCCAGCGGCAGTGCTTGCCCGCCCGCAGGCCAGCGCTTAACCCTTGCGGCATGGCAAACTCAACATCACCAAAACACCATGAGGCTTATATTCCGCTGGCTTCGGTCGAAGCGATCAGCGCCGGCCTCGGCAGCGTGGGCTATATCTCCACCGCCGAGATTTCGACCTGCGTCTATATTGCTCATCATCTGCGCAAGCCGATCCTGATCGAAGGCCCGGCCGGTGTCGGCAAGACCGATCTGGCCCAGTCGCTGGCAAAGTTTCTCGATGTGCCGCTGACGCGAATGCAGTGCTATGAGGGGCTTGACGAATCCAAGGCGCTTTATGAGTGGAAATACGGCAAGCAGCTGCTCTACACCCAGATCCTCAAGGACCGGCTGAACGAGGTGCTTGGCGGTGCCGAAACGCTTGAGCAGCTGACTGGCAAACTTGGCGATTTCGAGGATATCTTCTTCAGCCAGGCGTTCCTCGAGCCGCGCCCGCTTCTCAAGGCAATGCAGCAGAGCGGTGGCTCGGTCCTGCTGATCGACGAGATCGACAAATCCGATGAGGAGTTCGAGGCCTTCTTGCTGGAAGTGCTGTCCGACTATCAGGTTACAGTGCCGGAAATCGGCACGATAAGCGCGGACGTGCCACCGCTGGTCCTGTTGACCTCCAACAATGTCCGCGAGCTTGGCGATGCGCTCAAACGGCGCTGCCTGCATCTGCATATCGGCTTTCCCGAAGCCGAGCGTGAACGCCAGATTGTCGGTGCGCGCGTGCCCGGCGTCAGCGCGCAATTGTTGCAGCAACTGGTCGCTTTCGTTCAGTCGCTGCGCCAGATCGATATCCGCAAACAGCCCTCGATCTCCGAGACGGTGGACTGGGCGCGCACACTCCTGCTTCTGCATGCCGATGCGCTCGATGAAAGCCTTGTCCGTTCGACGCTGAATGTGCTGCTCAAGCATGAAAGCGATATCGCCGCAGTTGACCGCCAGATCGGCAAGCTTGCGCGCGAGGCGGTCAATGCGCGCGCCGATCCGTCGCGAACCGCGTCCGGTTTTCCCGACCCGTCATGAGTGCGGCGCGCACACTGACCGATTTCGTGCGGGCACTGCGCTCGGCCGATGTCGAGGTCTCGCCGGCTGAAGCGATTGATGCAGCCCGGACGATGACCCTCATCGGCTATGGGGATCGCTCTCAGCTCAAACAGGGGCTGCGCCCGGTGCTTGCCAAATCAATCGAGGAACAGGCGGCCTATGACCGGCTGTTCGACCTGTTTTTTTCAAGGCGGACGCCGACGACGAAAGATGCAGCGCGCGACGGTGATGCCGGGGATGAGACCGCTGACGGCGAGACGGGTGCGCAGCCGCCCGCCCCGGACGCCGATATGCTTGATCTTGCGCGCTCGGGCGATGAGGCCGCAATTGCCGTTGCAATGGAAAAGGCCGCGCGCCAGGCGGGCGTCGACACGATCCGCTTTTCCACGCAAACCGCCTATTTCGCGCAGAAGATGCTGCAGGCGCTGGGGGTGGAGCGTATGGAAGCGCGCCTTCTGGAACGGCTGCAGGCGCGCACAGCGCAGGCCGACGGTGAAGCCGAGGAAATGATGCAGGCGCGCCGCGACATGCTCGCGCGTGCAAGAGCCCATGTCGAACAGCAGTTTGAGGTCTTCGGCACCGGCGCAACGCGGCAGTTTCGCGAGGATTATCTCGCCGAAAAGCGGATTTCCGCGCTCGACCGCTCCGACATTGCGCGGATGCAATTGCTGATCGCCCGGCTGGCAAAGAAACTGGCGACGAAACATTCCCGCCGCCGGCGCAGGAAGAATCGCGGGCAGCTCGACATCCGCCGGACCCTGCGGCGCAATGCCGGGCTCGGCGGGGTGCCGTTCGAGCTGCACTGGAAGCAGAAGCGGCGTGACCGCCCGCGAATCGTCTGCATCTGCGATGTTTCCAATTCGGTGGCGCGCTATGTCCGGTTCCTGCTCTTGCTGCTGGACAGCTTGCGCGAAGTCATCCCGGACCTGCGCGCCTATGCGTTCTCATCGCGGCTGGTGGATGTCACCGACTGGCTCGACACGGAAGGCTTTGAAGCGGCGATGACACGGATCGTCAACGAGGTCGGAATGGGCTCGACCGATTACGGCCAAGCGCTGTCAGACTACAAGGTCGGTCACTGGAACGAGATCGACCGGCGCACCACGCTGATCATTCTCGGCGATGGCCGCTCCAATCATGGCGATCCGCGCATCGACCTGTTCCGCGAGGCAACCGCGCGGGCCAAGCAGACACTGTGGCTGTCTCCGGAACCGGAAGCGATGTGGGGGACCGGCGACAGTGAGATGCTGCGCTTCCGACCCTTTTGCAGCACGATGACCAGCGTTGCGACCCTGAGCGACCTCGAACGCGCGGTTGATGATGTTCTGGCAGGGTATGCCTGAACGTGTCAGCGGCTGGGGCGCTCTCATCCTGAACGACTGTCCCCCGCCTTTTGCCCGGCAGGGGACCATCCGCCACTTTGCCCGACGGCGAACTGCACGGCTGCAGGCCCGGCTCTTGCAAGCTTCTGCATCCTGTCATTGCCCTGTCACGCTTTGGTCACAGCGATGTGGGAGGGAAGGGAACAAAACTGGTCTTTTCACAGGCGCTGATTATGCTCATGTTCAATCTCATGACGACACCTCTCGGCCCATCGCTGAAATCGATCCCCTTTCTGAAGGAGGTCCCCGCACGCGCACTGCGGGCAGCGGGCCGTGAAGCGAAGTGGTTTTCGATACACGCCGGCATGCCGCTTTTTCTGCGCGGTGAGCGATCCAGCAGCATCTTCTTCGTCATTTCCGGCACACTGGGCGCGTTCCGGACATCGCCGGACGGGCGCACGGAACTGGTCGGACATATTCGCGCCGGTGAGCCGGTTGGCGAGATGGCACTGTTTCTGGCCGAAGATGAGAATGGCGATGGCGAGCTGCAGGATGCACCGCACACCAATTCGGTTTATGCGTTGCGTGACACAGAACTGCTCTGCCTTTCGCGCAAGGGTTTTGACCGGCTGATCAAGGCGGAACCGGAAATTCTCGAAGCGATGATCCGGTTGATCCTGATGCGCCTCAAGCAGACGGGGCGACGGTCTGAACGCTCTGAACCGCGTGTTTTCACCCTGGTTGCGACCTCGCCGACGATCGACCTGAAACTGCGGGCCACCGCACTGTGCCAGGCGCTTGAGGAGCTCGGCCTGACAGCAGTCGTCGTCGACAAGGACAAGGGCGACGAAAAACCATCCAGCTTCTTTGACGACCTCGAAGCGCGCCATGATATCGTCATCCTGCTGACGCCACTGCGTGATGATGGCTGGTATCGACTCGCAATGCGCCAGGCCGACCGGATCTGGGTGCTGGGGCGCGGCGATGCCCACCCTTCCAATCCGCTGATGCCGGCTGATGATTCGCCCGCACGCGCCTTCAAGCTGATCGATGTGATCTTGCTCCACCACACCGCAGAACGCCGCGCCGCCGGCCCGGATGAATGGCGCGCTGCATCCGGGGCCAGCCGCGTCTTTCACTGGTGCGACATGCACGGTGCCGACTGCCAACGCCTCGCCCGCGTGATGGCCGGGCGCTCTGTCGGGCTGGTTCTGTCGGGCGGCGGCGCGCGCGCTTATGCCCATATCGGTGTCATTCGCGCGATGCGGGAGCTGGGCGTGCCGATCGATTTTGTCGGCGGTGTCTCCATGGGAGGCGTCATCGGTGCCTGCGTGGCGATGGGCTGGGATGATGACGAGATTGACCAGCGCATCCGCAAGAGCTTCGTGGATTCCAATCCGCTCGGCGACTGGACGCTGCCGGTTGTCGCCATGGTGCGCGGCAAGCGTGTTGATGCCCGCCTGAAGGAGCATTTCGGCGAAGCGAAAATCGGCGAGCTTGATCTGCCCTTCTTCTGCGTGTCGACAAATCTGACCGATGGTGCGTTTCGCGTGCATCGCGACGGACTGCTGCGCCGGGCGCTGCGCGCATCGATCTCCCTGCCCGGCATTCTGCCGCCCGTGGTTGATGACGGCGAGGTTTTGGTCGATGGCGCGGTGCTGAACAATTTCCCTTGCGATGTGATGCGCGACTTTCATCGCGGCACCCTTGTTGGCTGCGATGTCGCGCGCGCGCCACAAGGCCTGTCATCGCATGATTTCGAACAGCCCAAGGGGTTTTTCTCCTGGGTGTTCGAGCACGGGTTTTCCAGCGCGCCGCCGATCGCCGGACTGCTGATGCGCTCGGCCACGCTGCACAATGACCCAAGCGAGGCGCGCAACCTGGCCGATATCCTCGTCGTGCCAGAACTGGAAAATATCGAACTTCGCAACTGGAAAGCTTATGACGAGGCGGTTGAGGCAGGCTACCGGGCCGCCCTCGCCGCACTGGCCGGACGCGACTGCACCCGCCGACCACACCAACAAGCCGGCGACACGGTGCCCGAATTGCTGGAGATGGTCTGACTCCTTGCCGGGCCCTTTCGGCGCGTCAGGCCGTGTCCTGAAACAACTCACGTCCGATCAGGAAGCGGCGAATTTCACTTGTCCCGGCACCGATTTCGTAGAGTTTTGCATCGCGCAGAAGCCGACCGGTCGGATAGTCATTGATATAACCATTGCCGCCAAGAATCTGGATCGCATCAAGCGCCAGTTTCGTTGCTGTTTCTGCCGCATAGAGGATCGCTCCGGCGGCATCCTTGCGGGCCGTCTCACCGCGATCACAGGCCCTTGCCACGTTGTAGACATAGGATTTCGCCGCATTCATCTGGACATACATGTCCGCGACCTTGCCCTGGATCAGCTGAAATTCGCCAATCGACTTGCCGAACTGTTTGCGGTCGTGGATGTAAGGCAACACCACATCCATGCAGGCCTGCATGATCCCGGTTGGCCCGGCAGACAGCACCGCGCGCTCATAATCCAGCCCGCTCATCAGCACTTCGACGCCGCCATTCAGCGGCCCCATCACATTCTCTTCGGGCACTTCGCAATCCTGGAAAACGATCTCGCCGGTTTCCGAGCCGCGCATTCCGAGCTTGTCGAGCTTCTGGGCGACCGAATAGCCCTTGAAATCGCGCTCGACGATAAACGCAGTGATCCCGCGCGAGCCCTTGTCCGGCTCGGTCTTGGCATAGACAATCAGCGTGTCAGCATCGGGCGAATTGGTGATCCACATCTTCGAGCCGTTGAGGACATAGTGGTCGCCCTTTTTCTCCGCCTGCAGCTTCATCGAAACGACATCGGAGCCGGCACCGCTTTCGCTCATCGCCAGCGCCCCGAGATGCTCGCCCGTGACCAGATGGGTGAGATATCGCATTTTCTGGTCATAACTGCCCCAGCGGCGCAGCTGGTTGACGCAGAGATTGGAATGGGCACCATAAGACAGGCCGACACTGGCGCTGGCACGGGAGATTTCCTCCATCGCCACGCAATGTTCCAGATAGCCGAGCCCGGCCCCGCCCCAATCTTCCTCAACCGTAATGCCCAGCAGGCCCAGTTCGCCCATTTTCGGCAGGAGATCGCGCGGAAATGTGTCGGTGCGGTCGATCTCGGCGGCGCGGGGTGCGATTTCTTCGAAGGCAAAACTTTCCACCGTGTTGCGGATCATGTCCGCCGTTTCACCAAGATCGAAGTTCAGCGAGGGATATCTGTTCGGGATCATGGGTAATTCCTAGACCATCGCTGCACACCTGCCAAGCGGCTCAGACCCGACCGGTCAGGATCGCCCGCAGCACGGTGATACGGCGCACAAGCCGGCCGGGGTCACGTGCGGACTGATAATGCATCCGCAGGCGCGCATGCGCCAGAGCGGGCCGGATTGCAGCCGGCACGCGCGGCCATTTGCCGGATGTCGGCACCTCTTCCCCGCGCCGGGCGGCGGCATAGGCGGGCGCAAGCTCAGCGATTTGCGGTTCCATGTCATGGCCAGGATCAAGAATGCGCGCAGCGATCGACATCAGCAGGGCTTCGGGCTGGAGGCTGCGGTCTGCAGCCTCGAATGCCGCTTCCTGTCCGTCTATGAGGCGTTCGAGGTCACCGGCCTGCAAATGACCACCGGCCATCGCATCACCAAGCGCGCAGGCGGTATCGTGTCGGCGCGCCCGCTTTCCGGCGGCAATCTCGGCGACCGCATCGCGCCACCACTGATAGCGGATCGCGCCGATTGTCGGCTCCGATGCAATGGATGGCACCCGCACAAGTTCGTAATTGAAGGCATATAGCGCCATCAGCGCACGTCGCTCGGGCCCAGGTGCATAGCGGCTGGACAACCAGCGGTCTTCATCGACACGCTGGACCAGCGAATCGAGAGTTTTCAATTGATCGCTGGACATCGGGCTGGCAGGCAGGCTCATGCGCCCCATATGAGATCAAGGTCCATGTTGACCAGAAAAATTTTGCAAGGAGAGACACCATGGCGATCGAACTTCCCGCCCTGCCCTATGACAAGTCCGCACTTGAGCCGCATATCTCGGCCAACACGCTCGGCTTTCACCACGGCAAGCACCATCAGGGCTATGTCACCAAGCTGAACGCAGCCATCGACGGAACCGATCTGGCCAGCAAGTCGCTGGAAGAGATCGTCCGGGAAACCTCCGGCGATGCCGCCCGGCAGGGCATTTTCAACAATGCCGCCCAGGTCTGGAACCACACTTTCTACTGGCATTCGATGCGCCCGAATGGCGGCGGCGCGCCCAGCGGCCCTGTTGCCGACATGATCGCACGGGATTTTGGCAGCCATGACGCCTTCAAGGCCGCGTTCAAGGACAAGGGCGCGACACAGTTCGGCTCCGGCTGGGCCTGGCTGGTCAAGGCCGGCGACAAGCTGCATGTCACCAACACTCTGAACGCGCACACGCCGGTTGAGGACGCCGATGTCACCCCGCTCCTGACCATGGATGTCTGGGAACACGCTTATTATCTCGACTACCAGAATGACCGTCCGGGCTATATCGATCACTGGCTGGACAACCTCGTCAACTGGGATTTCGCCAACAGCAATCTGTGATCGCCAGCGCGCGACGGCCAACAGGGCCGGGCGGAAACGCGATTTTTCCGTCCGGTTTCTTTGCTTGTCTGGTGCTCCGGCGCTGTATAGGTTTGACTTCGCCGGGATGGGCCGTATGTTGCGGCGCAAACTGAAGCGGTTCACGCTGGAAAGATGCCAGAATCAAGCATGACATTTGATGAATTCGGACTGAGTCCAAACGTGCTGAAATCCGTCCTTGAGGCGGGCTACACAACGCCAACTCCCATTCAGGAGCAGGCGATACCGCACGTTGTTCTTGGCGGCGACGTTACCGGCATTGCTCAGACCGGAACCGGAAAAACCGCCGCTTTCGTGCTTCCGATGATCCACCGGCTGGAAAAGGGACGCGCACGTGCGCGCATGCCGCGCTGCCTGATTCTTGCGCCGACGCGCGAGCTTGCCGCTCAAGTATCGGAAAGTTTCGAGACCTATGGCAAACATGTCAAATTGACGATGGCCCTGCTGATTGGCGGGGTCAGTTTCAAGGATCAGGACCGGCTGCTGATGCAGGGCGTCGATGTGCTGATCGCAACGCCCGGCCGGCTGATCGACCAGTTCGAGCGTGGCAAGCTGTTGCTGAACGGCGTGGAAACCCTGATCATCGATGAGGCGGACCGGATGCTCGATATGGGCTTCATCCCGGATATCGAGCGGATCTGCACGATGCTGCCGCCCGGTCGCCAGACCTTGCTGTTCTCCGCCACCATGCCGCCGGAAATCACACGGCTGGCCGAACGCTTCCAGCGCGATCCCAAACGGATCGAAGTCTCACGTCCGACACAGACCGCTGAAACGATCCGCCAGCATGTCACCCATATCAGCAAGAGCGGCGATGGTGCGAAACGTGCGGCCCTCCGCGCGATCATCCGCGCCTGCGAGATCAAGAACGGGATCGTCTTCTGCAACCGCAAGCGGGAGGTCGATGTTGTCGTCAAGTCGCTCACCCGCCACGGTTTCGATGCAGCAGCGATCCATGGCGACCTGCCGCAGGCTTACCGCACCCAGACGCTTGACCGGTTCCGCAATGGCGATTTGAAGCTGCTGGTGGCGTCGGATGTCGCCGCGCGCGGTCTCGACGTGCCGGACGTGTCACAGGTGTTCAACTTTGCGCCCCCGCCGAAGGATGAGGATTATATCCATCGCATCGGCCGCACCGGACGTGCCGGGCGCAGCGGGGAAAGCTACACGATTGTCAGCCCGGGCGAAGAAAAATCCTGGGACAGCGTGATGAGGATGATCCGTACGCAGGTGCATGAATTCATGCCCGAGGGACTGGCCGAAGAACTCGAAAATCTCGACGAAGACACCAGTTCGCGCGGCGGGGATCGCCGTGGCGGTCGCCCTGCCCGCCGACGCAGTGAAAAGTCGGCTGAGCCCAAGTCCGCTGCGCCCGAAACCGCACCCGCCCAGACAAGCGAAAGCGATGACCGCCCACGCCGGCCACGACGCGAGCGCAGCAGCAGGTCACGCGATGATGGCGAGCTGTCGCCTGCATCCGATGGCGTAGTCGGTTTTGGCGAGCATATGCCGGACTTTCTGAAACGATAGTCCGATTAGATCGGCTTTCGAGTAAAAAGAATTGAATTTTTCGTCATCGCCGTATCCACGCTAATAATTTTTGGGGTGGGGGTTTATGAAATCAAAACGTGATCAATTGCCTTTTGGCGATATCGAATTTGATGTTCCCGAAATCCTGCGGCCATCAGTTGAACGCGCACTTCGGCAGAAGCCTGGAATTGACGCCTTGGTCGATGCTTTGGCGCGACCGGATAAAGTTGGCCCGAATGGACTGGCTGTCCTTGCGCTTCGGCTTTATCGCAGGGTTCGCCCCACGAGTATCGGCAACCGTTGTGTTTTTGAGCCAAGCTGTTCCCGGTATGCTGAGTTGGCCTTCAGACAGCACACTTTCCTGAAAGCAGGCAAGCTTACGCTGCAACGCTTGTTACGCTGCCGTCATGGTAATGGTGGTATTGATCTAACGGAACTGGAGCATCCAGAATGACCTACGTAATTCAGAATATTGGTACAGTATTCGACAACAAGGGGATTAAAGAGCTTGAGACCAAGCTCAACAATGCGAGCGAGAGAGGCTATCGATTTCACAGCGTGATTGAAATCAATCAACCACCTGGATGCGCCGCATTTGGCCCTCCAACAGTAACCTATCTCGCCGTTTTTGAAGCGACACCTGGCGCACAACCTTTAAGTTGATCTTCAACACGATTTGAGCGGCAGACAAAGACGCAGCTAAGTTTTGATACGCCTTCTTAAACGGTCCTTATCTGGTCCTCACGACGCTTATTTCGTCAGCGGGCTAGCCGAAAAACAATCGGAAACGGCGCTAGATTTAAATTCCGGATGCGTTTTGTGGCGCATCCAACCTCTACTACCTCTTCACACGTCCTGCGACCTGTTTGCGGAATTTCTCACCATAGGGTGGGCGCATCATCGCAAGAATCTCATTGCCGGTCTGGGTGTAGACCGATTTGGCATGCGAGAACTCGCGAAAGCCGTCATAGCCATGATAGCTGCCCATGCCGGACGGACCGACCCCGCCAAACGGCAGGTCTTCCTGAGCAACGTGGAACAGCACATCATTGACAGTGACGCCGCCGGATGTGGTTGAATTGAGCACCCTGTCCTTCTCACCGCGATCCTCACCGAAATAATAAAGGCCAAGCGGGCGCGGATGGGAATTGATATATTCGACGGCCTGAGAGGTGTCGGAATAGGATTTGACCGGAAGGATCGGGCCGAAAATCTCGTCCTGCATCACGCTCATCTCGTCGCTCGGATTGATGATGATGTGTGGCGGGATCTTGTGATGCGGCTGCTGGTCGAAACTCTCGCCCTTCGGGTTGATCTCGACAATTTCCGCACCTTTCGAGCGCGCATCCTCGATATAACCCATCAGCCGGTCATAATGGCGCTGATTGACGATCGAGGTGTAGTCGTCATTGTCCTTCAGACCGGACGGATACATCGTCTCAACGGCCCGGGTCGCAGCGCCGATGAAATCAGCGGTCTTTTCCTTCGGCACAAAGACATAATCAGGCGCGAGGCAAATTTGACCGGCATTCAGCGTCTTGCCCGCCATGATCCGCGCCGCCGCCTTGTCGAGATCGGCTGAAGCGCCAAGGATCACCGGCGATTTTCCACCCAGTTCCAGCGTCAGCGGAACCAGATTGTCAGCGGCCGCGCGCATCACGTGCTTTGCAACCGAAGTCGCGCCCGTGAAAATGATATGATCGAAAGGCAGCTTGGTGAAAGCGGCACCCACTTCCGGCCCTCCGGTGATGACCGCCACTTCGTCTTGCGAAAACGCTTTTGCGAACATGTCCTTCATCAGCTGCGATGTGTGCTCGGTAAATTCCGAGGGCTTGATCATCGCCCGGTTGCCGGCGGCAAAAATCCCGGCCAGCGGGGTGAAGGTCAGGTTGACCGGGAAATTCCACGGCGAGATCACACCAACAACGCCCTTGGGCTGATAGTGCAGCTCCGCCTTCGAGCCGAGCAGGCCAAGCGGAAACTCGACCTTGCGCTTTTCCGGACGCATCCATTTGCGCAGGTGCTTTTTTGCGTATTGCAGCGCGCTGATCGAGGAGGCGACATCGGTAAAGCGCGAGGCATCTTTCGAGCGGTGGCCGAAATCCTGCGACAGCGCATCTTCGATCTCGCCGGCATGATCGACCAGCAAACCGATGCAGCGATCGAGCCAGTCGATGCGCTTGTCCGCATCCGGAGTGCCCTCGCGCAGCTGTGCCTGTTTCTGACGCTCAAGAATGATTTCCATTCCGCCGCCCTGCCCGCCTTCCAGTGCCATTGTCTCGCTCCCGGTCTGAATCGATTCTTCCATTCCCGTTGCTCACTGCAAGGGAGACCCGGGTATTCCTAACCCAGATCCGGCGCAGGTTAAAGTCAAACCGCCCTCCCCTGCGTCAGGCGTTGCCATTGATGGCGGGCTCCATAATGTGAAGCCAGACCGGATAAACTCGCAAGGGAGCGTGTCATGGATTTCGACAAGATCACCTATGGGCTTGAGGGCGACATCGCCGTCATCAGTTTCAATGACCCACAGACAATGAATGCAGCGGGCATAGACACGGTCGAGGAATTGCTGCTGGCCTTCGAAAAATCCGCCGACGAGGCACGCTGCACCATTCTGACCGGCAAGGGCCGCGGCTTCTGTTCGGGCGCAAACCTGTCAGGCGATGTCGCCGGCGGGTCGAAACCGCGCGGCAAGCCCGATGCCGGCAAGGCACTCGACAGCCATTACAATCCGCTGATCGTGGTGATGCGCGAACATCCCCACCCGGTGATCACGGCGGTCAATGGCGCAGCTGCCGGCGTGGGCTGCTCCATCGCGCTGATGGGCGACATGGTGATCGCGGCGCAGAGCGCGTATTTCCTGCAGGCTTTCCGGCGCATCGGCCTTGTTCCCGATGGCGGCTCGACCTGGCTCCTGCCGCGTTCCATCGGGCGCGTGCGGGCGATGGAAATGGCCTTGCTGGGCGAGAAATTGCCGGCCGACAAGGCGCTGGAATGGGGGATGGTCAACAAGGTCGTGGCCGATGATGCGCTGATGAGCGAGGCGATGGAACTGGCCATCACGCTTTCAAAAGGGCCGACACGCGCACTGTCGATCATGCGCGGCCTGATCTGGGATGGCTGCGAGAATGATCTGCAAACCCAGCTGCATGCCGAGCGGAACGCCCAGCGCATTGCCGGGCGCACGAAAGATTTCAAGGAAGGCGTCACCGCCTTTCTCGACAAGCGCAAGGCCGCGTTCACCGGAAAATAAGCGAGCATGGCGGGCCGGTTGCCGGGACGCGCTTACAACTCGTATTCGCCTTCCAGTTCGACCGGGCCGGTCATCAGCACATGGTCATCGCTTTCGCGCCAGTGAACATCGAGTTCGCCGCCATCGAGAATGACCGTCGCCCGCCGGCCGGTTCGCCCGGCACGCGCGGCACAGACCAGTGCTGCGCAGGCCCCGGTGCCGCAAGCGCGTGTCAGCCCGGCACCGCGCTCCCACACACGCAGCCGGATGGCCTCGCGGTCGATCACCTGCGCGAAACCGACATTGGTGCCCTGCGGAAACAGTGGGTGCCACTCGACCAGCGGACCGATCGCGGGAATATCATAGGCGTGCACGTCATTGACGAAAAAGACCGCATGCGGATTGCCCATCGACACGACGGCAGGCCGGGACAGATACGGATTGTCAATCGGACCGATCTTCAGATCGATCCCGCGCACATCCATTTCTTCGGCCAGCGGAATGTCGGCCCAGCCCAGTAGCGGCGAGCCCATATCCACGGTTACCTCACCACCGGGCGCATGCCAGGCCTGCAGACGATCTGCGGCGGTCTGGATCGAGACCCCGTTGCGAACCGCGCCGCGCAGCAACAGCCAGGCAACGCAGCGCGAGGCGTTTCCGCAGGCTGCGACTTCCCCGCCATCGCGGTTCCATATCCGCATGAAAGCATCGCGCTCCGCGTCGCGCTCGATCGCGATCAGCTGGTCGGCATGCATCATTTCCGCGATTGACTGCACCTGCGCCCTTGTCGGCTCGAACGGCGTCGAGCGCGCATCAAAAATCGCAAACGCGTTGCCCGCGCCATTCATCTTCCAGACTTTCATCGCCAGTTGAATAGCGCGTTTCCCGACCTGCCGGAAGATGGTTCAGCAAACATCTGAAGCGTCACTGTCGCGGCCCCCCCGCACGTGGCAGGCGGGTCGCGGCGAGCCAGCCGCCCAA
>CAYUEM010000026.1:0-19594 GCA_964442925.1 uncultured Hyphomonadaceae bacterium
GGCCGCTACGGGCCCTATGTGAAGCACGGCAAGATCAATGCGACCCTGCCCAAGGATGTCGCGCCCGGTGATGTCACGCTGGAGCGCGCAGTTGAACTGATTGCCGAGCGGGCGGCGAAGGCCAAGCCCGCAGCGAAAACAAAGGCGAAGGCCAAGCCGGCGAGCAAGGCCAAGCCCGCCAGCAAAGCAAAGGCAAAGGCACCGTCAAAAGCGAAACGGGCCTGACCCTGGACCTGCCCGTTTCAGGCCCACACGCGAGAGACCCCGGGTCAAGCCCGGGATGGACGTGCGCTTCACTCGAACAGGGCTTTCACGATCTTGTAGTCTTCATGCGTGTCGAGTTCGGCCCAGATGCGCCCCGCGATTGAATGCGTGTGCACGCCCTGACCGGATCTCGCGAGGGCATCGATCGCGCTGAGAAACCAGGCGCTGACACCATCGCCGGTGCGCATCATTTCGTGCAGCTTGCCAGCAAAAATCTCAGGCCCGTTCTGCATGAAGCGCAGAAAACCGATCGATTCGCCATGGCTCTGATCGGCGCTGAGCGTCTTGCCGATGGCTGTCAGGGCCTCGCCATCGAGTGACACCTTCATGTCATCGGAGTCGTAGGCGTCTTTCTTGTCGATCGTCACCTGAATATCATTCGCCCGGCTGGCCAGCACCTGCTCGGCCAGGGCCGGTTCGAACAGCGTATCGCCATTGATCAGCAGGAAATCAGAGCGCATGTGCTCGCGTGCCATCCAGCAACTGGCGAGATTGTCTGCGACCTGGAAAAACGGATTGAACAGAGTTGTCACTTTCAGACTGCCGCTGCGTGTTGCAATCTCCTGTTCCACGCTTCTGGCCATGAAACCGGTGATCACGATGGCCTCATCGACACCGGCGCGCTCAAGCGTGTCGAGCTGGAGCCCGAGAACGCTGGTACCGGCAACCGGGAGCAGGCATTTCGGCTGGGTTTCTGTCAGGGGCAACAGGCGCGAGCCGCGCCCGGCTGCAAGAATAATGGCTTTCATTGCTTTGTTTCTTTTCCTTCTTCCTGCCCGCTTGTCGTCGATAGCTCCCAGTCCGCCAAGACAAATCCGCTTGAGGACGCAACCCTTCGCAGGCCCCGCGAGGGATTGACCGCAACGCCGGTGTCGGCCCAGGCAAGGAAAGGCAGATCGGAAACATGGTCACTATAGGCCGTCACCGGGCGGGCAAAGCCATGCTCGCTGTCAGCCTCGCGCACGCGCTGCAGTTTCGCCTCGCCATAACAGTTCGCGCCATCGAGACGCCCGGTCAGATGCCCCTGCCCGCTCCATTCCAGCAGGGTCGCAAGGATCAGGTCAAAACCCAGCGCACGGCCGATGGGAACGGCGGTCAGGTCGGCTGCCGCCGTCGCCAGCACAAGGCGGTCGCCGGCCGCGCGATGGGCCGCGAGCACATTTCGCGCCTCGGTTCGCAGGCCGGTTGCGATCTCATCTGCTGCAAACGCCTCTGCCATCTGCTCAAGATGAGCGCGGCTCGCCCAGCGCAATGTCGTCAGCCCATGCTGCTTGACCGCCAGTCTGGAGCTGAAGCCCAGCTTGTAGAGCACCGCATGAACGCCCAGCAGCGGCAAGTGCAGCCAGAAACGGATGCGCTGCCGGTTCACACGGACCATAAAGCGCGTCCAGGTGCCCCTGCGCGTCAATGTGCGGTCAAGATCGAAAATCGCCGTTCCGCCCATTGCCTGCCTTAAGTGCTTAAATACGAGCCGACCGGCGTCTTGCTGGCATAAGCCATCAGCAGGCGGACGATGTGAAACGGTGTGCAGATCAGTGTCCATGCGGCCACTGCGATGAAACCAAACGCGGGCGCTCCGCCCAGAACCGCAAGCGTGAAGATCAGAAGGTTCGGATTGCGCCGCGCGGTGATCTCCCGCATCACCGCGTCCACCCGCTCCCAGACATGGATATGAAAGCCGAAGGCACGCAGGAATATGCCTTCTATCACCCGCCCGACAGCATAGCCGCCGATGATCACGATCAGGCTCGGCAAAAGCCAGGCATGGCTGGCTCCGCTCGCCGTCAGCCCGATATAGATGGCACCATACCAGA
The DNA here is from genome assembly GCA_964442925.1 of uncultured Hyphomonadaceae bacterium. Classification (GTDB taxonomy): domain Bacteria; phylum Pseudomonadota; class Alphaproteobacteria; order Caulobacterales; family Hyphomonadaceae; genus UBA5336. Next base: position 2,079 of record CAYUEM010000026.1, read on the forward strand.
ATGGCGGATGGATCAGGTCAATGCCGTGATCATAGACATTGCCCCATTTCGAATAGGTCATCGTGGTGCGCGCCAGCTTGCCATCAACCGTGTCGAGAAAGGTCATGCCCCAGCCGGCCAGAAGCCCCGGTATCCATGCACCGATCCAGAACAACCAGAATGCCAGACAGACCAGAACAAGGCTGGCGGTCGTCACCGCATTCGGCGAAATTCCGAGATTTGCGCAAAACCGCGTGGCATGCAGCGCCGGTACCGGCCAGACATATTTGGTCACAAGGTCGGTCACGCCCTTGTATGAGCCCCTGAACAGGCGCTGTTCGACCGCAGCCGGCGTCGTGGTCAGCAGCGACAGGGCATATGGCGCCTCCCGTTTGCGCAACGCCTCGTCATACTGGCCGACGAAATCGTCCATATAGCCGGGGGTGAAGCCGGCCTTGCGCAACTGGTCCCAGTCGGGATCGATCGCATTGATCTGCGCACTGAAAGCGTCCGGCGCGCTGCCCTCGGGCAGGTGCAGCACGGCGATGCGCTCCTGGCCCTGCGCCTGATCGCGGACAATCAGCGCCGCGCCGGGCTTGTCCAGCAGGCTCTTTGCCAGCGCCGGCGACAGCACCCAGTCAATCCCGGCAAGCATGGCAGCGCCCGCCGGTGCCTGATCGCCACCGATCTTCTTCCAGAAACGGCGTTGCCAGTCGTCCAGCGCCAGCCCCCAGAGCCGAACAGGCAGTTCGCCAATCAGATGGACACCGGAGCAAGAGCGCGTTTTTATATCGGTCATATTCACAGTTCAATTGGGCGCGTCCCGCAAGGCGCGGTCGCAATCTTGATGTTGAAAGGAAGTGCGATGTCGGAAGGTAATCCAACTTTCCTGAATTTTGATGGTCCTACTACACAGATCGCCGAATATGAACACTGGCATGTGCTGGTTCGCCCGAAACAAGCCACGCTGGGCGCGCTGATCCTGCTGGCAAAGGGACCGCAGACGGCTTATTCCGCCTTGCCGACCGCCGCCTTCACCGAGCAGGCGCGCGTCGTCGGCGATGTTGAAACCGTGCTGTCGATGCAATTTTCCTATGATCGCCTGAACTATCTGATGCTGATGATGGTGGACCCGAATGTTCATTTTCACGTCCTGCCACGTTATGCAAATCCGGTGAGTTTCGATGGCTGGACGCTTGCCGACACGGGCTGGCCCGGCCCGCCCGACCTTGCCGGCGGCAGCAATGACCGGGCCCTGACCGCCGCGCTGGTCAAGGCCTTGCAAGCCGCCTGGCCAAAGGTTGCGGGCTGAAGCGCAGCGATGCGTTGCAATTTTTACTCTGATGCCTGCGCCTCGATGACAATGGCCGGCCGGCTGAGACGTGTCCAGGCCAGCAGGTTTACCCCGCCAAGCAGCACAAGGATGATGTAAAACCCGGAAGTGACCCCGCCATTGGCAATGCCGATGGGCGAGAAAAGCGTGTAGAGGAAGACCACACCGGAAAGCAGGGACACCGCCACCGGTCGCGCAAACCTCCAGGGCTGCATGTCGACCTGTTGGCGCGCCACCGGTGTCCAGAGTATCTCGCGCGGACGCAGCGCACCAACCGCAAGCATGATCCCAACTTCAGCGAAGAAAAGGATGGCATAAAGGTGCAGGAAATGCAGGTTGATATGCTCGGCCAGCACAAACTGGAACAGGCCATAGGCGATGATGTGGAAGCCAATCACCAGCTTGGCCCCAAGCGCCGGCGTGCTGCGGGTAAACAGGCCGACAATCATGATCGCGACGATCGGGATATTGTAGAAGCCGGTAAAGATGCGGATGATCTGCCACAGCCCTTGCGGCGCAAAGAACAAGAGCGGCGCGACGACGAAAGAGAATACCGCGATCACGACGCTGGCAATCATCGCCACGCGCACCGCCTCCTTGTCGGTCATTTTGCCCTTGCGAATCGGCCCATAGATATCGAGGCAGAACAATGTCGCGGCGCTGTTGAGAAGCGAGTTGAACGAGCTGAACACCGCTCCCATCAGCACGGCGAGGAAAAAGCCCATCAGCCAGATCGGGAACACATCGCGGATCAGCGTCGGATAGGCCTGATCAATCGTGCCAAGGCCCGGCCCGTAGAGGTGAAAGGCAATGATGCCAGGTATCATCATGAAGAACGGCACCAGGATCTTGAAAAAGCCGGAGAACAAAACGCCCTTCTGCCCCTCCGCCAGTGAGCGCGCTGCGAGCGTGCGCTGAATGACATACTGGTTGGCGCACCAGTAAAACAGATTGGCGAAGATCATGCCGGTAAACAGCGTTCCGAAAGGTGTCGGATCGCTCGGCCCGCCAATCGCGTTGAGCTTTTCGGTGTGTTCGGTGGTGATCGTCTCCAGACCTGACCAGAAACTGCCATTGCCCAGCGCGACCAGCCCCAGCACCGGCACAAGGGCACCGACGATCAGGAGCCCCACACCATTGAGTGTGTCGGACACCGCGACCGCTTTCAGCCCGCCAAAGATCGCATAGACCGATCCGATCATGCCAATCACGAGAACCGTTGCCACCAGCGCCTGAAAGTCACCAAGCCCGAACAGGCCCGGCACATCGAACAGGCTCATCACCGCGATCGAGCCGGAATAGAGTACTGAGGGTATGGTCACCAGCCCATAGCCGAGCATGAACAGGATCACCGCCATCAGTTGCACCTGCGGATCGAACCGCTCGCGCAGGAATTCCGGCAAAGTGGTAAACGCCCCGGCGAGATAACGCGGCAGGAACAGAAAGGCCATCGCCACGGTCGAGATTGCAGCGGTCACTTCCCAGGCCATGCTCGACATGTTGAAGCCGTAGGCTGAGCCATTCAGACCGATCAGCTGTTCTGCCGACAGGTTCGTCAACAGCAGCGAGCCGGCGATGAACAGCCCCGACAAGCCTCGCCCGGCAAGGAAATAACCGTCGCGCGAGCCAGCTTCGCCACGGCTTTTGAGATAGGAAACCCATGCCACGAACGCCATGACAGCCGCGCAGCTCAAAAGCGTGAAGATCAGGTCGCTCGTGCCCATTGTTCAGCCCTCCCCGGCCGGTGCCCTTTTTCCAGGCTTTCTGTCAGGATGGCTTGGCGGCACCATCCGTTCTCGTATCGCCTGAAGCGTGAATCGCGCCCGGCTCCAGTGTGCGGTCAAAACTGCCATGCGAAAAGACAAGGCCCGCACCCGGGCGCTGCGCTGCGCGCACGACCCGGCCGATGATGATGGAATGGTCACCGGCATCATGCACCGTGTCGCGCTGGCATTCAAACACCGCCAGACAGTCATGCAGGATCGGCACGCCGTGCGCATTAAAGTTTGCCCGCCCGGTCGGAAAATCCGGCCGCGCGCGCACGAAGGCTTCGCAAAGATCGCGTTGGTCTGCGCTCAGAACATGAATGGCGAAATGTTCTGCGCCGACGAATACATCATGGCGCGAGGAGGTTTTCCCCGCCGACCAGAGCACAAGCGCCGGCTCAAGGGAGACGCTGGCAAAACTGTTGACCGTGATCCCGACCGGGGTGCCCTGCCCCGCGGCTGTGACGACAGTCACCCCTGTCGCATACCGGCCAAGCGCGGAACGAAAGGCGCGCGGCTCGGCGTCAGGCGCAAACCATGCCGGCTGATCGGCAGTTGACTTGCAGCTTGCCATGTTCAGGCAACCTCACGGCCAAGCGCAGCGGTGTAGAGCTCAAACCAGGTCTGGCGATCCATATCCACCCGGAAGGCGTCGGAAAAACCGGCAATCCGCGCAATCGTGTTGGTGCCCATCACCGGGATGATATCGCCAGGATGTGCGAGCAGCCAGGCAATCGCCACAGCGGCTGTATCCACGCCGTCACGCTTCGCGACCGCTTCGAGCGCAGCCCTCAGCTGGCGATGACTGCCATCGAACAATCGCCCCCCGCCCAGGGGTGACCAGGCCATCGGTGCAATCAGATTTTCCTGCAGGAAAGCCAAGTCGCCATTGGTGAAGGCTTCATGGGCCAGGAGGCTGAGCTCGATCTGGTTGGTGACAAGCGGCTGGGACATCGCCGACTGCAGCAGCGAGAAATCATGGGGGCGGAAATTCGACACGCCCGCCGCACCGATCTTGCCGGATGCGATCAGGTCATCGAGTGCGCGGCCGGTGTCCTCTGCATCCATCAGCGGATCGGGCCGGTGGATCAGCAACAGGTCGACCTGCTCGATACCCATCAGTTGCAGGGACGCCTCGACCGTTTCGAGAATGTGCTCGCGCGAAGTGTCATAATATTTGACCCGCGCACCGGAATGGCGCCCGACCGGGGCAACAATGTCACATTTGGTGACGATTTCGAGCTTTTCGCGCAAGTTTGGTGCGGCTTTCAGGCTCGCACCGAGCAGCGCCTCGGCTTCATAACCGCCATAGATGTCCGCCTGATCAAGGGTCGTGATGCCTTGCTCAAGGCAGGCTTCGATCTTGGCCTGGATGTGGCCGGGCGAGGTGTCACTGTCATCGCCGAGCCGCCACATGCCGTAGACGATGCGTGACACTTCAAGCGTGTCGGTCAGGGAAATCCGGTCCATCAGCGACGCGCCCCCACACCAAGCGGAGTGGCCGGAACGCTGGCCGGGACACGCCCATAAGCCTGCGGCAGCGAGCAGGTTTTCAGGTGCGGCAGGACGCGCTGACCGAAGGATTTGCACTCGTCGAGATGCGGATAACCCGACAGGATAAACGCCCGGATGCCCATTTTCCGATAGGCTTCCAGCTCGCTCAGCACCTGATCGGCAGACCCGACCAGCGCCGCCCCGCAGCCAGACCTTGCCCGGCCGATACCTGTCCACAAATGCGGTTCGACATAGCCGAACTGATCTGCCAGTTCCCGCGCCCGCGTCTGGTGGGCAACGCCGAGGCTGGAGCTGTCATGCGCGCGTTCGCGCACCAGTTGTCCGTATTCGTCGTCCAGTTTCGAGACGATATGATCGGCATATTCGCGCGCTTCAGCCTCGGTGTCGCGCACGATGACATGCACGCGCAGGCCGTAATCAATGACGCGGCCATGGCGCTCGGCGACCGCGTGCACGGTCTGCATCCGCTCGGCCAGTTTCTCGCGCGGTTCGGGCCACATCAGGTAGACATCGCAATGCTCGCCGCAAAGCTCCAGTGCGCTCGGCGAATAGCCGCCGAAATACAGAAGCGGGCCGCCGGTCTGATAGGGCCTTGCCGGATCGGTCGTCAGACCCTCGAACTGGTAGATCTCGCCGGAATGATTGATCTCCTCGCGCGTCCAAGCCTGTTTGAGGATTTCGACCACTTCGCGCGAGCGCTGGTAGCGATAGTCGCTGTCGGCTTTTTCGCCGGGAAAATCGGAGCTGATGACATTCAGTGTCAGCCGGCCTTCGAGCATATGGTCCAATGTCGCCACCGTGCGCGCCAGCATGATCGGCTGCATCTCTCCGCAGCGGATCGCGGCGAGCATGTTGATCTTGCTTGTCAGCGGGGCACAGCCGGCGACAAAGCTCAACGTGTCCTGTCCGACCTGATAGGAAGACGGGCAAAGAATGTTGCGAAAGCCCTGACGCTCGGCTTCCAGCAGGATGTTGCGGCAATGCGCCCAACTGGAGCGCAGGTCCCCGTCAGGAACGCCGAGAAACGCATAATCATCAGAGCATAGCGCGGCGAACCAGGACACCTCGCATGCCTCCAGATCTGCCGATTTGACCGGTACAACCGTCATTGAACGCGCTCCTGTTTCGTGTGCGGCTTCGTTGAGAATTTGCACTTGCGTATCATCGCGCACTGCGTATATCAATAGTGGATCAATTCCAATTTCAACTTGTCCCGGACACGTCCGGATGGCTTGTCGAGTGCGAGTTTAAGCCTGCATGACCACCCCCAGCGCTCTGCCCAAACATCAGCAGCTCAGTGAGATGCTGATCCGCGAAATTGCGGCCGGGCACCTTGTCGATGGTGAGCGGCTTCCCGCAGAACGCGATTTAGCCCGGCAACTGGGCGTTGCCGTCGGCACGCTGCGCAAGGCGCTGGCTGATCTTGAGGCGAAGGGGCTTCTGGAGCGGGTCCAGGGTTCGGGAAATTATGTCCGCGCGCGTGCCGGGGTTGAGAGCATTTACGCACTGTTTCGCCTTGAGCTTGTCAATGGCGGCGGCCTGCCCACAGCCGACCTGATCGATGTCATGAAGCTTCGCAAACCAGAAGGGGCACCCGATTTCGGAGACAGCCCTCTGGCGCATCGCATCCGCCGGTTGCGCAGACTGAGCGGCCAGCCTGTTGCCGCCGAAGAAATCTGGCTGGATGCGAGATTTGCCGAACATCTCACCCGCGAGATGCTCAAGGAGTCGCTGTATCTGTTTTACCGCGAGACACTCGACCTCAACATATCTCTGGCGCGCGACAGTGTCGGCGTTGCGCCCTGCCCCGACTGGCCGCCGCCTGCCTTTGATCCAAAACCCGGCGAATGCGTCGGCTTCATCGAACGGCTCAGCTGGGACGGCGCGGGCCAGCCGGCAGAATTTTCCAGAACTTGGTTCGACCCGAAACGGGCGCGTTACACGGTTCGACTCAAATAGGGCACACCATGCAAGACAAGACTTACGCCATCGTCGGATGCGGAATGATGGGGATCGAGCACATTCACAATATTGCCCTGCTGGACGGGGCGCGCGTGAGCTGTGTCTATGACCCGGTGCCCGAACAGGCCGCACGTGGCGCGCGCGAAGCGGGCGGTGCGCGGATCGCAACATCATTTGAAGACCTGATCAGTGATACGTCGATTGACGCGATTGTCATTGTCAGCCCGAACCACCTCCACCTTGATCAGTTGCGCCAGATCGCAGCCACCCGACCGGTTCCCGTGCTGTGCGAAAAGCCGCTTTATATCCGCGCCGACCAGGCCGGCGAGATCGAAGCACTGGCCGGTGCGCTCGGCGCGCCGGTCTGGGTGGCGATGGAATACCGCTACATGCCGCCCATCGCAGCGTTGATCGCGCAGGCCCGCGCTGTCACCGGGACGGTTGATATGCTGTCGATCCGCGAACATCGCTTTCCGTTTCTGGAGAAAATCGGCAACTGGAACCGGTTCAGTGAATTTTCCGGCGGCACGCTGGTCGAGAAATGTTGCCATTTCTTCGACCTTATGCGCCTGATCATTGACAGCGAGCCGGTGCGGGTGATGGCCAGCGCCGGTCAGGTCAACAATCATCTCGATGAGAGCTATAACGGGCGCGTGCCCGATATCTGGGACTGCGGCTATATCATGTTTGATTTCGAGAACGGTGCTCGCGCGATGCTGGAATTGTGCATGTTTGCAGACGGCAGCCGCTGGAACGAGGAAATCAGCGCCATCGGACAGGCCGGGAAAATCGAATGCCGCCTGCCGGGTCCCTACCGGTTCTGGCCGCATGACACCCAGCCGATGCCAAGCCCTGAGCTTTCGATCAGCCCGCGCAAGCCGAAAAACCCGCTGACGCAGAAAATCGAGATTGCGCCGGAGCTGATGGCGGCGGGCGATCATCATGGCTCAACCTTCTATCAGCACCAGCGTTTCCTGGAGGTCGTGCGCGGCCGGGCAAGCCCGGAAGTCACGCTGCACGATGGCGCGCGCGCTGTGGCGATGGGGCTTGCCGCCCAGCAATCGGCGCGCGAGCATCGCGTGATCGAACTGAAATGAGCGGCGCGGTGACGGGCTGGCTGAGCGAGCAGACCGCCTGGCTGCGTGCGCGCGCGCCCGGCATTCTTGTCGCTGCGCTGATCGCCATGGCAGCGCAATTCGTGTCCGAGCATTATGGCGCGCCGGCGATGCTGATGGCACTGTTGATGGGGATGGCGGCACATTCGGCCTTCGAGACGGACTCGCCCGTGGCCGCCGGCGTGCAGTTTTCCGCGCAGGCCATACTGAAGCTTGGCGTGGCCCTTCTGGGCGCGCGGATCAGTTTCGAACTGGTCGCCGCGCTTGGCTGGCCGGTTGTCCTGCTGGTCAGCACCGCAATTGTCGCCACGATTGGCGCCGGCATACTGATCGGTCGGCTGGCCGGTCAGCCGCTGGCTTTCTCGGTTCTGACAGCTGGCGCAGTGTCGATCTGCGGCGCTTCAGCGGCTGTTGCAATTTCCGCGGCGCTGCCAAAATCGGAACGTTCCGAACAGGACCTGCTCTTCACGATCATGACCGTGACGATCCTTTCGACCGTTGCCATGATCCTTTATCCGGTCGCACTCGGCGCGATGGGCTTTGACGACCAGGTGACCGGCGCGGTTCTCGGCGCGACCATCCACGATGTCGCGCAGGTCGTCGGCGCCGGCTTTTCGGTGTCGGAAGAGGCCGGCGACACCGCCACGCTGGTGAAATTGATCCGTGTCACGTTTCTGGCGCCAGTGGTGATCGCCATCTCGCTGGCCATGCGGTTTGCCCACGCCGGCGAGGCGACCACAAGCCCGGCACCGGGCTGGCCCCTGCCCCCATTCGTGATCGGCTTCCTGATCCTTGCAGGGCTCAATTCCTATGGCCTGATCCCGGCCCCGGTGGCCAGTGTCATGGTCGCCGTCTCGCGCGCCGCATTGCTTCTGGCGATTGCCGCTGTCGGGATGAAAACCTCGCTTGGCGACCTGCGCAAGGTCGGCGCGCTTGCCGTCGCGCTTGTCATCGCGGAAACTCTGTTCCTGGCGGGCATTGTTCTGGGCGGCATCAACCTGATTGCTCTTGGCAATTCCGGCGTCTGAAAACAGTTGCGCTAACTGGCACCGGTCGGCACAGACACTGTGGCCAAATGATCACGCGCGCAACAAATTGATACACTATTCATCCACTTGGTAGACATCGACTGGAAGTCCTGCCAATTTGCCGCGTTGTTAGTAACGGGAGGATAAAAAATGAAAAAGTTTATGGCTATCGGAGTGACCACGTCGCTCCTGATCAGCGTTGCGCCTGCCGCACTCGGTCAGGTCAGCGCCGAGGATGGGGCCGGCGAACGCCGTCTCGACAATGTCGTGGTCACTTCGCAGAAAACAGAACAGACCCTGCAGGAAGTTCCGATTGCGGTCAGCGTTCTCGGCGGCGATGCGATCGACAAGGCGTTTCCGAGCAACAATCTGGAAAGCCTGACAACGCTGGTGCCTTCGGTCAGTTTCCGCAAGGGCAGCACCAATGCGAACTCGGCGATCACGATCCGCGGCATCGGCACGATTTCATTCTCTGACGCCGCTGAACCCAGCGTTGCAACTGTTGTTGACGGGGTCGTACTCGGTCGCTCCGGACAGGCCTTTGGCGACCTTTACGACGTTGAGCGCATCGAGATCCTGCGCGGCCCCCAAGGCACACTGTTCGGCAAGAATGCCTCGGCCGGTGTCGTCAATATTATCACCGCCAAGCCAAATACTGAAGAATGGGGCGGTTATGCCTCTGCATCCTTGTTCGAAGATCAGGAATATCAGGTCAAGGGGCGGATTTCCGGTCCGGTGACCGATGAGTTGTCGCTCGGCGTCACGCTCAGCCGCAGCGAATTTGACGGCTTCATCCGCAACCTCGCCAACAATCGCGATGTCAACGGTTATGACCGCTGGGGCGGTCGTTTCCAGGCGCAATGGCAGCCGACATCCGATTTCACCGCTCTGTTCACCTATGAGCACAATGAGACCGACGATGACTGCTGCGCCGATGTGCCCGCACTGGCAACCAACACGGCGCGTTTCGCTGACAGCCTTGCACCTCCCGGAGGCAATGGCATCGTGACCGGCAATGGTCGCCCGGTCGCCGATATCCAGCTCGACACACGGGTCATCGATCAGGATTTCGAGACCCGCACGATCAACAATTTCGATGCGCTCTCGATCAATCTGGAAAAAGTCGCGCTGGGTGATCATACATTCAGCTCGATCACTTCCTTCCGCGAATGGTCGAACACCGAATTCCGCGAAGGCGATTTCACCTCCACACAGGGCTTTGCCAACGCGCCGGTCAATTTCGGCTCGGTCAACTTCCTGCTGCACGATGTCGGCACGCGCGACAACAGCCAGTTCAGCCAGGAATTCCGCGTCCAGTCGCCGCAAAGCTCGCCGATCAATTACCAGCTGGGAGCCTATTACTTCACGCTTGATATCGAGTCCGACTTTACGCGCGAAGCCAGCTGCCAGAACAATGGCGGTCAGAACCAGGCCATTCTTGACGCCAATCCCGGCCTGACCTGCTATGCCAGCGACATCGTATCGGCGACGAATTTCGCCAAGGTCGACTTCGAGAATTATGCACTTTTCGGACAGGCCGATTATGACATCATCGATGGCCTGAACGTCTTTCTCGGCGGCCGCCTGACACGCGATGATGTGAAATTCATCAATTCGCGGGTCAATAATGATCCGTTCGGTCGTCAGGGCGTCGGCGTGCGTCCCGACCTGCCAAACAGCCAGTTCCCCTTCGCATCCGGCGGCTTTGCCGTGCCCAACACCGATGTGCCGACAAGCCCCGCTCCGGGTGCCGCCCTGGTCGATGTGCCGGCCTTTTCCGGCTCGGCAGATGAAACCGACTTTTCGGTCAAGGTCGGCGCGAGCGCGGAGATTGGCAAACTGGCGGCCAATGGCGCAAATCTCGGCAATCTCTATGCGACCTATGCCCAGGGATACAAAGGCCCGGCCTTCAACGTCTTCTTCAATCAGGGCTTCAATGACACCGCCCCGATCGATCCGGAAACCTCCGATCATTATGAAGCGGGCTGGAAGTTTGCCACCGCCAACTACCTGCTGAATGTCGCGATCTACCGCACCGATATCGATGGCTTTCAGGCAAACGCCTTCGACAACTCGACCGGTGTCACGATCACGCGTCTGACAAATGCTGGCAGCGTGCGCACCGAAGGCATTGAAGTCGATGCCTCCTGGGCTCCGACCGAATTCCTGACCCTGACGGGCTCGCTGGCGCTCAATGATGCTGAAATCAGAGCCTTCAACTCGCCGATCGACCCGACAACCGGCGAACCGGAATTCCCGGGCGGCGTGTTCAGCGGGCAGGACCTCTTGTTCTCGCCGGACTTCAATTTCAATCTTGGCGCGGATGTCGACTATCCGATCAATGATGAACTCGACTTCCTGCTCAACACGACCTTCGCGCATGTTGATGAGCAGGAAAGCTTCCTCCCGGGCGGCAATCCTGACCCGGCGGTCAATCCCTTCCCGATTGCACCGCAGGGCCTGCTGCCCGAATATGACCTTTGGAACCTGTCAGTGGGTGTGCGCTATCTCGACAAGTATCGGGTCATGCTCATCGCCAACAACCTGCTCGACGATTCCTTTGTTACCACCAATAGCGGTGACGGGTTCCGGTTCCAGATCCCGCGTGAGGCCGACCGTTATTTCGGCGTCAATTTCCGGGCGGATTTCTGATCGCTTCGGCGACATCGGAAAAGACCATCAGGAGGGGCCGGGAAACCGGCCCCTTTTCTTATCTGCGCGCGGTGAGGATCTGTTCGACCAGAGCGAGATCGGAGGGCTTGTCGACATCGACCGCCGCATCCCCGAACGGCACGATCACCGGCGCAATCGCGACCCCAAGCCGTGCGGAAAGGATCGAAAATGCACGCTCAAGACCCGGCCGTCCGATCAGCAGGCGCAGGGCCGCAACCGGACCAAAGCGCAAGGTGATTGCCCAGGGCCGTTTCCTGTCAGCCTCTGCCGACTGCCAGAACCGCACGACACCCATCGCCGCCGGCGTATTCAAAAGGAACAGATTGCAACTGGAAAACGCCCCGTTACCGAATTTCAGATAGGTGCGCGCCACGCCAGGATGGGCCGCCTCGATCACTTCACGGCTGGCCAGTGCAACGGTCAGATCGGCATCGGTCGATTGGGATCGCGCAAGGAAATCATCAAGGATTTCGCGCGTCAGCAAGGCATGATCGCAGGTTGTAACCAGAACGGGAAAACGGGTCTGGCGATCACTGAGCGCGCTGTAAACGCTCGCCGCCGGCCCGCCCTTTCCCGACACCAGCGAAAATTTCGGCCAGTCTTCGGCTTGTTGCAGGGCACTATGGCCGGTCAGGCCGATGACCTTGACCGGCCCGGTGCGATCACTGGCCACGATGGCATCGAGCACCCGCCCGAGCATGCTGCGGCCCGCGATCTCGATATGCGCTTTTGATGGCAGATTGTGCGAGATGGCGAGAGGATCACCGCTTGCGCGCGCGCCTGCCAGAATGACGGTTTGCACCGGAGCCATCGCAGCCTCGCTGCTGGCGGCCTCATCAGGATCAGAGTGCTTTTTCATAAATCCGGTAGGTCTTGTAGTGGTCACATTCATAGAGGCGCGACAGACCGAGCAGATCCTTGTTGGTCTCCAGTACCCACGACCATTCGACCTCCCTGATCCCTCGCGCATGCTGGGCTTCAAGGCACGCATTCCAGGCCCCCGTTGTCACGGCGAGGCCGCGGCGCGACTTGTGGAAGATTTTCCGCGTGCCCGCGAGCGGCACCCGCGCGCTTTTCACCCCGGAAATCTTGAGGCGATACAACAGGTGCGCCCAACCGAACGGCAACAGCCGGCCATCCAGCCCATGGGCGGCTTCATTCAGGTTTGGGATCATCAGCGTGAAGCTGGCCGGCATGCCGTCAACCATCGAAATCCAGAGGGAGTGAGAACTGAGAACCAGTTTCATCGATTCGGCAAGCAGCACGGCTTCGCGATCGCTGATCGGAATGAAGCCCCAATTGTCCGACCAGGCATCGTTGAAGATATCAACGACCAGCGCGATGTCTTCAACAATATTCGACATTTCCAGCGGCCGCACGGTCAGGCCCGGATCCTCGTCGAAACGCTGCTGCAATTTTGCAACCATTGGCGGGCGTTGAAAATCATCGCCCATCACGCAGCGCAGGGCATGAAGATCCATCGCCTTGTGATAACCGCAGGCTTCGACATGAGCCGGCATTTCCGGGCGGCCATAGGGCATCATCACAGAAGGCGGCGTGTCGAAACCCTTGATGGGCAGGCCGCATTCATCATTGACGGAAAAATTATACGGCCCGGCAATCTTCGTCATGCCCCGCGCCTTCAGTTCCGCTTCCGCCGCCCCAAGCAAGGCCGACACGGCCTCGTCATCATCGCGGCCAACCGTATCGAGAAAGCCGAAATGGCCGGTCGCTTCACCATGGCGCTCCACATGCGCAGAGTTGACAAAAGCTGCCACCCTGCCGACGGGAACGCCGTCGCGCCATGCGAGAAAGAAAGCCGGGTCGAGCGCGCCAAGCGCCTCATTGTGGCGCGGGTCGAAATGGTCACGCCGCTCGATCCGCAGGGGCGCGCGCCAGTGCGGGTCATGGCGATAAGCCTTGTAAGGCAGGTTAATGAACGCCTTTCGCTCAGCTGGAATACCAGCCCTGCGCACTTCAATGGTCATGACACACCGCGCGCCCGGCCGACTGTCCGCTCAGCAATGCCTAGTCCACCAGTCTGATGGTGATAGCCGCGCCCTCGGCGGGCATTTCAAAATCGGCATCTTCAAATTTTGGCATGCCGAATTTCAGCTTTGGATTGGTCGACAGGCCGAACGGCTCCTTGGGCATCATGTTCCATTTCTGATCAAGGTCGCGGTCGCCGTCGCGATCATGGTAGGTTGCAACGGCATAAATGCCGGCCGGCTGCGCCTCGAAACATACGGTCTGCGCGCCTTCCCCAGCCGGCACCCGAATACGGTGGATGCGCGAGCCCTTTTTCAGGAAGTCGTTCTTGCTCGGCCGGTAAAGCTCCACTGCCAGAATGCCCTGCGCAGTGACACCCTCAACCGTGACCTGCACCTGACCCGTCCCCGGCGCGCAAACGGCCGCAGCTTCATAGTCCCGGATATCGAGATCGGCGACAGCGCTGGAAGCGCATGCAGAAACGGCCAGAACGACCGCACACAGACGAAACAACATCAATTTCCCGTCCTCTCTTTTGCGCACCGCCCAGCTCGCGATGGCCGTGAACATACGCAATGACAGATGTGATGCAAGTGGCGCAACTCAGCCCTTGCCATCGCGGGGTGCGCGACGGATGAATGTTCGCTAAGAGGATCAGATGCAGCGAATTCAACGATACTTGCTTGGCCAGACCCTTGGCGTTCTCGGCGGCCTTCTTGCACTCATTGTCGGCATCCTGCTCCTGGAGCGTTTGTTGCGAATCGCGGACCTTGTTTCGCGCTCGCCGGGCAAGCTTTCCGAGGCCGGACTGATGCTCGTCAACCTGGTTCCGCACTATCTCGGAATTGCCATTCCGGCAGCGTTTTTCCTCGCCGTCCTGATCACGGTGAGCCGTCTCAGCCGCACCGGCGAGCTGGTTTCGATCTGGGGTTTTGGCAAATCCCTGTTCACAATCTCGCGACCCTTCATGTTTCTGGCGATCCTGCTTGCCGGCGCGCTGCTGATTGTGTCTGGCTTCCTGCAACCCCTGTCGCGCTACGAGTATCGCCATACCGTGGCCAAGGTGTCGCAATCGAGCCCGGAAACCGCCTTCCAGGAAGGCAAATTTGTCGAGGCCGGCAACTGGACCGTGTGGACGCGCCAGGTCAGCCGCGACAGCGGCGCACTGCAGGACTCGTTCATTGTGGAGCGACCGGAAAACGGGCCCGAGCGGATCATTGCCGCGCAGACCGGCACACTGAAAAGTCAGGACGGAAACGTTGCACAGATCCAGCTGGATGAAGGCATGGGTGCCACAGTCAGGCCAGACTTTACACTGACCAACCGGATCGAATTCGACGCGCTGGAATGGACCCCGAGCGATGATGCGCAGACTTATCGCTCACGAGGCAAGGACGAGCGCGAACTGACGCTTCCGGAACTCTGGCAGGTCGCGACCTCTGGCGGGTATTCGCAATTGCAGCTGCCCGCGCAGGTGTCGATCCATGACCAGCTGGCACGTTTCATTCTGGTGATCTGCATGCCGCTGATCGCCATCCCGTTCGGACTGAGCTATGGGCGCACGCCGCCCTCGAATGCCGTTGTGTCCGGGCTCGTCGTGCTGATCGCCATCCAGCAAAGCCTTGAATTCGGGAAATCAATGGCCCTCAGCGGTGCCATACCGGCCTGGGCGGGCAGCTGGAGCGTGATCGCCGTCGTTCTGACAGGCTCGCTTGTGTTGTTCCTGCGCAGTGCCCTGACCATGGCCGAGCCGCCCTTGTCGGCCATGCCCAACTTTGATCTGAGCGCGCTGTTTGGCCTGCGCTACAGATTCCGGCGTCCCGTTTCATGAAGATCATCCGTTCCTATTATACAAAACTGTTTCTCGGTCGTTGGTTTGCAACCAGTTTCGCACTTCTGGCGCTGCTCAGTGTTGTCGACTCTCTTGGCAATGCCGACATCCTCCCGGAGGGCACAGGGCTTGTCGGGGGACTGCGTTATATGCTGCTGCGCCTGCCGGCACTGTACGACCGGATTTTCATGTTTGCCCTGTTCGTCAGCCTGCTGCTGACATTCCTGTCGCTGATCCGCCGCAATGAGCTTGTCAGCTTTGTCGCCATGAGTGTCTCGCCACTGATGCAGATCCGGGCGCTCGCGCCGGTCGTGATCCTCGTGGCGATTGCGTCGGCCGTCCTGATCGACCAGACCCTGCCACGCACCGCCAACGCCCTTGACGACTGGCTCGGTGTCGGACGGATGGCTGCCGAAGGTGAGACAAGCACGGCCTCGCTGTGGATCGCCGAGGATACGGCCTTTGTTGAAATCGGCACGGTGCGCGGCTCCGAACTGCTGGATGTCGTGGTCTATGAGCGCGCCGGACTGAATGCGATCCGATCGGTGACGCGCGCGCCGCGGGCGCTTTTCCAGCGCGGATACTGGCAACTGGAAGCACCGCAGACCCTGCCGGTCGAGCCCGCAGGCAGCCCCGCAGTGACACGTTGGTCAACCCAGCAAACGCCGAAGACGCTGCAGAAGCTCAGCACGTCACCACGCAACCTGTCGCTGCGGGATCAATACCGGCTGTCGGCCTTGCGCAATTCCGGCACCCGGCCATTTGCGGCCTATCTGATTTGGGCCCTGCATCGGCTGACCATGCCTCTGGTCGCCTTTGGCTTCGTGCTTGTGGCCGTGCCCCTGATGCAGCAATTTGGCCGCCGGGAGACCGGTGACGACCGGCTGATGACGGGCATCGCACTGGCTTTTGGCTTTTTCATCACCGACGGCGTGCTCAAGACGGTGGCAGAAGGCGGCGGGGTTTCGGTGCTGATGGCGATCGGGCTGCCGATGCTTCTGCTCTACGGGCTTGGCATCTACATGAACCTGGAAGCCGAGCGGGTGAAATGAGCGCATCGGCGTCAACTGCCTTCATCATCAATCCGGCCAGTCACATTGTCCGCACACGCGGCTCGATCCTTGCCGATATCGCCGGCAAGTGGCCACAGGTTCCGGTCTGCACGGTCGATGATTTCGACGCATTGCCAGACCGCATCCGGCAGTTGCTGGGTGGCGGTGTCACCACACTTTTTGTCGAGGGCGGCGATGGCACTGTCGAAGCGGTCTTGTCAGCCTGTCTGTCGGCCAGCCGGGCCGGGCACGCATTGCCGGCAATCGCCATCCTGCCGGGCGGCAGCACAAATCTGGCCTACAAGATGATCGGTTTCAGAGTGCCAGGTCGCAGGGGCCTGAGACAAGCGGTTGACCGGTTCCTGTCGGGCGCACCGACAGCGGCAAGCCGCTCTCAGCACGCGCTGATGGTCAGACACGAAGATTCCGACGAACTGCATGTCGGCTTCCTGCTGTCAACCGGGTCCGTGGCGCGCGCGATGCTCTACACGCAACAGAACCTGCATGATGGCCGACGCGGCGCGATTGCGGTGGCCCGCGCGGTGGCTCAGTTCGCCTTGTTCCCGAAACACGCGCTTCACAGCGACGGCGAACCGGTCATCCGGCCTTCAAAATTCCATGAGCTTTCCAGCGGTTCGCAGCCATCGCCCGACATGCACGCATTCGCCGTCCTTTCGACCTTTGAGCGGCTCAGTCTTGGCATGCAACCCTTCTGGAACCGCGGCGAGCATCCAATTGCAATGACGCGCGGCGACTGGCCCTTGCGCAGATTGCGGCTCGGCGTTGCGAAGCTGGCTGCCGGGCTGCCGGGGCAAAGCCTTGAAACACATGGCCTGACCAGCAAGGGCTGCGATGCTGTCGCGTTTCGGTGCGACGGACCGGTGGTGCTTGACGGGGAGTTGCTTTGCGCCAACGAAGATCAGCTGTTTCATGTCACCGCCACACCTGCGCTGGAGTTCGTGCAAGCTTGACTGACCGCGCCCTGACACCGATCCGCGAGATCCTGGAAACCGAGCAGGGACCCGCCGGCGCGCGAGCCGAGGCCTTGCTGGCTATGATCCGGCAAAAGCATGGCAGCGCAATCCGGGCGGTCCTGTTCTACGGCTCCAGCCTGCGCGCTGGCGATGTGGCTGGCAAAATGCTGGATTTCTACATTCTGGTCGACAGCTATCGCGCGGTGCATGGGCGCGGCCTGAAGCAGCTCGGCTCTTTTCTCGCTCCGCCCAGCGTTCATTATTGCGAGGCCGATGGCCCGGATGGCGAGCGCCTGCGC
>CAYUEM010000027.1:0-19295 GCA_964442925.1 uncultured Hyphomonadaceae bacterium
CTCTCTCATCCAGTATCCCGGTCGATGCTGGCAACCGACTTCTTCAACACAATCGGCGCAGAAGCTGCCGTAAGGATTTGGGGATGATCGGGGCATTCATGGCCCTTTCCGGACCACTTATAGCGTCGATCGAATGTCGGTATTATTTCGATCACGGTGCTAAAGCCCGCCAGTTTGGGTTTGCGCGTCGCGCATGCCACGAGGCGGCGGCCCGTCAGCTACTTGTCAGCCGCGTTTTTCCAAATAACGGGCATTTGGCTGGCCTCGCAAACGGGCTCGTGTTGGCGATGAGCATTGTTTGTCCAACCTCGATTGGGGAAAGGATGCGATCATGGGACAGCACCGGCGCGGCCGTAACCGCGCTTTGCTTGTGCAAACTTCGCGATGACACCCGACGATACCTCAATCACCTCACTCGCCAGGGCGGGTTGGCACGGGCGGCGCGGTGGTGGGCACCGGGCTTGGATTGGTCTCCAGCTCGGCGAGGACTTCGGCAATCGCGCGTTCAAGCTGGCTGTCGCGACCATTGTTCACGCCAATCGGGTCGAGCGCGACCGTTATGTCCGGCGCGACGCCTTCATTCTCGATCGACCAGTTACCTTGCGTGTCAAAATACCGGAAGAAGGGCACCGTCAGGAAGCCGCCATCGACGAGGCCCGGATTATAGGAAATACCGATCAGGCCGCCCCAGGTTCGCGTGCCAATCAGCTTGCCGATTCCCATATGCCGGAAGCTGTAGGGCAGGAAATCTCCACCCGAGCCCGCATCCTGGTCGATCAGCATGACTTTCGGCCCGAACATGGCCCCGCCAGGCGTGTTGTAGACCAGACCGTCACGGTCTTTCCAGCCGGACAGATAGGTCCGCGCAAGCGTATCGGTGATGTAGTTCGCCGCCTGGCCCCCACCGTTCGACCGTTCATCGATGATCATCGCGTCCTTGTCGACCTGCGCAAAGAACATGCGGTTGAAGAACGTATAGCCGGGGCCGCCCGTATTGGGCAGGTAGACATAGCCGACGCGACCGCCGGTCGCCGCCTCGACGGCCTTGCGATTGCCTTCGACCCATGCCCAGAGGCGAAGAAAACGCTCATTGGCAGTCGGAATGACCGTGACATCACGCGCGTCCCGTCCGTCAGCCCGGCTGGCGACGCTCAACACGGTTCGCTTGTCGGCCGTGCCTTCAAGGGCAGCGAACAGATTGTCGCTCGCGCCGATCTCCCGGCCGTTCACCGCAAGGACATAATCGCCTTCGGAAACATTGATGCCCGGCCCGGCGAGCGGCGCTTTCAGAAACGGGTTCCAGCTTTCGCCGGAATAGATCCGGGCGATGCGGGTCCGCCCGTTTTCGGTCTCGAAGTCTGCGCCGAGAAGGCCCGCACGGGGACTTTCCTCGCGCACGATGTCGCCGCCGCCGAGCCGGTTGTGGCCGGCCTGCATCTCGGCAATCATTTCAGCCATCAGGGTATTGAGATCCTCGCGGCGCCCGACATGGGCCAGCAAGGGCCGGTAGCGCGCATAGACCGCATCCCAGTCAAGACCCTGCAGGGCCGGGTCGTAGAAATGCTCTTTTTCCATGCGCCAGACATCATCGAAAATCTGCGCCCACTCGACCTGCGGGTCGATCCGCATGCGCAATCCGGACAAGTCGAGAGGCTCTGGCTCGAACGTCTTGGAGATCTCGCCGACGAGCCGCTTGCCGTTCGGCTTGGACACCATCATCTGGCTTCCATCGGCGCTGATCTGCATGCCAGTAATGCCGTCCATAACCTCTTCGGCCTTCTTCTCCTCGGCGTCGAAGCGCATCAGCGCCGCATCGTCTTGCGGGTCATTGTCCGGCAGCGGGTTGCTGACCCCCGGCTGAACGGTTCGCACGAACCAGAGCGTGCCGTCCTTGTCTGTTGCAAGGTCGGAATAAGCCGCCTCGGCGACGGGCAGCGCAACGATGCGGCTGGCAAGATCGACGGTGGAAACCGTTACGCTTTCTTCGTCATCCTTGTCCTCGTCATCGCCATTCTCTCCGTTCTCAGCAGGCGTCTCATCGCCAGGCTCTGGCAGCAGCGGAGAGGTCCCGTCCGCTTCAAGCACGACAGCGTAAATCGCGGCGCGGTAAGGGCGCTCCTGGCTTGTCATGTCGAGGCCGACCTGCACTGGCCCGGAATTGGTCGAGCCCGTGAAATACAGAAGCTTGCCGTCATGGCTGAAGGCCGGGGAGGCAGTATCGACAAGGCTGTCAGTCACCCTGGTGCTTTCGCCAGACTGGAAATTGTAGAGGAACAGGTCGCGGTTGAAGTTTGCCTGCTCCTCGGTATAGGCCAGCCACTGGCCGTCAGGCGACGTATCCGTCTCGATCGTATCGCGGCGCTTTCCAGTTGAAACGCGCCGCGAGCGCCCGTCTTCGACGTTCAGGACATACAGGTTCAGATGGTTGTCCTGATAGACGATCTTGTTGCCATTTCCGCCCCATTCGTGCAACTCGTAGAAGGACGTGCCGAGATCGATATCGCGTGGCTCGGCGATGCCCGACTGGTCCTCGATCCTGAGAAACTGGCGACGGTTCGCTTCGACAATATAGGCCAGCTTCGTTCCGTCTGGTGACCAGATGGCCGAATATTCCCGCACGCCGTCCGAGCCGGAAATGTTGCGTGTAGACCCGTCTTTGACGGGCACCGTAAACACCTCGCCGCGTGCCGTGACGGCAACGCGTTTGCCCGAAGTTGACAGGTCGGCCGAGGTGACCTGGCCTGCAACATCCTTCCATTGCGGCTGGCGCTGCGGCAGGTCGGGGTTGAGCGTGACGGCGATGTCCATGACCGTTCCGGTGATCGTATCAAGCGATTTCAGCCGCCCACCCGCCTCGTAGACGATTGTCGTTCCGTCGACATCGGCGGCGCGGATGTCCCAGACGGTCTCGTCCGTGACCTTGGCAATTTCTCCGGATACCGGGTCGTAGCGGTGAATGTTCAGGACCTTGTTGTCGCGGTCAGAGATGAAATAGATCATTTCGCCGATCCACATCGGCTCAAGGTCATTAACCCGCTCGCCTGGGATTTCCGTCCACGTGCCTGCCGTCTTGTCGATGATCCGGATTGAAGGCGTCGTGCCGCCGCGATAGCCACGCCAACCGGATGATCCGCCATAGAGCGCATTATAGGCGGGCCCGTACTCGATCATGGCGAGGCGATTGCCGGAGGCATCATAACGGCCCCGGAAGAGGCGGGCCTCCATCTGCTTTTCCGGCAAGCCGCCTGCGAGGGCGGCGTGATAAAGCTGTGCCGAGCGACCGTTCAGCGTCTCCCGGCGGGAGGTGAACGCGATTGCCATCCCGTCCGGGCTCCAGTCCATGGCCACGTCATCGCCGGGATGCCAGGTATGGCGTGTCGGCTGTCCGCCGGTTACCGCGATTGTGTAGACATCGGTATTGCCACCATAGCTCGCTGTATAGGCGAGGGTCAGCCCGTCCGGTGAGAAGACCGGCCCGGTTTCATCCGCCATATGCGTTGTCAGGCGTCTCGGTGCCGACCCGTCGCGATTGGCAATCCAGAGGTCTCCGGCATAGACGAAGGCGAGGCTTTGTTCGGAGATGGCCGGGTCTCGCAGGAGAAGTGTTTCTGCACAGGCAAGCCCGCTTGTGGCAACGGCGAGGGCCGCAAGGCTGGTCCCAAGGCGAAATATGATCATGTCAGACCTCCCACTGGGTTTGTCCGAAAGGTAATCAGGCTATCGGGTAGAGTCGAGCCTGTTGATCCGATATCCCCCAAGTGGCCTGCCAACAGGAGAACACAGGCGGTTCAGTTGTTTTCGAAAAGGAACCGTAGCGGATTGATGTCAAAGTGCCGGCTTCTGGCGGTGAATTGTCAGATGCTGTTCGGCTGAGAGCGTCAGCAACGGGCGCAATTCGAGACATAAGATTTCCGGCCTGGCAGATGCATTGAGGCGTGATCGAATGGCAAATAATGAAGGCGGAACTCATGCCATTCGATGCAGCGAGCGGGACGTGGGTCCCATGGAACAGAGGCAAGCGGGTTGGCCAGAAGGCACCGCTGAAACCTCGGCGAGTGTGGGCCACTTCAACAAGGACCGCTCCCTCGAACACCGACCAGGATCCAAAGCTCTCCGCGACGCCGCCCTCATCGAATGGCGCGGGCGTCTTGCCGCCTGAGGGCAGGCGGATCTGGCGATGCTTGAGACGGGTTCGCTTTTGTCTGACAGCACCAGCATGCGGATATGACTGCGAATGCGATAAATCTGCTCCAGCCAAACGGGTTCTTGCTGATTTGCCGAGCCTAAATGCCAGGATTGAACGCCTCAAGCCGAGTTCCGCTGACAATCCCCGCTCATGGGAGCACTGGCAGGTCGCTTTCAAGACCCGCGCGAGCGCGCGCGGTGTCGAGATGCATCTGCGTGACCATGTCTTCGAGACTTGCAAAGCGTTCTTCGGGCCGCAGGAAATCGATCAGCGCGACCTCAATGCGCTGGCCATAAATGTCGCCACTGAAATCGAACAGATACGTCTCCAGCAGGGCATCGCGCAGTCCGGTTGTCGGGGTGCGTCCGAAATTGGCAACGCCCGCGCGCCATCCGGGCTCATCTCCGAGGCGGGCCATCACGGCATAAACGCCATGGCGGGGATGGATGACGTCGTGCACAGGCAGGTTCGCGGTCGGAAAGCCCAGTGTGCGACCGCGCTTTTCGCCATGAGCGACAATGCCCTGAACGCTCCAGGCATGGCCGAGCAACTGCGCGGCGCGGCGCGGCTCACCGGCGGCGATGGCTTCGCGGATCGCGGTCGAGGAGGCTTTCTCGCCAAGCCCTGTCACTTCCTCGACTATGGTCACGCCAAAGCCCAGCTGCCGGCCGAGTTCATCCAGTCGCGCGGCATCGCCCATGCGCCCGCGTCCGAAACGGAAGTCGAAACCGATCGCAACATGCACGGTGCCAAGCCCATCGCTCAACACGGTGCGCGCGAAGGCTTCATCCGTCATCGCGGCCATTTCGGCATCGAACGGCAACTGGAAAACCGCGCCTGCGCCGGCGGCAAGGATTTTCGCATTGCGCTGCTGCGGGCTGAAAATGCGGAATGGCGGATCGCCGGGTCGGAAAAAGGCACGCGGCGGGGGCTCGAATGTGGCCACGCCGAACCGCTCGCCGGCTGTGCGCGCAGCCCCGATCACGGCCATATGGCCGGCATGCAGGCCGTCAAAATTGCCCAGCGCAATCGAGAAGCCACGGGCGGCTGCGGGCAATGCGCGATAATCGGAATAAACGGCCATCCGCCGCGACTAGTCCGCAGCCTGCGCCGACGGGGCGACCACGCCAGCCTCGCCCGTGATCACCGGCTTGTCATCGACCGAGCAGGTCACTTTCAGCGTCACCCGGCGACCGCGATCCTGCTTCTCCGTGACTTCGGCGCGCACGACAACCGTTGAGCCGATAAAGACCGGTCGGCGAAAGCGCATCGAAAGATGTGTGAAAATACAACCCGGACCGGGCAGATTGTTGCCAAGTATGCCGGAAATATAACTCGCCGTCAGCGCGCCATGCGCGATGCGCTCACCGAACATCGTCGTCTTTGCGAATTCGTCATTCATGTGCAGCGGATTGAAATCGCCTGAAACCTCGGCGAAGGCCTGAATGTCCGAGTCTTCGATTTTGTGCACGGTTTCGTGGAACATGCCGACGCTCAGCTCTTCATAGCTGTAGCCCTTGAATTCGCTCATTGCTCGTCTTTCAGTGGAGGCCCTGTTTCGATCTGCTATAGCGTGACCGGGCGCGCGCCGGCAATGGCTACCATTCCAGATGTGTCATCGCATATGTCGCCAGCACACCCTGCTGGTCGAGCAGTGCGGCGGTCTGCGCGGCGAAATCGCCACGGTCATGCTGTGCCAGTCCGCTGCCGACATAGAGGCTGTCGATCCCTTCACGATTGGCACCGCGAATGTCGGTCACCGGACCATCGCCAATCGCAAGAATGCGTGATCTGTCGGGCAGGGAGCCAAGCGCCGCCAGTTTGTCGTAAGCGAGCTGGTAAATCGCCGGGTGCGGCTTGCCGGGATAAATCACGGTGCCGCCTTCCTGCTCATAGATCGCTGCCAGAGCGCCTGCGCACCAGACAAGCTGATTGCCAACGCGGACCTGAATATCAGGATTGGCGCAGACCATGACCGGGCCGACACCCGCGATATCCTTCAGTTCGCTGCGATAGTCTTCAGGATGATCGCCCATCTGGTCGCGCATGCCGATACACAGCATCAGGTCAGCGTCCGGGCCATCGACGCGTCGATTGGGCAGGCCGTCATAGAGAAAGCGGTCATGTTCCTCGCCCTCATCGGCACCATAGATCCAGATCGAACGGTCTGGTCGCGTCAGCAGCGCATGGCGAGTGGCATCGCCGGACGAAGCGCAGTCGTCAAATGCGCTGGCGGGCACCCCAAGAGGATCGAAATAGCGCAGCACGCGGGCCTTCGGCACCGGCGCATTGGTGATCAGCACGACCCTTTTACGAGCTGCGCGGAAGCGGCTCAGTGCCTCGCCAGCCCCGTCAAACGCCCAGCGGCCATTGTGCAGCACGCCCCAGACATCGCACAGGATGGCATCATAGTTTTCGGCAATCGCCGACAGTCCCGAAAGGAATTCAGGTGGTTTCATCGGCAGGTTCCTAGCCCGGCACGCGGGGAAAGGGAACCGTTCAAAACAACGCCGTTTGCTGCGTCACTTTGAACGCTGTCAAGCGAATACACGATTGGTTAGATGCATGCGACATGGGCAGATCCACTCTCAATCCGGTCCGATGGCTTATTCTGCTGGCCATTGCCCTGCAGGCGATGGCACCGCTTGCAGTGGCACGCGGGGGCGGAGATGTCTCGGCATTTCTTTGCGGCACGCCGAATCAGGCGGCAAGCGCGCAGATCGCGGCGTCGGCGCGAGAACTTGCGGTGCTGCTTGGCGAGGATGCGCCCAGCCCGGCAGTGCCCCTTCCTGACCATTGCCCGCTGTGCACGCTTGCCGCGCACGCGCTTGCGCCGCAGCCTGAACAGCTTGCGATGCCAGTCCTCGCAGGTCACTGCGCACCTGCGCTCCGGCCTGTCGAAGACATTTCGCGCCATAGCCATGGCCCGCCGCTCGGTTCTCGCGCACCGCCGTCCCACACCTGAAAAAGCTGCCTTGAAACCGGCCTGTTTCCACAGGCTCCCCCGGACGCGGGTCACAGCCGCGTCCTGCTTTTCAGATCGTGAGACAAACCGTGCAGAAGATATCTTTCCAATCACTCCTTGCCGGAGTGAGCCTTGCCGCATATGCGGCCCCCGCCCTCGCCCAGGACGCTGATCCTGCCTTGCAGGATGTCATCATCGTGACCGGTTCGCGGGCCGAAACGGCAACCGAGCTATCGGTCACACCGGACGCAGCACCGCTGCAGGGCGGCGACATCACCTATCTGACCGCGCGCACGCCGGGAGGTGCGCGCATCGCCAATGGCGAGATCTCCGGCCAGATGCAGTATCGCGGCCTGTTTGGTGAGCGGCTGAACCTTCGCGTCGATGGTCAGCGGTTTGCCTCTGGCGGGCCGAACCTGATGGACCCTGTGTTCCACTATGCGCCTGCGCCCCTTGTCGCGGCGGTGGTGATCGATCGCGGCGTCAGCCCGGTCTCGGCAGGTCCCGGCCTAGCCGGCGGGGCGGATGCTGTGTTCAAGCGGATAAACTTTGCGCAAGAGGGGGAGGTGAGCTT
This sequence comes from uncultured Hyphomonadaceae bacterium, assembly GCA_964442925.1. Classification (GTDB taxonomy): domain Bacteria; phylum Pseudomonadota; class Alphaproteobacteria; order Caulobacterales; family Hyphomonadaceae; genus UBA5336. Next base: position 7,726 of record CAYUEM010000027.1, read on the forward strand.
CGGCTATGATCTCACGCTCGGCGGGCGCAGCGTCAATGAAAGCGTGTCCACCGGCGGGGTTGTCGGGGTTGCGGCAGACACCTGGCGGTTCAACCTGCTGGGCGCATGGGAAGACGGCGAGGACACCGAGTTCGGCGATGGCGTGATCGGCGGCACAGCGTTCGAGCGCGGTGTGTTCGGCCTGTCGAGCGGCGTGAAAACCGCGCTTGGAGAGTTCACGCTCGATCTGCGCCGTCAAAATACCGGACCGTCCGGCAACCCGCCGTTTCCGATGGACATCCAGTATTTCGATACAGACTTCGCCCGGCTCGGTTATGCGATGGATTTTGGCGAAGCGCGCCTTGAGGCGAGCGTCCATTATACCGATGTCGCCCATCTGATGAACAATTTCTCGCTGCGTCCGGCACCCATGCCAATGATGCAGCGGGCGACCTTTGCTGATGCCACCACGAAGGGCGCAGATGCGTCGCTGGCTCTTGCAGCATTCGGAGGCGAGTTGAAACTCGGCATCGGTGGCGAGACTGTTGAACATGCTGCAAGCATTACCAATCCGAACAATTCCGGCTTCTTCGTCACGCCGTTTCCGGATGTCGAATTGGACCGGCTGGGCGGTTTTGCCGAATGGAACGGGCAGGTCGGCTTGTTCCGGTCACAGCTGGGGCTGCGGATCGACCAGCATGCGTTTGACGCAGGTGAGGCCGCGGTCGGGCCTGTCCTGCCGATGGGCCCGCGTGTGCTGGCAGCAGCCTTCAATGGTGCAGACCGTTCCGGCGAGGACACAACCGTCGATGCCCTGGCGCGCTTGTGGACCCCGCAAGTCAACGGCATTTCCTGGCGCATGACGCTGGCGCGCAAACAGAAAATGCCCGGTTATATCCAGCGCTTTGGCTGGCTGCCGATCAATGCCAGCGGCGGCCTTGCCGATGGCAACATCTATGTCGGTGATCTTGGTCTTGACCCGGAAACGGCATGGATCGCGGAGGGCGGTTTCGACTATGCCAGCGCAAAAGCCTATCTGCGCCCGACAGCCTATATCCGCGAGATTGACGACTATATTCAAGGCGTGCCGTTTGACGACACGATCGGTGTCGCGGACACACCGGTCGAGATGGTCGCGGCGGTGAATGGTGATCCGACACCCTTGCGCTGGGCCAATGTCGAGGCGCGCCTTTATGGCTTCGATCTTGATGGCGGATATGATTTTGCCGGGCCGCTGCGCCTTGATGGCGTTGTCAATTATGTACGCGGCGAGCGACGAGATATTGACGACGAGCTCTATCGCATCACGCCGGCGAACATCACTCTCGGCCTGAGCTGGGAAGCGAAGACGTGGTCGGCGACACTGGAAGGGCGCGCGGTGGCCGAGCAGGACAAGGTCTCAGCGACCAATAGCGAACTGGCAACGGATGGCCATGTCGTGCTCAGCGCCTATGGCAACTGGGAAATCGGTAAAGGCGTGCGCCTGTCAGCCGGCGTCGAAAACCTGCTGGATGAGGTCTATCGCGATCACCTTGCCGGCTTTAATCGCAATGGCTTCGGTGATGTCCCGGTCGGCGAGCGCGTTCCCGGTGCGGGTCGCGGTGTGTTTGTCCGGCTGAGCTTTTCCGATGGCGTGAACCCGCGATAAGTCTCGCTCGTGACGCGCCAGCCAGATGGCAGCCCGGTCGGAGCTTACGGCTCTGCCGGGCCGTCGGAAGTGTTAAAGATGGGCGGGCTTGGCATTCGCGCCAGGGCGCCGGCCAGGAGGAAGCCCCAGATCTGCGCATTCAGCGCGCGCGATGCCTGGCTGTCCTGCGTTTCGATCTGCGCCTGCAAAGCAATCAGCTGGCCCATCAGCCGGTCGCGCACGCGTGTCAGGTCGGAGAGTTTCAGGCTTGCCGATGCAGTTTCGTCAATCACGCCGCCAGCCCTTAGAAGCGTCCGTGCGCCATCGATTTCGGTCTGCAACCGGTCAGCCGCCCCGTCCCAGGCTTCACCCGCCATTATCGACATCAGTCCGATCATGCCGGCCTGCCCGCCGGCATAGTGGCCCTCCAGATGCGGTGCGACATCGCTGACCAGCGTGCGCCCGAGCTTCGCAAGGATCATGCCGATATCGGTCATGTCGGCAGCTCCACGCCATATTTCGGGGCAAGTCGCGCTGCCAGTGTCAGCTCATGGGCGGCATGGGTGAACCAGCCCGACCAAGCCAGGATCGGGTCGTCATTGGCCCCGTCAGCAAAGGCGCGCGCCGAGGAAATCCAGATGCCGATCGCCTTGACGCTGGCAAAGAGTGACCACCATTCGAAAGCCGCCGGGTCGAACTTGCACCCCGACACCTCCTGCCAGGCGGCAATGGCTTGCGGCCATGCGATAAAGCCTGCGGCGCGTTCACTGTCATTGGCGCACCAGAGCGGGTCGCACGCCCAGGCAAGATCCTCATAGGGATCGCCGATATGCGCCATTTCCCAGTCGAGCACGGCAGTAATCGCCCCCTCCCCATCATGCAGGAAATTGCCGGCGCGGAAATCGCCATGCACGATGGAGAGCCGCTGCGCCGGCGGGGGCGGATGGCGGCGCAAGTGGCGGATCGCGGCCTCGGCAATCGGCTCGGGATGCAGCCGGTCCTTGGCAATCTCGCCGGCCCAGTAATCAAGCTCACGGCGCCAGCAGTCCTCAGGTGCCGGTATGTCGATCACGTCCGCCAGCGGTGAGCCCTCGACAGGCGCGGCGGCAATGCGCCCGATATGGCTGAAGAACTGCTGGCCAATCTCGGCACGGTGCGGGTCAACCGCATCGATCTGGAACGGGTTGAGCGCGAGCCCGCCCTCGATCCGCTCCATCACGAAGAAAGGCGCGCCCAGTGGGCCGGGATCGGTCTCCAGAAACAGCGCCTCGGGCGCGGGTATGTCGATGCCGCGCATCGATTGTATGGCGGCGAACTCGACCTTGCGCTCGGTATCGATCAGGCTGTCGGCCGGGTCGCGTCGAAGGATCAGGCCCTTTTCGACCGGGCCGTCCGGTCCGTCAAAGGCGATGTCGATACTGTAGGTCTGCCGGCTGGCCCCGCCATGTATACGGTTCAGCGCGGTGACGCGGGCATTGCGTACACCGGGCAGGTGAGCCTCGAAATAGGCTGCGAAGGCGGAGGCCAGCTGCGGGTCGTCAATCGTGCTCATCGCGCGTCAAGCATCAAGAAGGCTGGTCCAGCCGCTGGGGGCGTGCGGGCCGATGAACAACTGTTCCAGACTGCCGATCCCTTCATGTCGCGCACCATCCTCATCGGTCATGACCGCTCTGGAAATCGCCTGGATGTGCAAATTCTCCGGATCGTTCCAGGCCAGGTCGCCGGGACGGAAATCCTCGCGCGCGGTGGCAAGTTCGCCCCCGTGATAGCCGCCATGTCGGCGCGTCGGGTGGCCATAGCCCAGACCCTTCATCTGAAATGTCTGCAGCGGAGTGAGTTCCACCCCAAGACCGCGCCCCTGAGCATCGGTGAAAGTCAGCTGCGCGGAGGCGACGCGCCGGCTGGTATTCTGGTAGACAATCCGGGCCGAGCAATGGTCCATCTCGCGGTCCTCGCCCTGCCCTGCTGCATCCATCACCAGCTTGGCGCGGGTGTTCCACGCAATGCCCTTTGCATCATCGTTGACATGGAAATAGACCGCACGGTCGGCAAAATTCAGCGGCGTCCAGATCCAGTAGAATTGCGGCAGCGTCTCGGGCGGCACCGGCTGGGGATCAGGCATGCCGACCGGGCGCACGCCCCAGCTGCGGTCACGCGTGCCGCGCCAACTCTGGCCATCCACGGCAATTGTCTCGCCGTCGAGGCGCAGCCAGCCATTCCAGCTTCCATTCTGCGTCATCCGCGTGCAGTCGATCAGCATGCGCGGGCCTTGTCGGTGGGTGAAACGGGGCTCCTCGATCGGGAAGGCACGGCCCGTAAAGACGAGATCGGCAGCGATGCCCTCGGTCTCCTCGAGCTTCAGCGCTATCTGCTTCATCGGTTCGAGCACCTCGACCGACAGCCCGCCAATGCGCGTGTCCATCCGCTCCATGCCGAGCGGGCGCGACAGGAAGACCGAGCTTTGCCGGCCATCCTTCAGGATCGATATCGCCCCGTCCATGATGTTGAGATGCGGATAGACGCCGAAGGCTCCGCCAAAGAAGATCGATCCGTCCGCACTGTAGCCGTTGAAGAAATAACGGTCATAGAAATTGCGGTCCGAGCCGGCATAGGCGACCGGTTCCGCCGTCTGGTGTATCGGGTATTCATCGCCCCAGCTGAGCATCTGTTTCCTGCTGCCTCCCGTTGCGGCACCTCTTGGCGGGCCCGCTTGCAGGTTTAGAGTGGAACGGAAAGACCCGTTGATCAACACGTGCCGCAAGGGAAAAAGATGAGCCAGATGCCGAGCCTGCAAGAGGTGAATGCGTTTTTCCGCGAGGCGTTTGACGGCTCGGAGGAGCGCCCGCAGATCATCGAACTGGGCGAGGGCACAGCCACCGCCCGACTGGTTGCGGGCACCCGGCATCTCAGGCCGGGAAATTTTGTCTCCGGACCGACGCAGATGTCGATGGCCGACACGGTGACTTATGTTGCGATCTTCACCCGCATCGGCATCACGCCAATGACCGTCACGACCAGCCTGAACATGAGTTTCCTGCGCCCACTGATCGCCGAAGTTGTCGTTGCGCGGGCTCAATTGCTGAAAATGGGCCGCACACTGGCCGTGGCCGAAGTGGACATTCGCGGTGAGGGGCACGCGTCGGCTTCCAGCCATGCCGTGGTCACCTATGCGATTCCCCGCGATGAGGGCGCGTGATGAACCTGCTCACCGCACTCTCAGCCGTTGGCGGCCTGATCGGCGTGGCGCTCGGCGCGTTCGGGGCGCATGCGCTGTCATCGGGATTTGACGAGAAGGCCGCTGGCTGGTGGCAAACAGCGACCTTCTACCTGCTCATTCATGCCGTGGCAGCGCTGGTCATCTCCTTGCAGCCGCGCGCGGCGCTTCTCACCTGGGGCGGCTTTGCCCTGATTCTCGGCGCGATGCTGTTTGCCGCAACGCTCTACGCCATGTCCCTCGGCGCGCCCCGCTGGCTCGGTGCCATCACCCCGCTGGGCGGCGCAGCGATGATTGTCGGATGGGCCCTGCTGGCGCTGGCGAGCCTGAGATCAGGCGGTGGAGTTTAGCAGGCTGCTGAAAAACGCAACTTCAGGTTTTCCTCATCGGTGAGGAGCGAGCGAGGTGAGCGCGCCATTCGTGGAGCGCAGCGGCTCGGAGGGGGCACGCCGCCCCGGCCACATCACAAGGCCCCCTCCGTCTCGCGAGCTGACGCCCGCCGCCCCCCTCCCCAACTTCGTGGTGGAGGATTGCCGCCCGAGCAATGCCTCGCCCATGTCACCGCAAGCCATCCCACAAGCGTCGACCAGACCTCGCCCCTCAACTCTCCGTATAGCGATAGCCGACGCCGTAGAGGGTTTCGATGGCGTCGAATTCGCCGTCGACTTCGCGGAATTTCTTGCGCAGGCGCTTGATATGGCTGTCGATGGTGCGGTCATCGACATAGATCTGGTCGTCATAGGCCGCGTCCATCAGCTGGTCGCGCGATTTCACATAGCCCGGCCGCTGGGCCAGCGATTGCAGGATCAGGAACTCCGTCACCGTCAGGCGCACCGGCTCGCCCTCCCAGTTGCAGGCATGGCGGTTGGGGTCGAGCGTCAGGCGCCCGCGCACGATCGGCTTGACATCGCCCTCCTCGGAGCCCGCCACCCCGCCGCGCGCCCGGCGCAGCACCGCCTTGACCCGCTCGGCCAGCAGCCGGTTGGAGCAGGGTTTGCGCACGAAATCATCCGCCCCGATATTGAAGCTGATGACCTCGTCAATCTCCTCATCCTTGGAGGTCAGGAAGATCACCGGCAGGTCGGTGGTCTGGCGCAGGCGGCGCAAGAGCTCCATCCCGTCCATTTTCGGCATCTTGATGTCGAGGATTGCCAGGTCTGGCGGGTTCTCCGACAGCGCCGGCAGCGCCGACTCGCCATCATGATAGGTGCGCACCTGATGGCCCTCCGCCTCGAAGAACACTTTCAGGGAAGCCACGATGTGCTCATCATCATCCACAAGTGCCAGTGTCGCCATCGGATTTTCCTCCTCTTGCCACAATCCGCACCGAACGGGGGCGGACAGGGCCAGCATCTTTCAAACACGCTTTGGCAATGGCTGAAAAGCCCGAACCTGCGCCTGTCATTGAAAATGCGGGATTTTCGGCATGAATATGCCGTGCCCAGGCGACTCAAATTGAGCAGACCAGGCTCTAACAGGCTGCTGAAAAACCCGTCTTCAGGTTTTCCTCGTCCTTCGAGGCTCGCTTCGCTCGCACCTCAGGATGAGGAAAACCAATGAGCCCCCTCATCCTGAGGAGCGGCCGGCACGGTCGCGTCTCGAAGGATAGGCCGCGTGACCTGGTTTTTCAGCAGCCTGCTAGTGGCGAACCTGCTTGGCCTTCAGCGCGACATCAAGCGCGCGCCGGCCCCAGAGGCTTGCCGCATCGGGTTCGTCTGCGGCCTCGGGCGGTAGCGAGACATAGCCCATATCAATGGCCTTGCCGTCGGAGGGCCGGGACCAGACAAAGGCCTGCCCGCCTTCTGCTTCCAGCGCGGCACGCAGTTCCTTATCGGTTTTGACATAAACCTCGTCATCGGCAATCAGCGCAAACATCACGCGATCGGCGAACACACCTGCGCCGCCGAACATCTTGCGGATCGAAATATCCCCAAGTGTTTCGAACAGGTCTTCAACAAAATCGAAAAAAGGATCCCGGCCTGCCATGAATATCGTCGCGTCCCGCATCTGTTGGGTCCATCTGTTTTTGCGGTTTCACGATGAACCCGGCGTCTGTCCGACCACAATCTTTTCAGGTCTTACTGAAGACCCGTTTGCGTCCCGATCCCAATAAGCCTGTTGCGCGAGCTGTCGGCAAGTCCCGCTATGCACCTGGCACTGCAAAATTTCGAGACTATTCGCTTGCAAGGCGGATCCGGCGGCCAGCGCTGAGATGATTGGCGGCATCGACAATCGCGTCCGTATCGATCTGGTAATGGCGATAGAGATCGGGGATCGTGCCGGTCTGGCCGAAATGTTCCACACCCAGCGGCGCTGTCATATGCCCCGCGACCGCGCCAATCCAGGCCAGAGTGGCCGGGTGCCCGTCGGTGACGGTGACAAGGATCGCATCACGCGGCACCTTGTGCATAAGCCGCTCGATCTGGCTGACCGCGCCGGACTGGCCCCGCGCACGCGCACGCCGCGCGGCTGTCCAGCCAGAATTGAGCCGGTCGGCCGATGTCACCGCCAGCACGCCGATATCGCGCCGGTCATTGCCAATTCGCCCCGCCGCCGCAATCGCTTCGGGCGCCACCGCGCCCTGATAGGCAATCACCAGTTCGCAATTGGCACCCGGCTCGCGCAGCCAGTACGCACCATCAACGACGCCCCGACGGAAGCTGTCGCTGTCGCGATTTTTCGGGCCGGGCTGCTCAAGTGGCCGCGTCGAAAGGCGCAGATAGACCGAACCGCCGGTCTCATCACGCAGCCAGGTGCGCTCATCCGGCGTCCCATCGCCAGAGCGCTGCAGATAATCAAAGCTCCAGTCCATCACCACTGACAATTCATCGAGAAAGGCCGGCTCGAAACTGACCAGTCCGTCCTGGCTCATGCCGACAAGCTGAGTGCCGACCGACTGGTGCGCGCCGCCTTCCGGTGCCAGCGTGATGCCCGACGGCGTGCCGGCGACGATGAAACGCGCATCCTGATAGCAGGCATAATTCAGCGCATCGAGCCCGCGCGCGATGAACGGATCATACAGCGTGCCGACCGGCAGCAGCCTTTCACCGAAATGTGCATGTGCCAGTCCCGCCTGCCCGAGCAGAAGGAACAGGTTCATTTCCGCAATGCCGAGTTCGAAATGCTGGCCCTGCGGCGAAAACTCCCATTTCTGCGTCGAGGGGATCGACTGTTCGCGGAAGGTGTCGGAGACCGCGCGGCGGGCAAACAGGCCGCGGCGATTGACCCAGCCACTGAGATTGGTCGAGCTGGTCACGTCCGGCGACATGGTAACGATCCGGTCAGCCAGATCCGATTTCGAGCGCGCGAGCCCGTCCAGGATCTTGCCGAAACCGGCTTGAGTGGACAGCACGCGGTCATCGAGCCAGACCGGGCCTGGGCTGGTGATCACCGGGGCTGTGTAGCGTCTTTTCCCTTTGGCGAAGAACGGCACTTCGCCGAGGAAGGCTTGCAGCCCCTCGACATCTTCGACGCCGGCAAACGGCTCCCATTCCTCACCCTGCGCTATGCCCATGGCGGTCTGGAACTCCGCCATTTGCGGCTTGTTCATCAGCCCGCCATGATTGTCCTTGTGACCGGCCAGCGGGGTCTGCCAGCCCTTGATCGTGTAGGCGAGAAACACCGTTGGGGTGTCATCATCGATCGCGTCGAACGCCTCGGTCAGTGTCTGCAGGCACTGGCCGCCGAGATTGTTCATCAGCGCGCCGAGTTCGGCGTCCGAGCGCGCATCAAGCAGCCGGGAGACATCGCCCTGATCGCCGATATCCTGCATCAGGCGTTCACGCCAGGCTGCCCCGCCCTTATAGGTCAGCGCCGAATAATCCATGTTCGGGCAGTTCTGGATCCAGGTTTTCAGCGCCGCCCCGCCCGGCTCTTCGAAAGCTGCGCGCTGCAATGCGCCATGGCGCAGCACCACGGTGCGCCAGCCAAACGCCCGGAAAATGGCATCGATCTTTTCCCAAAGCCCCTCATGGACAACCCCGTCGAGGCTCTGGCGGTTATAGTCAATGATCCACCAGGTGTTGCGCAGATCATGTTTCCAGCCTTCCTGCAGGCATTCATAGACATTGCCTTCATCCAGTTCGGCATCGCCGACCAGCGCCACCATCCGCCCGAGCGGTCGCCCGCCGGTCAGGTCCCTTGCCGCCAGATAGTCCTGCACCAGCGAATTGAACGCGGTCGCAGCAACACCAAGCCCGACCGAGCCGGTGGAAAAATCGACATCATCGATATCCTTGGTCCGGCTGGGATAGGACTGCGCCCCGCCCCAGGCGCGGAACGCCTGCAGTTTCTCGCGCGTCTGATTGCCCATCAGATACTGCATCGCGTGAAACACCGGCGAGGCATGTGGCTTGACTGCAACCCGGTCTTCCGGTCGCAGGACATGGAAATAAAGCGCCGTCAGGATCGACACGATCGAGGCACACGAGGCCTGATGGCCGCCGACCTTGACCGCGCCTTCCTCCTTTTCGCGGATATGATTGGCATTGTGGACCATCCACGACGCCAGCCAGAGCAGGCGCTGTTCAATGATTTTCAGCGTGTCGTTTTCCATCGTCATCCCGGTCTGTCCCTTTTGGCGTGATCTTCGTCGATATTTCCGGCGTGCGCAGGCGCGAGCGCGCCGGCGTCCTGTCGCACCAGCAGATGCTCGAAACGCGCAGAATGAACCACGCCCGATGCTCTGGCCTGTTTCAGCCAGTCGCTGAGGCGGTCTGCAGGCAGATCGTCGATATGCAGGCTGGCCTGCATCGCCGGCGGCGTTGACCGGTGCAGCAGGTAGACAAGCGTTGCATTCTGCCTCGCAAGCCAGTTCAGGAAAGCGACCAGATCGGCCCAGCTTTCAAGCGAAAGTTCGAGCATGAGACGGGTTGAGAAACCCTCCAGCAAAACTGTATCGCGGGATTGGGAAAGTGCAGGGCTCGCGGTCGTCATCGGCAACAACTCCAGATCAGGACGGTGCGCCAGAAATCACGGAGCTTGCGGGTCCAGTTGCCGTCACGTGGGACGTACTGCCTCTTTAGCTGAATTTGTAACGCGCCCGCAAGCTGGGTTCAAATCGGCGCTTGACTTCGAATGCAAAAATATCAGTGGCGCTGGCACATGTCCAGCCCCTGTCCTGAGCAGGCAGTTAGAAAACGTGCGTAACGCGGCCATGCTTCGAGACGTGGACCACTCCGCAGCAACTGTATCGAAGTTTATGCTTCTGAACTTTGGAAAGCGAGCCGCCCTCATGCTGAGGAGGGCGCAACAGCACCCGTCTCGAAGCATGGGCGGGTGGGGGTACGGGGCCGTCATCCTTCGAGGCTCGCTTCGCTCGCACCTCAGGATGAGGTTGTTGCGCGAATGTTGGGATCGCGGACGCGCGGGTTCCTGCAAATGCAACGCTCTCAGACCGCTCCGTATTTTCGCCGCTTACTGGCTGGCGTTCGGACCGAAGCGCCAGGTGCCGTTCGGGTGGAAGGCATGGAAGACAAAGGCGAATGTCACCTCATGCACCGCGTTGTGCCACTCGCCATCTTCGCCGAGACGTTCGACTGTCACGCTGGCGACGGGCTCCGCCGAGCTGATGCGGCTGGAATCGAGCGCGGAATTGTGCTCACCGACGACCGTCAGGCGCAGGTCGCCTTCGACAATCTGTCCGGCCTCGGCAATGTCGGCAAGCGACCAAGCGGTTTCGTCAGCCACGACAACCCGCTGCATCGGTGCCACGCCGCGCGGCAGGTCACCGCGATAGAGGAACGGCTTGCTGTTCAGCTTGTCATAACCGACATAGGGATTGCGGCCATAGGGGTAGTCATTGCTTGGTGGTGCCAGCAGGCGACCTTCGGGATGACGCTCGGCGAAATCCTGCAAAGATGTGATCCGCGATGGGAAGACCGAAAGCTCCGCACCCGCCAGCGGGCCGGCGATCGCCTGACCCTGGAATTGCTGCCACAGGCTTTCTGACTCATGGTCCCACATGATCAGGTCAGATTTGCGCAGCAGGCCCGAAACACCGAATGTGCGGGTCTCGCCGCCCTGACGCCGGTCAAACACAATCGCCGAATTGCACAGCGGGCAATAGGTCACGGCGACCGGAACGCCGCCCAACTGGTCATTGACGATTTCGTGCGCCGTCATGTAGCGCAGCGGATAGGCCCGCGCGACACCATCAATCTCAACTGCGACAACCGGCTCGGAAAGCGGAATGCCGGAGGCTGCGGCGGTTTCGAACCGGGGATTGTAGACCGGCGGAATGCCATCGCGCGGCACGCCGCCGGACATGATTTCATCAAGCGGGACGGTCGCGTTCGACCAGTCCATATCCGGCCAGACGGCCTGAACACGCCGGTCAACCTGGCCATTGGCAAGCCCGGCAAGGAAAAGACTGGTAAGGGCGAAAATGAGATAACGCATCCGGCAGGTCTCCTGTCGTTTCGCGGAGCCTTAAGGCAAGCCGGCCATTCCGCGACCGGTCATCTGTGTCCGCTGATATGCCGGCAGACTGCGCAGCGATCATCGCACCGGGCAACTCACAAGCCTGTGTGCGCAAAGTGAAGCGGGAAACGCAGCCGGTTCACCCATCTTCTGGCAGCTTCAGGAACCAGAATTTCGCCGCGCCCTGTTCGCGCATATCGAGGCAGTCCCAACCGTCTGGCTGCACTCTCTCATCTGCTGCGGTCTCGACAATCGCGAGCCCGCCCGCCCGCAACCAACCGCCCGCAGCCAGCGCCACCAGTGCCGCTACAGCCAGCTGGCGGCGATAGG
>CAYUEM010000028.1:0-19237 GCA_964442925.1 uncultured Hyphomonadaceae bacterium
CGGCGCGATCCGGGGGCAGGTGCGCGGCGATCTGTTCTTCGGCACCGGGCCACAGGCCGGACGGGATGCAGGCACAATGAACGCACCGGGGCGGATGTGGGCCTTGTTGCCGCGCGCAGTGGCCGCAAGGCTTCCGCCTTCGCAACCCGCCAATGAGATTGCCGGCCAGCCGGTGGCAGCTTATGTCGATGCCCATGACCCGTCGGCCGCTCAGCAGGAATGAACAGCAGGCCTGGGCACGCGTGGCGCGCTCGGTCCGGCCACTGGCGGGTGCGCAAATCCCTCTGCCGCCCGAGAATGCGGCTGAACCGTCGGGGCCGGCACCAGACCAGATCAGCAGGCCGGGCCGACAGCAAAACCTCGCGCACGCCGGCCAGACGGACCCGGCCCGCGCCGGCCCGGCACGTTCGCCTGATGCCAGCCCGCCTGCCCATCGTGGCGGCGAAAAACGGGTGCGGCGTGGCCGCGTCGAAATCCATGCCCGCTTTGACCTGCACGGGCATACCCAGACGAGCGCACATCGGGCGCTGCCCGGCTTCCTGCGGCATCAGCGTGAAAGGGGTGCGCGCTGCGTCCTTGTGATCACCGGCAAGGGACGGAACGGCCATGCGATCCTCAAGCGCAATTTTCTCAACTGGCTGGGCAGCGCGGATGCGCGCGCACTGGTTTCCGGCTGGTCACAGGCTCATGCGCGTCACGGCGGCGAGGGTGCATTCTATGTCTTCCTGCGACGGATGGTCTGAAAAAACACCAGGCATCCGCGCATCCCGAGCCTGACCCGGGCCTGCCAGCGCAGGTTCAGTGCGGATCAATCGCCATCGGGTGTGCGGTCTCGACGAGTTCCTGCAGCGCATCGGTCAGGACATGGGTGTAGATCTGTGTGGTGGAAATATCGGCATGGCCGAGCAGGGTCTGCACGCTACGCATATCGGCACCGCCCATCAGCAGATGCGTGGCATAGGCATGGCGCAAGGCGTGGGGATGCACGCGGGCGGCGTCAATGCCGGCTGTTCGTGCCAGCTGGTCGAGCAGCTGGCCGAGACGCCGGCGCGTGAGATGGCCCTCTTTACCGCGCGAGGGGAAGACATATTTCGCCGCCCGCGCCCGTGCGCTGGCCGCTTGTGGCAGGCGGTCTTCGCGCACGTCCAACCAGGCTGACAGTGCATCGAGCGCAGGCTGGCCTAGCGGACACATCCGGTCGCGCCCGCCCTTGCCCCTGATAATGATCTCGCGGGTCTCCCATATCCCGGCGCGCCGGCGCGGCAGGGCACCGACTGGCAGGGTGACGAGTTCGGACGCGCGCAACCCTGCCCCATAAAGAAGCTCCAGTAGGCAGGTGAGGCGGATGTCCTCACCGCAGGCCATGATCAGGCATTCCACCTCCTCACGCGACAGGACATCGGGCACTTCACGCGCCGGACGCGGGCGCAGTATGCGCCCGGTCGGGTCGTCGCTGCGCTGGCCTTCCTGATATTCGAACCGGAAGAACCGCCGCAGCGCGGAAAGCCGCCTCTGCACCGTGGCCGTCGCCAGTCCGCGGCGGGCATAGTCGCGCTGCAACTGCGCGATGTCTTCGGCATCTGCAAGGCACAACCGTCCGCCAAGGCATTCCGACGCATCGCAAAGGTCACGGGCATAGGCCGCCAGCGTATTGGCTGCTGCGCCGCGCTCTGCGCTCATCATCTCAAGAAAGGCTTCGATCCTGTAGCGGTCACTCATGACCCCACAAGGCCGCATGACCAGTTAATTTGGGATTAGGACGCGGCCTGCCGGACAAGCCGGGCAATATCCGGGGTGTTTCGGTAGCGGTCCGGACACGGCAGCGACGAAAAACAGCATCGGGATTTGAACCTTTCGCATCTGCCGGCAGACTGTCTGTCTGAAGGATCAGGGAGTTCGGTCTTGGCAGGGCGCGAAACAGACAGGGTCTACGACGAATTGCTCGTCACGCTCGCCCGGAGCGGTGATCGCAGGGCGGCGCAGCGCCTCGCCCGGCGCTGGACCCCGCGTCTGCTGCGCACGGCGCAGCGCATGCTTGGCGATCGTGAACTCGCGCGCGACGCCGTTCAGGAAGCCTGGGCTGCGATCTGCGGCAACTGGCGAAACCTGCGTGATCCCGGCCTGTTTCCGGCATGGGCCTTTCGCATCCTGCACAACAAGTGCCGCGATGCGATCGGCGTGCGTCAGCGCCAGCGTGCGCGTGAAGCCGATCCGGAGACGGCACCGGAACCGGCGATCGCCGCGCGCGGCGAAGACGGCGTATCGATCGATCAGGCGCTGGCCCGCCTCAGCCTCGATCACCGCACCACTGCCATCCTGTTTTTCGGCGAAGGCCTCAGCCTCGTCGAGATCGCCCGCGCGACCGGAGTGCCTGTCGGTACCGTCAAGTCGCGCCTGTTCCACGCCCGGCAGAAACTCAGGGCGGACCTGTCAGGAGACACATGATGAGTGACTATGATCTGAGATTGCGAGACGGACTGAGCGCAGATGACGAGGCGTTCCTGAAGACGCTGGAAAACGAGCGCGGCCTCATCGGCCAGCTTGGCGACACCTTTCGGGGCGGCATGGCCGGCTGGACCGTGTTTGCGGTTGCGCTGAGCCTCGTCTTCTTCGCCTTTTCGGTGCTTTGCTTCTACAAACTGGCCGGGGCGCAAGAATGGCGCGACGGGCTGGTGTGGCTCAGCGGAGCGATAGCGGGCTGGGTCTCGGTTGGTCTGATCAAGATCTGGTTCTGGCAGCGCATGAACCTGATCAGCGTGCTGCGCGAACTCAAGAAAATCGAGCTGCGCCTTGCCCGGCTGGAAGAGCGCTGAGTGCAGCTGGGGCCTTCTGGATAAGGATGAGGTTCCGCACGCTGCGAATGTCTGCGAGAACGCGATCCGTGTTGATCTGGCAGCCTTTGACGCGCAGTTCTTTCATCTCAGTTGAGACGCGGTTGACTGCAGAAACGGGACGGCCAGACGGATTTTCTGGCGACATTTTCCAGGCTGCGTATTAAATTCGCACGATGACACTCACGCCAGACGATCTGGAACGCCACAAGCGTCATATCCTGTTGCGCGAAATCGGCGGCCCGGGCGTGCAGAAGCTGCGGGCTGCGCGTGTCAGTATTGTTGGTGCCGGGGCGCTCGGCGGGCCTTGCGCGATGTATCTGGCCGCTGCGGGTTGCGGCTTGATCGAACTGGTTGATGATGATCATGTCGAGCTGTCCAATCTGCAGCGGCAAATCCAGTTCTGCGAGAACGATACCGGCGCGCTGAAGGTCGAAGCGCTCGCCCGCCGGCTGTCGGGGATGCATGTCGGAACGCAGGTCATAGCGCGCCCTGAGCGGTTCGGTGCGGCAAGCGAGCTGGCAGGCGACATCCTGATCGATGCGAGCGACAATTTCGAAACCCGGTTTGCCCTCAACCAGCTTGCGCATGACAGTGGGCGGCTTCTGGTTTCGGGCGCGGCCACCGGCTGGAGCGGACAGGTTGGCGTGTTTGCTTCAGGTGTTGATCCAGGCGCGCCATGTTATCGCTGCCTTGTTCCGCAATTGCCGCAACAGGCCGCAGATTGTTCCACGCAGGGCGTTGTCGGCCCGGTAACCGGACTGGTTGCCGCGCGAATGGCGCTGGAAACGCTCAAACTCGTGACCGGTGCAGGCGAGGCGCTGATCGGTCGGATCTGGATTGTTGACGCGCTTTCCGGAGCAGGCCGGGTCGTGCGACTTCATCCGGATACAGATTGTCCGGTCTGCGCGGGATGAAACTTTCCTTTGACACTGCGCCCGCCATTGGCTTTTACACCATGACAGTTGCGTGACATGAAGAGGAAAGAACGGTGCGACGCCTACTCGCGGTTTTACTGACGCTTGTCGCTATTCTGGCGGCCGGCTGGCTGGCGCTGCGGCGCGCCGATATTCCATTCGATACGCTTGAAGCGGCCTATTCCAGTGCGCAATCGCGAATGCTTCTGGCTGGCGATGTCGAGCGTGTTCATTATCGCGATCAAGGCCTGCGCGAAGGCGAGACGCTGGTTCTGGTGCACGGCTTTGCTGCCTCGCTGCACACCTGGGAGCCATGGGTTGACCTGCTCGCGGATGACTATCGCATCATTTCCCTCGATTTGCCCGGCCACGGACTGACACGCGGGTTTGCGACCGAAGATGTCGGGATCGATACGTTCATGGAAACCATTGATGCGGTCACCGGTGAGCTTGGGATTGACCGGTTCACGCTGGTTGGCAGTTCGATGGGCGGCAACACGGCCTGGAAATATGCGCTGAAAAGCCCGCAGCGGCTTGACGCACTTGTTCTTGTCGGGGCTTCGGGCTGGCCGCCGAGCGACGAGGAACTGCGCAATCGACCGATGGTGTTCCGGCTGCTGCAAAATGGTTTTGCGCGCCGGTTACTGAAGGATCTGGACATGTCGGCGATGATCCGCGACGGGCTTGAGAACAGTTTTGCCGACCCATCACAGGTCAGCGATGCGATGGTTGAGCGCTATGGCGCACTGTCACGCGGTCCGGGCCATCGCGCTGCGCTGCTGCACATCAGCGCCGGGCGCGGCAATCGCGGCTATGCCAATAGCGATACGCTGGGCGCGATTGATCTACCGGTCCTGGTGTTGCAGGGCGCGCAGGACAAAGTTGTGCCCGCCCGTTTCGGCAAGGCTTTCGCAGACGCTATTCCCGGCGCGCAGTTGAAACTCTACGAGAATGTCGGGCATCTGCCGCATGAAGAAGCTGCGCAACGCTCTGCCGATGATCTCAGAACGTTTCTGACCGCTCGGGTGAATGTGCGCGCCGACGAGGACGCGGCAGACACCCAGCGGATTGTGGCCGCAGATGAGAATAACGGCAATTGAAGCACCGTTGCTGCAACCGAATTCGCGATGGTGCTTCCAGTCCTTGTTCAAGGACATTTCCGGACAGTGAACAAGGGCTCACTTCGCCTGAAAACGCTTTAACGGGCCGCTGAAAAATGCGTGGCGACTGTTTCTGAAACGACACCAGACAACCGCCAGTCCGAGGCTTGACCGATGACGTGCCTGCGTCTGGCCCTCAAGCAACGGACCCCGTGTCGAGCCCGGGAGGGTCGGGACCGGGAGGACTGGTCAGCCCAGCAGCCCGGCCCGGCCCAGCGCTTCGGACTGGCGCGCGCTGACCGCAGCCTCGTCAAAGCCTTCAAGACTGTCTTCAAACAGGCGGTGGAAATTCAGCTCTGCACCGAGGCGAAGATAAGCTGCCCCAAGCCCGATCGCGGCGCGGTCCATGAACACAAACTCGCGCGGTATCTTCACCGGCCCGCGTTCCTTCAGCAGCCGGCGCACCTCGAACGCTTCCTTGCGTCCATATTCGCCCGGCTTCACGCCATTGGCCACAGTTCGCACACGGTCATCATGCATTGGGCCATAGATGAAGCGCCCCCACAGATTGAGCACTTCGACAAGCTCGTGGCTCAAACCCTCAAACCCCCACTTCTCATAGGCGGCATAGCTGGCGTCGAAATCATCTTCGAGCAGCGCGCGGTAGAGATCGACCACACCGGAAATGAATTGTGGGCGGAACACGCGAATGCAGCCGAAATCCAGAAGGTTGAGCCCCTGCCCACCGTCTGTGACCTGATAATTGCCGAGGTGCGGGTCGCCATGAATGACGCCATAGCGGTTGAACGGGCCCCACCATGCCCAGAACAGATTGCGCGCGATCGTGTTGCGTGCCTCCTGCGGTGCGCTCTCGAAAACGCTCAGCCCATCACCCGACAGCCAGGTCATTGTCAGCAGGCGGCCGGTTGAAAGCGCTTCGATCGGTTCGGGCACCTGCGCGAAATCCCAGTCCGCCAGCATGTGGCGGTAGAGCCGCATCGCTTTGGCTTCGCGCTCATAATCGAGCTCTTCGCGCAGCCTGTCGCCAATTTCCTCAAGCATGTCGCTAGGGTCGATGCTGCCATCCATGCGCCGGAACAGCCCTAGAAGCGTGCGCAATTGCGACAGGTCACTTTCGACCGCGCTCGACATGTCGGGATATTGCAGCTTGGCTGCGACCTCGCGCCCGTCATGCAGGCGCGCGCGGTGAACCTGGCCCAGCGAGGCGGCATGGGCGGCCGCCTGCCCGAAACTCGCAAACCGGTCCTGCCAGCCGGGGCCAAGCTCGGCCCGCATCCGCCGCTTGACGAATGGCCAGCCCATTGCCGGGGCCTGCGACTGCAATTGCGACAGCTCGCTGGCATATTCCGCCGGCAGGAAATCCGGGATGGTGGACAGCATCTGCGCAACCTTCATCAGCGGACCCTTCGACTGGCCAAGCGCACGCGTCAGCGCCTTTGCGATCCGCTCATCGCCTTCATCGCCGCCAAACAGGGAATTTGCGGCAAAGCTCAGCCCCGCGCCCGACAGGTTTGCGCCAACACGGGCGGTGCGCGCGATGCGGCCAGAAAGGCGATTGCGTTCAGGGTCGGCTGGCGGTTGTGACATGACGGACGGACCTTTTTTTCTTTTCTGTTCCATCAAATAGCGCCGGCGGTCAGAAAGTTGAGTGCGCGATTGCGCCCAAGCGGCAAGATTCACCGTTCCGGCGGCGGCGGAAGGATCGCTCGCTCGACAATTTGCGAAAGCGGCGGGGTGAATTCCACCCAGTCATAGCGTGTCAGCTCAAACGCCCAGCCGGCGGCGCGCGCATTTATAGCTGCCGCCCGCGCGGCACCCTCGCCGGCCTCGACCGCGCGCAGCGTCAGGAAAAATCCGTCGCTTTCGCGATAGGCCCGCGCGGCGATCTCCAGACCATCATGGGTCAGGGTGATGTGCTCAGCGACAGGCTGGCTGGTCAGCGCGCTGGCGGGTTTGACATCGACCGGCTGGAAACGCGAGAGCGCCAGCGCCGGGGTGGAGGCGGCCAGCGGGCTGACAAGGCGTTCATCGCGATGTGCCGGCCCCGGGCGGAAATCCCGCGGACTCTCCCCCGGATCTCGCACCAGCATCAGCTCGTCCCCGTCAGCCGGGCGCAGCACAACCGCGCCAATCGTTTCAGGCTGAAGGTTGAGCACGGCAAAATCGAGCCAGGCATCGCGCCCATGAAGCGGCGGC
This sequence comes from uncultured Hyphomonadaceae bacterium, assembly GCA_964442925.1. Classification (GTDB taxonomy): domain Bacteria; phylum Pseudomonadota; class Alphaproteobacteria; order Caulobacterales; family Hyphomonadaceae; genus UBA5336. Next base: position 7,066 of record CAYUEM010000028.1, read on the forward strand.
AGGTTGCCGTCCAGCCTGTAAGCCATCTCCATGTCGGGCAGGCGGCCATAAAGCTTTCCGTCACGCTGCCCGGAAATGAAGCTCAATATCTCCTCACCCTCAGTGCGCGCCAGCCTGACCAGCGCACCGCGTCCACCTTCACGCGGATCGCCAAGGCTGATTTCGTCGAATTTGCGCGGATCGCGCGTTCGCGGCTCGCCCCAGCTGATATCGGAAATCCCGGTCAGAAGCGCACGCACGCGATCCGGGCGCACCGGATACCCCTCGGGCGTGTCCATTCGCCAGATCGTATCATTGCGCACAAGCCGATAAGCACCATCGGCGCTGTAAACCGAAACCAACATGACCTGCGCAAGATCACTGCCCTGAGGCAGAAGCGGCGATCCGGTGCGCGCATCAATCCGGGCGATCGGGCGCGCCAGCCCGTCTGCGATCAGGATGGCGGCAATGAAAAACGCTATCAGCCCCGCAAGCCAGGACAGGGCGGCCCGTCGCCTTTTGCGTATCACCGTGTTCATTGCCGGCTTCTCCTGCGCCAACTGAACACAGCCCCGCCAGCCAGCAGCACCAGCAGGGCACCGCCCCAGATATTGACGAAGCGCAACCGCGCCTCCAACCGGTCAATATCGCGCCGGAAATCACGCTCGATCGCGCGCAGGCCAGAGCGTGTCTCGACGATCTCGGTCCGCAGGCGCTGCAGCTCGGCACGCTGAGCAGGATCAAGCGCGGCCTCGATATCACCATCGAAACCGCCGCTTTCGGACGCCTGCGCCTGCAGGATGGCGAGCCGGTCTTCGGTCTGGGCAAGCTGGTCTTCCAGCCGGGCCTGTTCATCGAAGAACCGCCTTTCTGCGTCCGCGCGCATCGCTTCGACACGGGTCATCGCGCGCAGGCCCGCCGCACGCGCACGCAGGGCGGTCATCCCCTCGACACCGGTCAGCATGTCGATGATGTTTTGCAGGAAAACAGCATTGTCGGCGATCGCTCCGCCGCCATTGGGATTGATATAGAAGCCATCATCAAGGAAATCGGCATCGGCGACCAGAACCACCGCGCTGCGCCCTTGTGCCTGATCAATATGTTCGGGCGCCTCCTGCGCCGCCGCGCGCGCCAGTTCATCAAGCACCGGGTCACCGCTCAGCGGCAGAGGCGGCGGGCCATCGGGAAATGCTGATGTGAACCGCCCGGTCAACCGTGCCGCGATCATTCGCGGTGCGCTCAGCGCTGTATAACCGGCGATGATTTCAGCAGGCGGGGCGTCCTTCAGGGCCTGCTGCGCCGGAATAAAGCTTGGTGCCGGACCGGTTTCAATCAACGCGGCGACATCCAGCGCGCCGGCCTCAGACACAATCAAAGCACCCGGCGCGCCGAAATTGACCGAACGGGTCAGTTCCGATGTGATGATGTCGGTGCGGTTCATGTTTGAAGGCGGCGCGGCAATGAACAGCGGCTGGCCGACAATGCTGGTGCGGCCGTCCTCGCCGCGGCTCTGAACCGGCAGGGCATTGGCCGCATCGGCGAGCGCCTCGCCAGATAGCGATACGCCCCAATGGTTCCCCAACCGGCCGAAATCTGACCGGGTTGGAGCCTGATCGGTCTGGAAAACGCTGGCCGAGACAGCGGCCACCTTTGCCGCAGGATCGACCAGCCACGCCACCCGGCCCTTGCGCAGGAGAAACTGGTCGATTTGCCAGGCCTGCCAGTCATTGAACGCTGCCGGATGGGCGATCAGCAAGGCATCGAGATTGCCGGGTAAACTGACGAAATCGTCGGGTATCGGCTCGATATCGATTGATTTCGCCAGCGCCTGCAGGGCACTGTAGCCGGTTTCCTTGCCGGTTCCGCGCATTCCCTGCAGACTTGTGATCACGCCGATACGGCGCGGCGAGGGATCATCAAGCCGGGCGATCATCCGCGTCAGATCATATTCCAGCGTGCCTTCACGCTCGGGCGACAAAAACGCGATCACCCGTTGATTATCGACCGTATTGACACCGATCAGGCCGAAATAGAGCGGATCGCTGCCTTGCGTGCTGACCGCGCTGATCCCGGAGGCGAGCGCCTCATCCTCGGCTTCGGAAAATGGCGTCGGGTCAATTTCGCGTACGCGCAACTGGCCCCCCGAACGCGCCTCGATGGCGGCGAGTAACTCGCGCACGCGTGCGCCATAGGCTCTTATCGCAGGGTAATCCTGTGCAACCCGACGCGAATAGACAAAGGTCAGGTCCACAGGTTCAGACAGCCCGGAAAGCGTATCGCGCGTCGCCGGCGACAGCGTGTAAAGCCGGCTGGCGGTGAAATCGATGCGCGCGCCGGCCAGCCGTGGCTGCACAAACAGGTTGGCCGACACGAACAGCGCCAGAAGTCCGACCGCCATGAGTGCGGGCCATCCACGCCCGGTCAGCCAGGTGTTCATGATCTGCGCCTCCGCCCGGCAAACAGCACGTTCAGCGCAGCAAACAGCAAGATGCAGCTGGAGAAGAAGAACACCGCCCGCCATTCCAGCACGCCGCGCTGGGCCCCTTCAAAATGTGTCAGGAAGGAAAACCGCGCGACACGTTCTGCAACACCTGCGCCGGCGAAATCAGCCACGCCCGAGAGCACCAGAGGCCATCCTGCAGCGGTAAAGACGAATGCAACGACCACCGCAATGACAAAGGCGGTGACCTGCCGCGATGTCAGCGCCGAGGCGGCGGCACCGATGGCCAGATACGCCCCTGCCATCAGCAACGAGATCAGATAGGTCAGCGCGATCGCGGCATTGTCGGGCGCGCCAAGATAATTCACCGTGATCCACATCGGCAGGGTGAACACCAGCGCCAGCCCGGCAAGCGTCCAGGCTGCGAGCAATTTGCCCGCCACGAGCCCTGCCAGCCCGACCGGCAGCGACAACAACAATTCGTCCGTGCCGGCTGCGCGCTCTTCCGCCCAGAGCCGCATCGCCAGCGCCGGCAGGAAAATCATGTAGAGCCACGGATGCCAGACAAAAAAAGGCGCCATATCGACCGCGCCGGTGTCGAAAAATCGCGCCGCCTCCCATGTGAAGAGGCCGAGCGCGACCAGAAACACAACCAGGAAAACATAGGCGACCGGCGCACCGAAATAAGCGCGGATTTCGCGCAAATAGGCCGCTTTGAGGCCGCGAAAGGACTGGGCCGGAGGGCTCAAGCGGTCTCACCTTCATCCTGACGGGTCAGTTGCCGGAACGCCGCTTCCAGGGTGCCGGTCCCGGCCAGCTCATCGGGCGTGCCATCGGCGACAATCCGCCCATGATCGACGATCAGCGCACGCGAACACATCGCAGGCACCTCCTCCAGCGTGTGCGTCGAGATCAGGATCGCCTTTTCCGGTGCCATCCGGGCAATCAGTGCGCGGACCGCGCGCTTCTGGTTGGGGTCGAGCCCGTCGGTTGGCTCATCCAGCACCAGAACCGGCGGGTCATGCAGGATCGCGCCGGCCAGACCAACCCGGCGGCGATACCCTTTCGACAGTGCGCCAATCGGCTTTCCGGCAACGCTGGAAATGCGTGCATCGGCAATCGCGCGGTCAATTGCATCGCGGCGCCGGGCCTTGTCCATGCCGCGGGCGCTGGCGATGAAGCCGAGAAATTGCGGCGGTGTCATATCGTCATAAAGCGGCGCACCTTCAGGCAGGTAGCCGAGCGCGGATTGTGCGGCATTGCGCGCCAGCGTGATCGAGTGGCCGGTAATACGCGCATCACCCGCATCGGGCAGGACCGCCCCGGCGATCATCCGCATGGTCGTGCTCTTGCCCGCACCATTGGGGCCAAGAAAACCGAGCACCTCACCCTTGCTGACAGTAAAGCGGATCTGGTCGACCGCCGGCCGGCCAGCATAGGTTTTCGTGAGGCCGTCTATTTCGAGCATGGTTTCCGGTCCCTGTACCCCCTTGCCCGCCTGTCTGCGCCCTTCTTGCTGTAATCAGCTTTACGCCACAATAAAAGGCCGCCGATCACGAAGCCCTCACGCACCGGTATGAATTTTTCGCGTCAATCACCGTTCCGCGGGCTGAAACCGAGGCAGATAGGGTCTATTCTCCTGACCAGACAGACATGGAGAAAAATCAGATGGCAATCACCACAACGCAATTTGAATATGCCGGCAACGGGCACACTTTCGAGGGCTATCTCGCCCGGCCCGATGGCGCACCGAGACCGGTTGTCCTTGTCTGTCATGCCTGGGGCGGGCTTTCAGACTACGAAAAGGCCAAGGCCGATCAGGTCGCCGAACAGCTCGGGCTTGCCGCCTTTGCAATCGATGTCTATGGCGCGGGCAAGCGTGGATCAACCGTTGCGGAGAACCAGGCGCTGATGACGCCGCTGGTCGAAGATCGCGCCGAGCTGCAAAAGCGCCTGAATATTGCTGTCGGCCACGCCGCAATGCTGGAGGGCGTTGAAACATCAAAGCGCGCGGCGATCGGTTTCTGCTTTGGCGGACTGTGCGTTCTGGATATGGCCCGCGCCGGGATGGATGTTGCTGGGGTTGCAAGTTTCCACGGCCTTTTCACCCCGCCGGCCAATCTCCCTGCGCCAGAGATCAGCGCGAAGGTCGTTGCCTATCATGGCTGGAATGACCCGATGGCCGACCCGCAGGCCGTACTGGGCTTTGCAAGCGAAATGAGCGCGGCCGGAGCAGACTGGCAGCTGCATGCCTATGGCCATACGATGCACGCTTTCACAACGCCCGGCGCCAACGCTCCGGACATGGGCGCGATGTATGATGCCGATGCGGACCGACGCAGCTGGGACAGCCTGCGCCAGTTTCTAGGCGAGGTTCTGTAGGCGTGTGCCGAACCCGGCATTCTCACGCCAACCTATTTTCGCAACAGTCGCGGCAGGAAAGGCGCCAGAACGCCGGCAACAAGTACCGCCCCGACCGCCAGCATCACTGCGCCAAGTGCGTCTTCCTGGCGCTCAAAGCCGAACAGCTGCTGCATCCGGCAGGCAAGGCTGCCACAACCGCCGGCACCGCGCGCCATGATATCAGAGACAATGCCCGCCCTGACCACCACGCCGAGGCCGCCGACCAGGGCGAGCACCGCACGCATCATTGTGCCCGTAAACGTCAGCGGCGGGCGTTTCCAACGTGAACCGCGCCCGGCCTTGCGACCGAATATGACGTCGAGAAGATCGTCAATATCATCGGGAAGGTGCGAAGTGCGAAGCTGGAAAGCATTGAGTCTCGGCAGGCGTCGGAGCTCTTCAGGCAGGTCGTCAGCGCCCGGCATCGGCGCGCCATCGACGAGGACCGGGATAACTTTCGCCTTGCTCGACAGGGCAAGGGCGGCCTCGCGGCGCACGAAATCCTGCGCATCAAAAATCCGCGCATTGCCGTTCTGGCCGGTCGTGGCACCGAGATAATCCTTGCCGATCAGGACAAGGCAATGGCTGGAACGCGCCAGCGAGGACTGGATCGATTTTTCGAAATCCTCACCAATACCGATCTCGTCGAAATCGAGGAAAACCTCGTCGATCCGCGGGATCTGGTCGAAAAACGTCTTGATCGAACGCGCCACGGTCTGCGTGTCGGCGCGGCGATAAGAGATGAACAGTTTCATTCTTCAGCGCTCCGCGTCAGCCCGTCATACAGCCCCGCTCCGCGCAGATGGGAAGTTCCAACAATCGGCGAGGGCAGGCTACGCACGACATCACGCGCGCCCGGACCCTTTTCAAACTCATAGATCAGGGCATGCAACTCATGCCCGCGCGTCCACTTCAGAGTGTCGAATTCTTCCGGAAGGCTGGTCAGGCTGGACCTCGACATCATTGTATCGAGATCATCCAGTGTCGGCGCATCCGTAACCGCTTGCGCGTCGAAACCCAGGTCCGTGCCGGCGAACACAATCTGGCGATAGCGCCCGGTCGGTGCGTAGAACAGTCGGGACAAATAGGCTGACAGCGACCACGGCTCATCCTCTCTGGGTGGCAGGAAACGAACATCCCCGTCCAGCGGACGCCCGGCCTCGTCGATCCGCTCCAGCCGCGTGACAAGCGCGAACCCGTCACAGCCGATCGACTGGAAGCCATATTGCAGATAACCCGCCCCGCGCAGCGCCGCTGTGACGTTTTTCGCCACATCATTGACCGCAGGCGCGTCGCCGAGAGAGCCGGTCACGAGGTCACGCGGGATCACGACATGCGCAGACGGCATTGGTGCCGGCCAGGCGAACTTCGACAGACGACCAAATTCGCAGGCTGTATCCAGAAGTGTCTCAAGATCGGGCTCGCCCACGCCACCCGCCTGCCGGTTAAGAACCTGAAGCCGGGTCAGCGCAATGCCCGCATGCCGCCCGTTCGGATAAACGGTCAGATAATAGGCATAGGCCGCCGGCGTATCGGCACCCGAGGCATCATGAAAGAGTTGATCATCTGCGCTTGCGACTTGCTGCGTCCACTCACCTGACAAAGGCGGCGGCGGCGGCGGAGGAGGAGGAGGAGGAGGCGGTGGTGGTGGAGGTGGCGGCGGAGGAGGTGGCGGTGGCACCGGAACTGACGCGCAACCTGCCAGAATGGCGGGGCCGGCCACCGAAAGACCCAGCACCAGTGCAAGCGCCAGGGCCCGGCCCGCGCGCCGCGTTGGACCTGCGACCGCGTCAGCGCGCTTATTCTTCATCGCCAAGCCCCGTATAGATGCCGGCCGCGCGCACATGTGCTGCTCCCGAAAGGCGGGTGGTCTGGCGCACATCACGGTCAGCCTCGCCCTTTTCGAACTCATAGATCAGCGCGTGCAGCCGGTGACTGCGGGTATAGGGCCGCTCCAGCATCGCTTCAGGCAGCGCGGTGACGTCAGCCTCCTCCAGCATGACATCAAGCTCCTCGCGGCTCGGGGCGGGTGCGAGATTGTCGCGGTCATAGGGCTGGTCGGTCGCGGCGAAAACGATCTGGCGGTAATAGCCCGGCGGCGCATAGAAAAGACGCGAAAGATAGCTGCCCAATGACCAGTCCGGGCGGGCCTCTGGCGCAGCAAACCGTATCGTGCCCTGCAGTGGGCGGCCATCCTCGTCAATCCGCTCCAGCCGTGTCACCATGGCAAAGCCGGAACATCCGATCGACTGATAGCCATATTCGACGTAGCCGGCGTCAATCAGCGCACGCTCCAGCCTGTCACCGACCGTGCCAAGCGTTTCATCTGCGCCGGCAACACCCGCCAGCAGCAGCGCACGCGGGATTGTCACTTTTGTCGAAGGCTCAGGCGGCGGCCAGTCGAAATCATTCATGCCATCAACGCGGCAGGCATCTGGATCTTCGACAATCATGGGTTCCGGCATGATGACGGCTTCAGGCTCGGAGGCGGGCCCGCGCGAGGGCGCGGACGTCGTTGGCGGCGGCAGGGGGCTGGGATCAGGGTTAGGCTCAGCGGCATCATCCGCGCGCTCTGGGGCGTCGTCAGCGCCAGGCAAAGCGGCACCTGTTTTTGGCGGAGGTGGCGGCGAGGGATCGTCTCCGCCTATTTCCGCCGAACAGGCCGCGAGCAAAACGCCCGCAAGAATGGCTGCAACAAGTCTCCACATAATCGGTTCCTCCACCCGGTGACGCGCCCTCAAACACGGCGATCGCAAAGATGTGTAGCAAGTCCAACGGTCAGAGGAAACAGATTTCAGGAGGCTTTCGGAGCACCCAAGACGTGTTCACGATGGCCACGATCATTCGATCCACATGGTGAGCGTGGCCCAAACCTCATCCTGAGCGCAGTTCGACTGAGTTCGCGATGAGGCCGTGTCTCCCCGCGCGCGCACTTTGAGGCAGTTTGCGGACCTCAGATGCCGGCGCGTTGCAGAAGGCGGTCAAATCCGGCCCAGAACTGCGCGCGTCTGCCATCTGTCTCCATCAGGATTTCATGGCGCGCGCCCTCGACCGTGATGTGCTCGCAGTCAGGCAGCCGGGCGCAGATCTGGTCATGTGTCAGATTGTCGACGAGTTTTTCCTTTTCGGCACTGGCAACGAATACCGGGATCGTGATCGCCTCCAGCTTTGACGAGCGCGCGAAACGCCGGACGATCGCCAGCGAGGCACCGAGCCAGCCCCAGGTCACCGGCCCGATGGCCAGTTGCGGCGCCGCATCAATCAGGTCGCGCTGGATCCGCCAGCGGCGTTCGTCATGGGTGACGATATTGTCCTCAAACCGTTCTGGCGGGCCGGGCTGTTGCGCATAATCGCCAGAACGGCCCATCACGCGCATCGCCCAGACAAGATAGCGAATGCCGAACATCCGGGTGCGAAGGCCCCACATTGGCGCGACGAACGCCGCTGCATCCACCTTGACCAGTTTTTCCGACAAGGCGGCCAGCGCGATTGCACCGCCCATCGAATGAGCGAGCGAGACACGCGGCTGCGGCAACTGGTCATTGCAGTCTTCCAGCCCGGCGCTGAGCGCGCCCATGAAGGTCTGGAACTTGTCGATATGGCCCTTTAGCGGATCGTCGAGCAATCGCTCCGAAAGGCCCTGTCCCGGCCAGTCGAGAATCAACACCGCAAAGCCGCGCGCGAGAAGATCTTCGGCGACTTCGAAATATTTCTCGATGAACTCGGTTCGCCCGGGACAGACAATCACCGTCCCGCGCGCTGGCCCACGCGCAGGAATGACGCAGGCGCGAAGCTTTCGCCCCGCCGAACCGGTGAACCAGACAAGCTCCGCGCCATCAGGCACGCGGTTGCCGGGCACAGCGACGAATTGGTCATGTTCAAGTGCATTTGTCATGGCATCTCAAAAGACATGAAAAAGGCCCCGGCGGCAATTCGCGAGGCCTTCTCCTGAAGAAAATGTGTTTGCAAATCCGCGATCAGGCGAATTTCGCCATCAGCGACTGCAGCTGCATGGCCACCGACATGTCGCCCTCAACCTTCAGCTTGCCCTGCATGAACGCCATGGTCGGGTCCATTTCACCACCGGAAATCTTCTGGAAATCGTCCCAGTCAACCTTGATGGTGGCGTCAGCATCATCATCGGAATTGTCCGCCTTGCCGCCGGCACCATCGATCAGCAGCTTGCCGACATCACCAAAGTCGAATTTCACTTTCTTGGTGAAGTCGCCGCCAGCGCTGACCGCCGCATTCGCCTTCTGTGTCAGTTCTTCCAGAGTCACGGGCTTTCTCCCTGTTGGCATTGTTGCCGACATAAAGCCTGTTTCACAGCTTCGATGCAAGCACCCGCTTCACCGGCGAGAAACAATCGCGACTGGCTCAGCGCCGATCGCCTGAACAAAGTCGATCAACAGACCATGCTCGGCACTCATCGTCAGGGTGACGTGAAGATTGCCCGCCTTCACGCTCAGCCCGCCGCTCATTGCGCAGGCCATAATCGCCCCGGCCAGTGCGAGCGCCGCTATTCCTGCGGCCAGATGGCCGTGCGCATTCAATATCCCCTTGCTCATCGTCCTCATTCCTCAGTTTCGCGATGATTGTCAGTTCAAGGGCGGCGTGCGGCATCAGGGCTTTCGTCACACCGCCAGCGAAAACTCATTCACGCTCAAGGTCGCGGAACTCGCGGCGCAGGCGCCATTCATCGGAGGTCACATTGCGCTCCAGCGTTTGCAGCCGCTCTTCCAGGTCCATGAACGTGTATTTGAGGTTGCCAAACGTGACGCGCGGCTTGTCGGAAACGCCGCGCCAGAAGGCTTCTTCCTCGCTGTTGCGCGGCGCGGTTTCGACCCGCGCGCGAGTCGGTGTGATCATCCAGATCACGATATAGGCCAGCACAATCAGCGGCCCGCCAACGAAGAAGAAGGCAAGGACTGTCAGCAGGCGGACGAGCACAGGCTCCCAGCCGAACCGTTCGGCCAGGCCACCGCACACTCCGGCAAACACCTTGTCGGTGCGCGAGCGCCGGAAATGGGTCGGGTTGGGCGAAGATGTGTAATCGTGGGTCATCAGTCATGTCTCCTTGGTGATAGGGGCGCTTCGTCTGCAGAGCGGCGACGCGCGCCGCCCTCGCTGTCGATCAGGGACTCAAGGGTTTCGATCCGGCGCTCCATGCGTTTGGCCGAGTGCCAGAGGTCTTCGAGCATGCGCTCATCATCCGGCATCAGCGTCTTCTGCCTGCGCCAGAGGGTGATGTAGTGAAACACCATCCCCGGCAGGACGACGAACATCGCCAGGATCGCAACGAGCGGGATTATAAAATCTTCTCCCATCAATCAGCCCTCCTGCCTGGCGCTGTCGCGGCGGTGCTGGATATGTTTAGCGATCAGGCCGGGCGCGGTGAGCACGGTCATGATAGCGGCGAGAACGGCGAGAGGCAGGAACATCGCTCAGCCCTCCGCCTTGTCGGATTTTGCCTTTGACGGTGTGGCCTTGCGGCGGGCTTTGAGCGCTTCAAGTTCCTTTTCGACGCTTTCATTGCGCTCCAGCGCCTCGAATTCAGCCTGCAGGCTCGGCTCGCGACCCTTGATCGTGTCGGCATAGGCTTCCATCTCGTCGACCTTGCGTTCGACATGGGCATAGCGCGCGAGTGCGTCATCGACCTTGCCGTCATGCACCTGGCTGCGGATGCGGATACGCTGCTCGGCCGCCTCGCGGCGCATCATCAGCGCGCGGTGCTTGGCCTTGGCTTCGGACAATTTGTCCTGCAGCTTGCCAAGATCATCCTGACGCTTTTCGAAAGCGTCCTCTGCCGTTCGCATCGCATCCTGGCGGCGGGCAATCTCGGCTTCGGCCTTCTGCTTGGCCAGCAAGGCGCCGCGCGCCAGGTCCTCGCGGCCCTTGTCGATTGCCAGTTCGGCCTTCGTCTCCCATTCGTCACGCACCTTGGTGAAGTGCGTGATCTCGCGTTCCATTTCCTTCTTGTCGGCCATGGCACGGGCCGCAGCAGTGCGCACTTCCACCAGCGTATCTTCCATTTCCTGGATGATCAGCCGTGCGATCTTCTCGGGGTTTTCGGCAGTGTCGAGCATCGCATTGATGTTCGAGTTGATGATGTCGCCAAGTCGGGAAAACAGTCCCATTTCATATCCACCTTTTGTTGCGTTTGATCCTTGAGGGGTGATTGCGGCCGTCAGAAGAACAGACCGCCGAGAAGCACGCCGGCGGCGAAGAACATCCAGCTTTCCGCCGGACGGCGTGACAGCCAGCGGCCGAAGCGGCCGGCATCCTCACGGCCCGTGCCGAAACGGGTTTCATAGGAACGGTCAGTCATTTTCAGTCATCTCCTTGCGCCGGTGGCCCCTGCCAGTCCGAGCGTTGCATACATTTCAAGAGCCGTGCCAGTTTCGATTCATTGGTTTTTACGTTGTTTTTGCTTGGATTTCATGAAAAGGCACCCATTTGAACAGGCTTAAACACTATATTTTTAGTTGATTTGACGAAAAAAATTGGTTTAAACGCTTATTTATGGATGCGCGTCCAACTGCCCCACAGCTGATCGGCGAGGCGCCGGCCTGGCTGAGTGCGCTTGAGCATGTCAGCCGGGCGGCGCCACTCGACCGCCCAATCCTGATCATTGGAGAGCGCGGCACCGGCAAGGAATTGATCGGTGAGCGGCTGCACTTTCTTTCGCGCCGCTGGGGCGGGCCTTATGTGAAGGTCAATTGCGCCGCACTGTCGCAAGACCTGCTCGACAGCGAACTGTTCGGCCATGAGCGCGGCGCGTTCACGGGCGCGACAGACCGGCGGGCCGGACGGTTCGAGCTGGCCGATGGTGGGACGCTGTTTCTTGACGAGATTGCAACCGCCTCGATGCGGGTGCAGGAGAAACTTCTGCGCGTGGTTGAATATGGCGAATATCAGCGTCTTGGCGGTGAACAGGTGCTGCGCACTGATGTTCGCGTCGTTGCGGCAACCAATATCGATCTGCCAGGCGCGGTGCGCCGCGGCGAGTTTCGCGCCGACCTGCTCGACCGGCTCGCCTTCGATGTTATCACCCTGCCGCCACTGCGCGCGCGCGAAGGCGATGTCAGCCTGCTGGCCGATTTCTTTGCCCGCAGGATGGCGGTGGAAATGGGTGAGGATTTTCCCGGTTTTGCGCCCTCGGCGATCGCTGCGATCGAGGCACATGACTGGCCGGGCAATGTTCGCGAGCTGCGCAATTTCGCTCAGCGACTGGCCTGGCAGGCGATCAGTCAGGCACCGGGCGAGCCGGTGACTTTCGATCCCGCCGCGCTGGACCCGTTCGCATCCCCCTGGCGGCCCGGCAGCGATCCGGCCGGAGCCTCGGAGGAG
>CAYUEM010000029.1:0-18993 GCA_964442925.1 uncultured Hyphomonadaceae bacterium
GCCAACTACTTCACCGCATGCGGCTATGAGCCGGAATAAAATCAAAATGCGCTAGACGCCTGCGCGCGGGTCGTCCTGGTCGCGTACAATCCCATAGCCGCCACGGCGCACCAGCCAGAACATGCCGACAAGATCAAACAGGCCAGCGCCGAGCCGGCTGAGAAAACCGTATTTCGAGTGGCCATGCCAGCGCGGGCGGTCATTGACGCGCTCTTCGCGCACCTCCCAGCCTGCGCGCTTGACAAGTGCCGGCAGGAAACGATGCATCGAGGCAAAGAAGGGCAGGTCACGAAACGCCTGTGTCCGGATCAATTTCCAGCCGCAGCCGGTATCGGTCGCATCATCGCGCAGCACGAAGCGGCGCACGCCATTGGCGATGCGCGACTGCAGCCATTTGAAACCACTGTCATTGCGGCTGTTGCGCTTGCCGGCAATCAGGCCCAGCCGGGGCGGCGGGCCCGGCGCGATGATCTCGCGCCACAGCCTCGCCGTGTCGGCAATATCGTTCTGGCCATCGCCGTCGATCAGCTGTGTCCAGCTGCCGCGCACAGATTTCAGGCCGGTGAAAAGCGCCGCCGACTTGCCTGCCCGTTCGACATGGTTGAGCACGGTGAGGGTTTGCGGCCAGCGCTCGACCGCCTGCGCGAGCTCCTGACCGGTCTGATCGCCCGAGCCGTCATTGACGCAGACAATCTCGAAAGCAATGCCGGCCTGCCCGAGCACCTGATGGACCTCTTCCAGCAGCGGGATCACATTGCCCTGCTCGTCGTGAAACGGGATCAGGACCGAAAGGTCTGGCGCACGATCAGCCATTATCGCCCCTGGCAGTCCTGAAAAAACCGCGATAAAGCCGGCCCGCCTCAGCCGATTTCAGTCCCACTTCGACGCGCACGCCCGCCGCCCGCAAACGCGAAATGCCGCCTGCGCCTTGCGGGTGCTGATCGGCGATGGCGATCACAACCCGGTCAATGCCGCTGTCGAGCAGGCGGACCGAACAGGCCGGCTCGCCATTCGAGCGCAGCCGGCACGGTTCCAGCGTGACATAGACCGTGCCGCCGCGCGCGCGGTCTGCAGCCCGCTCCAGCGCCTGTTCCTCAGCGTGCGGGCGACCGCCCGGCGCTGTGACGGCCTCGGCGATCACCTGCCCATCGCGGTCAGTGACGACGCAGCCGACAGACGGATTGTCGCCGGTCAGTCCGTGATGGCGGCCCGCCAGCGCGAGGGCGCGCCCCATCAGCCGGCGGTCGCGCCGACGGCTCATGAAAGCTCAGGCAACGCGCTCGCGCGTGCATCATCGAGATAGCGCGCAGTGGTCGGCTTCAGGTCGCCGTCCAGCGTGATCAGCAGCGGATTGCCTGTCGGGATTTCAACCCCGGTAATCGCGTCATCAGCCACATCGAACAGGTGCTTGACGAGGGCACGCAGCGAATTGCCGTGCGCTGCGATGATCGTGTTGCGACCGCTTTCAAGTGCGGGCGCAAGCCGGCTGTCCCAATAGGGCAGCACCCGCTCCAGTGTCAGTTTCAGGCTTTCTGCCGCGGGCACATCAACGCCCTCATAACGCGGGTCGCCAGACAGGTCATAAGCACTGCCCGGTTCGATCGCGGGCGGGGGCACATCATAGCTGCGCCGCCAGACATGCACCTGTTCATCGCCATGTTTCTCAGCCGTCTGTGCCTTGTCGAGCCCGGTCAGCCCGCCATAATGGCGCTCATTCAGCCGCCAGTGCTTTTCCACCGGCAACCAGACACGGCCCATTTCCGTCAGCGTCATCCACAGCGTGCGGATCGCGCGGGTCTGGACACTGGAAAAGGCCTGACGGAAATCCACCCCGGTGGCGAGCAGGAGCTGTCCGGCAAGGCGCGCTTCGGCCTCGCCTTTCTCTGTCAGGTCAGCATCCCACCAGCCGGTAAACCGGTTCTGGAGGTTCCACTCACTCTGGCCGTGGCGGATGAGGGCGAGGTTTGGCATCAGGTCTTCCCCGTAGAAGCGGTTGGCATGGTGGCATTGCCTGTCATTGCACGCAGCGGGCAGGAATCAAGTCTCGATCAGGACGAGAAGCGGCGAAAACGCCTTCGCAATTGCGCCCGCCTGCGCCGCCGGCATGTCGCGAACCGCTGGCAGGCCGCCTGCGTCATAAGCGGCGATCCATCCGCCTTCGGGCGTGAGAAAATCATCCATCAGCCGGTCGAAACTTCGGCAGATCGCGCCGGCACCAAGGATTGCATCCTCACCCGGTGTGCCGGGCAGTGCGCGCAGCCGCACCCGCAAATCCTCGCAAACTTCATTGAGACGGTGCGGTTGCCCGTCTCCGACAGGCGCAGGCGGAGGTTCAGCCCCGCCGCGCATGATCGCTGCCTCAGCATCGGCAATCAGCTGGCTGGCAAGTTCGCTGTCAAAACCGACCCGGCCAGCCAGCCCGAACAGCGCAATCATTGCTGTCTGCGCCTCAATGTCGGCCAGTTGCGGAGTTTCCGGCGGCCGGTGATTGAGCGCCAGCGCGGCCATGAAACCGCCATCGCGATGTTTGCCTTCCGTGGCCCAGAGCGGCAGGCAGTTGCCAGCCAGCCAGCCGCGTGCCTCTCTTGCCCGTCTGTACAAAGCCTTTATGGACATGTTGTCATCCGATTTCACGCATCTGGTGGCTCGCCGCCGTTTGACAAAAGCTGCTATCAGGACGCCGGTGCAAGGACCAGCCCCGCCAGCCGGCAAGCGTGCGTAAGGGACGCAGAAAAGATGAGCGACAAATTCTTCTTCCCGGCCATCATCGCCTTCGGCCTGTTTCTGGTTTTCCTCGCCATTCAGCCGGGCCTCAACCGTTTGCCGCAAGGTGCAGTCAGTGTCGGCGACATGAATTACAACCGCGTTGTCGTTGAGGGCAATGATCTCAACCGGATGGTTGTCGGCGGACAGGCCGATGTCGAACTGATCCGCGGGGATGGCCCGGCACACCTGCAGATCGTCACCGCTAGCGGCATGCTGTCGGATGATCCCAGGCTCGGGCCGCATTTCATTCTTGCGGCTGATATCGAAGTGCAGTTTTCCGGCTTTGATGTTGCCATCACCGTGCGGGCTGCTCCGGGAGAGGCGCGCGGCGCACAGGCGATGATGGTGAATTATTCCACCGGTCGCGATGGCGAGTCCGGCTGGAAGCAATTTGATCTCCAGCCCGGCTTTGAGGATTTCGTTTTCAACTATCAGGTGCCGGTCAAGTCCGGGGACAATGCGCTTGATTATCTGGCCATCCGCCCGGTCACGCCCGACAAGACCCGGTCCCTGCGAATCCAAAAGGTCACGTTCGAGCGCGGCAGGCGATGGGCGGAGGTGGCAGGATGAGCGCTGAAACAATCCTGCAATCCGGTCGCCGGGTGATCGCGATCGAAGCTGATGGCTTGCGGGCGCTTGAGGGCGCGCTGGACGCCAGCTTTGTCGCTGCCGTTGAGACGCTGGAGGAATGCAGCGGGCGGGTGGTCGTCGCGGGGGTTGGAAAATCCGGCCATGTCGCACGCAAGATCTCGGCAACACTTGCCTCGACCGGGGCACCATCGCTGTTCATCCATCCGACCGAAGCCAGCCATGGCGACCTTGGAATGGTCATGGCCGGCGATGTCGTGATTGCGCTGTCGCGCTCTGGCGAGACACGGGAGTTGTCCGACCTGATCGCCTTTACGCGCCGTTTTTCCATTCCGCTGATCGCGATGAGCGGTGTCGCCGACAGCCAGCTCGCTTTGGCCAGCGACGTGGCGCTGATCATCCCGGATGCACCCGAAGCGTGCGGTGAGACCCGCGCACCAACCACTTCGACGACGCTGATGATGGCCCTGGGCGATGCCCTTGCGATCGCGGTTCTGGAGCGGCGCGGGTTTACTGCGGAAGATTTCAAGCGGTTCCATCCCGGTGGCAAGCTTGGCGCAATGCTGCGCACGGTCGGCGATCTGATGCATAGCGGCGAGGCGATTCCGCTGGTTGCGCTTGGAACCGGTCTGACCGATGCCTTGCAGGAGCTTTCGGTGAAGGGGTTTGGCTGCGTCGGCGTGATCGAGGCGGACGGTCGTCTGGTCGGGATGATGACGGATGGCGATGTTCGCCGGCTGGTTGCCAGCCAGCGTCAGGCCAGCCGCGTGGAACAGGTGATGACCCCTGCCCCGGTGACGGTTGCCGGCGACATGCTCGCATCTGCCGCGCTGGCACTGATGAACGCAAAGAGCATCACGCACCTGATCGTGACCGATCAGGACCGACCGATCGGGATCGTGCATATGCATGATTTCCTGAAGGGCGGTGTGGCCTGAGCAAGCGCCCCGTCGAGATGATCACCGACCCGGCCGATCCGCGAATTGCGGCCTATGGCCAGATCCGTGAGCGCGACCTGACCGGGCGGGGCGAGCGGTTCATCATCGAGGGCAAGGTTACACTCGGCATTCTGATTGAACGGTCACGTTTCGAAATCGAAAGCCTGTTTGTGACCGAAAACCGGCTCGCTGCCATTGACGAACTGTTGCAGCGCGTGCCGGCCAGGATCCCCGTCTACACAGCCAGTCAGGCCCTGTTCGATACGATTGCGGGCTTTCCGGTGCATCGCGGCATTCTCGCCTGTGCGCGCAAGGGCCGGCCCGTCGACCCGGCCGACCTTTTCGGCGGGCGTGTGTTGCTCGGCGCTATCGGCATTTCCAATCATGACAATATCGGCGCCCTGTTCCGCAATGGTGCCGCCTTTGGCGCTGATGGCGTCATCCTGGACGCGACCAGCTGTGACCCGCTCTATCGCAAATCCATTCGCGTTTCGGCGGGAACGACGCTCTGGCTGCCATTTTCGCGGATGTCAGACACACAGGAAATGCTGCGGATGCTGCGTACGGCAGGCTTCGATATCTGGGCACTGACACCGCAAAATGATGCTGCGGCGCTCTGGGATATGCCGGTGCCGGAAAAGCTGGTTCTGCTTGTCGGAGCTGAGGGGCCGGGACTTCCTGAAACCATCCTGCAGACGACACGCAATGTGCGCATTCCGATGCGTGGAGATGTCGACAGCCTGAATGTTGCAACTTCAGCAGCGATTGCGCTGGCGCGTGTCTATGCCGGCTGAAACCGCTCTATTTCTGAGTGTCGCGACGCACGTCCCGGCTGGCGAGCAGGTCGGAAATATGCTGCGCCTCGTCATAGCTCTCATCGGCGAGAAATCGTAGCTGCGGGGTGAATTTCATGTCGATCTGCAGTGCAAGCCTGCCGCGAAGAAAGCGGGCGGCGCGGTTGAGTGCAGCGGTTACGCGCGCGCGCGCTTCGGGGCCGGCCTCGCCCAGCGGGGTTGCAAATATCGTCGCCTGTTTCAGGTCGGGCGAGCAGCGCACTTCGCCGACGGTGATCGAAACGCCCTGCAGATCTTCATCCCGCAGCTGTTCGCGCTGGAGAATATCGACCAGCGCATGACGGATGATTTCGCCAGCGCGCAGCTGGCGCTGGGATGGGCCGGCACCGTGCAGGGATCTGGCCATCAGGGTGTCCCTCCTGCTTCGAGGCGCGCAAGAAAAGCGTCACGATCTGCCTTGCCGCCCTTGAACCAGCGGTCCGGCAGGACGATCGCATCCGCCCCGCGAACCAGGATTGCCGTGTACCCTCGCCGGCGCTGCACGTTTTCGACAGCGTTCCAGGCGATCTGCGTGCGAATGTCGCCGCGTGTGACGACAAGTCCGTCAGTCAGCACCTCAATCTGCGTGGTTTCGGTCAACTCGGCGCCGCGTCCGAACGTGCTCCGATACGACCAGCGCATGAAGATCAGATACCAAGCAATGCCGGCGAAGGCGGCCAGCAAAGCCGACAGCAGCAAGGCCCAGTAATCGGAAAGCCCGACCGACAGAAAGGCTGTCCGCGAAAAGATCGCCACGCCCGCAGAAATCACCGGCGCGGTGACGCCGGCATAATAGGTTGCCGTCGGGCCAACCATGCTGGCCCGCGTCAGGCTCGCCAAGCGCTTGACATCCTTCTCGGAAAGTTGCCCGGCAATTTCGGAGGCGTTTGACAAATCCGGGCTACTCCAGGCGGCGTTCGATTTCCTCGACCTCGAAACACTCGATCCGGTCACCCTGACGAATGTCCTCGTATTTCTCGAACGCCATGCCGCATTCCATACCGGAGGAGACTTCGGCAACCTCATCCTTGAAGCGTTTCAGCGTTTTCAGCTTGCCTTCATGGATGACAACATCTTCGCGCAGCAGGCGCACACCACAACCGCGCTTCACCGTGCCCTCGGTGACGCGGCAACCTGCAACCTTGCCAGCCTTGGTGATGTTGAACACCTCCATGATTTGCGCATAGCCGATAAAGGTCTCGCGTTTTTCTGGCGGCAGCAGGCCAGACAAGGCATCCTTGATGTCATCAATCAGGTCGTAAATCACCGAATAATAACGGATTTCCACGCCTTCGCGTTCGGCGAGATCGCGCGCCTGCTTGTTGGCGCGGACATTGAAGGCAATGATTGGTGCATTCGAGGACTGGGCCAGCAGCACATCGCTCTCGGAGATACCGCCGACCGCGCCATGGATCATGATGCCGCGAACCTCGTCGGTGGAGATCTTGTCCACAGAATGCCCGATGGCCTCAACCGAGCCCTGTGTGTCCGCCTTCACCACGATCGGCAGTTCCTGCAACTGGCCAGAGCCATCGCGCAGCTTGTTCATCAGCTGGTCGAGCGATGCACGCGCGGCGATCGACGCCTTGCCGGCGACCTGACGCTTCTGGCGAACACGGTATTCCGTCACCTCGCGGGCGCGCGATTCGCTATCGACGACATAGAAAGGCTCACCCGGATCGGGGGCACCATCGAGCCCCAGAATCTCGACCGGCATTGCCGGTCCCGCCTCGGGGACCTGCTTGCCGCGTTCATTGTTGAGCGCGCGAACCTTGCCCCATTGTGTGCCTGCCACGACGATATCGCCGCGCTTCAGCGTGCCGCGCCTGACCAGAACGGTGGCTACCGGCCCGCGACCGCGGTCGAGCTGGCTTTCGACAACCGTGCCGTCGGCAACGCGGTCGGGATTGGCCTTGAGCTCGAGCAATTCCGCCTGCAGCGAAATCGCCTCGCTCAGCGCCTTCAGCCCCGTGCGCTCGGTCGCTGACACTTCAATCGCCTGGACCTCGCCGCCCATGGCCTCGACCTGAACGTCATATTGCAGCAATTGCGTCAGCACCTTTTGCGGCTCGGCATCAGGCTTGTCACACTTGTTGACCGCGACAATCAGCGGGGCCTGGGCCGCCCTGGCATGATTGATCGCCTCGATCGTCTGCGGCATGACGCCGTCATCGGCTGCAACGACCAGGATCACGATATCTGTAATGTTTGCACCGCGCGCGCGCATCGCCGAAAAGGCTGCGTGGCCGGGGGTGTCGACGAAGGTGATCTTCTCGCCGCTGTCCAGATTGACCTGATAAGCGCCGATATGCTGCGTGATGCCGCCAGCTTCGCCGGCAGCGACATCGGTCTGGCGCATGGCGTCAAGCAGCGATGTCTTGCCGTGATCGACATGGCCCATGACCGTTACAACGGGCGCTCTTGGCTGCAGATCGCCATCATCATCATGATCGCCTTCAAGCCCGATTTCGACATCGGCTTCCGACACCCGGCGGACGCGGTGGCCAAACTCGCTCGCGATCAGCTCTGCTGTATCGGCATCGACAATATCATTGCCGCGCATCATGTCGCCCTGCTGCATCATGAATTTCACAACATCACCGACGCGCTCATTCATCCGCTGGGCGAGATCCTGCAGCGTAATCGTCTCGGGCAGCGTGACTTCAAGCGATTTTTTCGGGTCTTTCTGCTCCCCGCCACCCATGCGCCGCTCACGTTCGCGCTCGCGCGCGCGCCGGACAGAAGCCAGTGAGCGCTGGCGATCACCATCGTCTCCGAGTGCCGAGGCAATGGTCAGCTTGCCCTTCCTGCGCGAGTTGGCGTCGCCGCGTGGGCGCGCACTGCCGGCATCCTTGTCACGATCCTCGCGCTGCGGGCCGCCCTTTCGCTTGATCCGTCCGCCTGCCGCCTCCAGCTCGGACGGATCGGCCGGCGCGTCTTCCGGGCTGACGACATCCGGATCGGCGGGCTTTGCGACGGGCTTTTTCTCAACAGCCGGTTTGTTGCGCGCCTCGGCCTCTTCGAGCTTCTTGCGCTCTTCATCCGCCTTGCGGCGCGCTTCGGCTTCGACGCGTTCCTTGGACTCCTGGACCTTGCGTTCCTGTTCGTCGCGCAGGCGACCGCGCGCATCGGCGAGCTTCTGCGCCTCTGCTTCGCGTTCGGTCTCGATTTCCCGGCGTTTCACAAGCGCCGCCTGGCGCGCGCGCAGTTCCGCCTCGGTGATGCCCAGTTTCCTGGCGAGTGCTGCAAACTTGTTTTCGGCAGGCTTGCCCGCGCTGGAACTGGCCGTCGGCTTGTCGCCGGCACGTCCTGCCCCCGGCGCGGTTACGACGCGCTTTTTCTTTTTCTCGACGACGACCTGTTTCGAGCGCCCATGACTAAAGCTTTGCTTCACGGTCCCGGACGTGCGCGCGCCTGTCGTGTTCTTGTGCCCACTGGAATCTTTTGTTTCGCTCATCCGCACCAAATACCAAAAAAAGACCGGCCCGCCCATTGCGTACCGGATTGTCTATCGATCCCCAGCGGAAAACCAGTGATCTTCAGGCCGTGACCGAAAGCCACCAAGCCGCCGGTAGTCAGCCGCCCAACGAGCCGACATCGGTCCCGGCTGAAGCAGAGCGTGTATCACACGCCGCCCACCAAAGGCCATGCCCAATTCCACGGAACTGAGAGCTCCGGCAACATTTACCTTAGCATATAGCGCTTTCGCCAGGGAATACACCTTTATTCGACCATCCGCACTGCCATCAGACGCCTCGATCAGCCAGCCCGGTCGCGATTTGCGCAGCGCGGCGCGCACCTGATCAAAACCTGAGACGATCGCCCCGCTGCGGCGCGACAGGCCAAGCAGCTGAATGCAGCGCAGCGCCAGAAGGCGCTCGACCGCATCGGCAAGATCCGGATCGGCGGGCGATTTTGTCTTGAATCGCCTTGAAAAGACTTGCCCGGCAGCTGCTGCCGTCACGGCTTCACGTGTTGCGGTCACCCAGACGCCGCGTCCGGGGAGCTTGCCGGCAATATCGGGCACAACCCGCCCTGACGGATCGCGCACGAAGCGGATCATCTCCGCCTGTGTGCGCTTTTCCCGCGTCAGGGCGCATTCGCGCTCAGGTGAGCCGGGACCACTGTCACTGCTTGCTGTCGGAATCGGATGGCTCCTCCTCTGACAGCGCCCTTTCCAGTTCGTCGAGATCGAAATCGGCGACATCGACCTCATCAGCGGCGCTTTCGTCATCGCCCGACGGTTCCGCAAAGACGGCTTCATCGTCCGGATTGCTGGCCCCGCTGCCAAGCTCGCCAAGCGAAAGCAGCGCACGTTCTTCCTCGGTAAGGTCCATTTCCTCGCTGATCTGATCAGCAGCGAGCTGTGCCTGCAGGGCTTCGAGGGCCTCGGCTTCGACCCAGCCGGCTGCGACCCTCGCCTGCATGACGAAAAGTTGCACGTCATCCTTGCGCATTTCGCCCTTCTTAAGGATCCCTTCGACCCAGACCGGCTTGCCATCCGGGCCCGGCTCACGCGAACCGGTGATTTCATCGGGGACAAGGCCGGCCACATCATCGACCGTCTTGATACCCTCTTCACCCAGACGCATCGCGAAATGGGGTGTCATGCCGGGCAGGTCCATTACGGCATCTTCCACACCCAGCTCCAGGCGCCGGGCTTCATTCGCAGCGGCAACGCCGTCGAGATATTCATTCGCCCGTTCCTGAATTTCCGAGGCGACATCCTCGTCGAAACCCTCGATCTGCATGAAATCCTCAGCCGCGATAAAGGCAATTTCCTCAACCGACTCGAAGCCTTCCGAGGCCAGCAGCTGCGCCAGCGTTTCATCGGCGTCGAGCGCGCTCATGAACAATTGCGTGCGCTCCTGGAAGTCCTTCTGGTAGCGTTCGGAATCGGCGGTTTCGGTAATCAGGTCGATCTGCCAGCCGGTCAGCTGACTGGCGAGCCGGACATTCTGGCCGCGCCGCCCGATGGCCAGAGGGAACTGGTCATCAGCCACGACCACTTCGACGCGGCGTTCTTCGTCGTCGAGAACGACTTTTGAAACTTCAGCCGGCTGCAGGGCATTGACGATAAACGTCGCCTCGTCGGAACTCCACGGAATGATATCTATTTTCTCACCGGAAAGTTCAGAAACCACAGCCTGCACGCGGGCACCACGCATACCAACGCAGGCACCGACCGGGTCGATTGAGCTGTCATTGGAAAATACGCCGATCTTGGCGCGCGAACCGGCATCGCGGGCGCAGGACTTGATCTCGATGACGCCCTCATAAACCTCTGGCACTTCCTGTGCGAACAGGCGGACCATGAAATCGGGATGCGCGCGCGAGAGGAAAAGCTGCGGTCCCTTGATCTCTCGCGAGACCTTGTAGAGATAGGCACGAACCCGGTCATTGGGCTGGAAATTTTCGCGCGGGATCCCGTCATTGCGCCGGATGATGCCTTCGGCGCGGCCAAGATCGACAATCACATGGCCATATTCGACGCGCTTGACGATGCCGTTGATGACCTCGCCCTGACGGTCCTTGTATTCATTATACTGGCGCTCGCGTTCTGCCTCTCGCACTTTCTGCATGATCACTTGTTTGGCCGTCTGGGCGGCCACGCGGCCAAAGTCGAACGGCGGCAATTCCTCACGGATTTCATCGCCTGGCTCGATCTCGGCGTCGATCTTGCGCGCATCGCTCAGCGTGATCTCGGCGGTTTCATCCTCGATTGCCGCATCTTTCACCACGGTCTGGATCCGCCACAGCGACTGTTCGCCGGTTTCCGGATCGATCACCGCACGGATATCCAGCTCCTGACCATAGCGCGACTTGGCGGCCTTCTCGATCGCCTCCTGCATCGCATCGATCACGATCTGCTTGTCGATTGCCTTTTCCTCTGCGACCGCTTTGGCGATCTGCAGGATTTCCAGCCGGTTGGCGGAAACGCCGATTGTGCTCATTTATGCGGCTCCGTTGGTGTTGTTATCATCGTCGTCTTCGTCGTCCCCGCTGGTCTCGTCGCGCTCATGGTCAGCAAAGCCCGCTTCGTCCGGCTGGACCGGGAGGTTGCCGCATTCGCGTGCAGCCTCGATCAGTTCGTCGGTCAGCACCAGCACGGCCTTTGTCATTTCGTGAACCTGCGCGACCAGTTCGGCCTCGCCTTCCAGTTCCAGATGCACACCGTCGGTGTCTTCGCCGGCAATGATGCCTGAAAAACGCCGCCGCCCGTCGAGCGGATAGGCGAGCTCGATCTTCGCCAGATGCCCCGCCCAGCGTCCGAAATCACCCGCACGGGTCAGCGGACGGTCAATTCCCGGCGTCGAAACCTCCAGCAAATAGGTGCCGGAAACCGGGTCTTCGACTTCGAGCACCGGCGAAAGCGCATGCGACAGCGACGCGCAGTCTTCGACATCAGTTGGCGCACCGCCAGCTTTTTCCGCCATCAGCTGCAGCACCGGGCGGCGGCCACCGGAGACGCGTACACGCACGATCTCCATGCCCTGAGCGCCCGCGACCGGCTCAGCGATCGCAAGGATGCGTTTTTCCTGATCTGTCAGTGCAATCATGGTTCTCTGGACGCAACGGCTGAGCCTTGCCCCATCAGGTCGTGCCAGACAATGCGCCGGGCGTCCGTCATGCGGGAGGCAAGTCTGCAACACAAAGAAAAGCGGCGGCCCCGTTTCCGAAACCGCCGCCGATATGTTTCGACTTGTTGGGACGTCTAATACGCCGCGCCGGACTTGTCACCCCCTGTCTGCTTTTGCCACGCCGGACGTGAATCTGCGCAGAAACGGCCCTGAACACTTCACGCTGGCGGTCGGCTGGTTATATCTCGCAAATCAGGACCCAACCAGAGGAGCCGCAAATGGCGATGGACCGCCCGACACTGGAAGCCCACCTGCGCGAGGCCTTTCCCGATGCGCAGATCACGCTGACTGATCTGGCCGGCGACAATGACCACTGGCAGGCAGAGATTGTCTCAGCCCGCTTCGAGGGCGTGTCGCGCGTGCGCCAGCACCAGATGGTCTATGCGGCACTGAAGGGCACGATGGGTGGCGAGCTGCATGCGCTCGCCCTGAAAACGCGCGCAAAGTGATGCTTGCCCCCAAACATAACGGGACACCCGTTTGCCGGCAGGAATATTGGTCTTTCACGGCGGCATTCCCAAGTGCGCTGTTTCAGCCCACTGCTAGCCAAGGCGGCGCGTTTCAGGCATAGACCTATCGATGATCACGACCAATATTTCCACGGTGCCCCGGCGGCTTTTCATCAGGACTTATGGCTGCCAGATGAATGTCTATGACAGCGAGCGAATGCGCGATTTGCTCGCGCCGCTTGGCTACGCGCCGGTGGATACGCCTGACAGCGCCGATCTGGTGATCCTCAACACCTGCCATATCCGCGAAAAGGCCACCGAAAAGGTGTTTTCCGAGCTTGGCCAGCTCAAGAAGCTGAAACAGGCTTCGGGCGGGAAAATGACGATTGCCGTGGCCGGCTGTGTTGCCCAGGCTGAAGGCGCGGAAATCATGCGGCGCCAGCCGGCAGTCGACCTCGTGCTTGGCCCGCAATCCTATCACAAGTTGCCCGAGATGATCGCCCGCGTGGCCCGCGCCAGCGGTGAGCGCCTTGAGACCGAATTCGAGACACTTGAGAAATTTGATGCCCTGCCGCTCGACCGCGAGGCAAGCGGTCCCAGCGCCTTTCTCTCCGTGCAGGAAGGCTGCGACAAATTCTGCACATTCTGCGTGGTGCCGTATACACGCGGCGCAGAGGTCTCGCGCCCCGTCGATGCGATCACTGCCGAAGCGCGCAGCCTCGCCGCGCAAAAGGTCCGCGAGATCACTCTGCTCGGCCAGAATGTGAATGCTTGGCATGGAACCGCGCCGGCACTGTCAGGTGAAAAAGGCGAATGGAGCCTTGGTGGTCTGTGTCGCCATCTGGCGATGATTGGCGGGGTCGAGCGCATCCGCTACACGACCAGTCATCCGCGCGACATGGACGACGACCTCATCGCGGCTCATGGCGACACACCGCAGATGATGCCGTATCTGCACCTGCCGGTTCAGTCGGGTTCCGATCGCATTCTCAAGGCGATGAATCGCGGTCATACCGCTGCGCACTATCTCTCGATCATCGAAAAGGTGCGAGCCGCGCGCGCCGACGTGGCCATTGCCTCCGATTTCATTGTTGGCTTTCCCGGCGAGAGCGAGGAAGACTTTGACGCCACGATGCAACTGGCCCGCGAGGTTGGCTATGCGTCGGCCTATTCGTTCAAATATTCCGCGCGTCCGGGTACGCCGGCGGCCGAAATGTTCGGTCAGGTGCCTGAAGACGTGAAAAATGACCGGCTGCAGCGCCTGCAGGCGCTCCTGCGGGAGCAGCAGGCGGGGTTCAATGCCTCCCGGATCGGCCAGACGATTGGGGTTCTTGTCAGCGGCAAGGGCCGGCTCGAAGGCCAGCTGCATGGCCGCTCGCCCTGGCTTCAGGCGGTGCATTTCGACGGCCCGGAAAGCCTGATGGGAGACATCGCCGAGGTCGAGATCATTGGTGCCAGCCTCAATTCCCTGACCGGCAGGCTGGCGGCGCGCGCGGAGGTAACGGCTTGACATCGCCAGTGCGTCCTGACCGCTCACCGCCAGCAGCACCTGTCAGCCGTCTTTATGCCGTCGCCTCTCCCGAACGTCTGCGAGAGCTGTGCGGCCCGCATCATCGCCACCTGCAGAAGCTCGAAGCGCATTTCTCCGATTATGGCCTGCGCGCGGAGAGTCAGGGCGGCGAGATCCTGTTGCAGGGCAAGGAAGAAGGTGTGGTGCTGGCCGAAGCTGCGCTTGCCGATTTCGAGCGCCGGCTTGATGCGGGCGCTGATCCGGGACTGCTTGAACTTGGCGGCGCGATTGAGGCGGCGGCCAGCCCGCAACTGAGCTTTGGCACCCTGAAGGGCCTGAAACGCCCGGTGACACCGCAAAGCCGCGGGCAGGCGGCCTATCTTGAAACCCTCATCCAGCCCGAAAACGGCCTTGTCTTCGGGGTCGGTCCGGCCGGAACGGGCAAGACCTATCTCGCCGTGGCTGCGGGCGTTTCAGAACTTCTCGCAGGCCTGCGAGACCGGCTCATCGTGACCCGGCCGGCAGTCGAGGCTGGCGAGAAGCTGGGCTTCCTGCCCGGAACACTTGAGGAGAAGGTTGACCCTTACATGCTTCCGATCTGGGATGCCCTGCGCGAACTGATGGGACCAGAGCAGATGGAACGGCGCATGTCACGCGGCGAGATCGAGGTCGCGCCGCTGGCCTTCATGCGCGGGCGCACGCTGAAAAAGGCATTCGTGATCGTCGATGAGGCGCAGAACACCTCGATTGCGCAAATGAAAATGGTTCTGACCCGGCTGGGACGTGACAGCCGGATGGTCGTCACCGGCGATCCGGGGCAGGTCGATCTGCCGCGCGGTCAGCTCTCCGGACTGAAACATGCGCTGGAAATTCTCGAAGGTGTCGAGGGCATCACGACCCGGCAGCTGACGGCAAGTGATGTCGTGCGCCACAAGCTGGTCGGGCGGATCATTGATGCCTATGCGGCGGCAGGTGAGGGCTGATGGCGCAGGTGATCTGTGACCTGCGCACCGCCGATCCGGCCTGGGATTCTGTTTCGGGCCTGCAGGAGGTGTGCACGCGGGCGCTGAATGCCGGGCTGGAGGCGAGTGGGGAAAACGGCGGCGAAGTGGCCATATTGCTGACCGGGGATGACGAGATGCAGGCGCTGAACCGTGACTGGCGCGGCAAGGATGCACCAACCGATGTTCTCGCCTTTCCTGTCGATGCACCGATGCATGATTTTCTCGGCGATATCGCTGTCGGCCATGGCGTGTGCCAGCGCGACGCCGCCGAGATGCAGCGCGACCTGTCCGCGCATCTCTCACATCTGCTGATCCATGGCCTGCTGCACCTTTATGGCCATGATCACGTTGAGGACACCGAGGCTGCTGAAATGCAGGCCCTTGAAACGATGGCGCTTGCAAGCCTTGGCCTTCCTGACCCATATGCAACCCAGCAGGGATAATGGCATGACGATTTCCGAAAACGACCTTCCAGACAATGAGGAGCCGCCGAGTCGGATCGGGCGCATGCTCGGCCTTGGCCGGCGCAGGCGTCCGCAAACTTTCGCCGAAGCTGGAGCAGGCCGGGCCGGCGACGCGGCGCGCGGCCGGGACATGCGGCTGAGGCTGGCCGAATTTGAAGCGGCCACCGTTGCCGATGTGATGATCCCGCGCGCGGATATCGTTGCTCTGGAAGCGTCAACGCCGTTCGAGGAGGTTGTCGCCAGCTTTGCGCGCGAAGCCCATTCGCGACTGCCGGTCTATCGCGAAACGCTGGATGATCCGATTGGTCTTGTCCACATCAAGGACATTGTTGCGGAAATTGCCGCTGACAGCGAAAAGCCTGCGTCGCCGCTGGAAAAGCTTCGCCGGGACATCCTGTATGTGCCGCCATCCATGCCGCTTGCTGATCTTCTGGTGAAAATGCAGTCGACGCGGATCCATCTGGCGCTTGTTGTTGACGAATATGGCGGCACTGACGGTCTGGTTTCGCTCGAAGATCTGGTCGAGGAGATTGTCGGCGACATCGAAGACGAACATGATGACAATGAGGATATACTGGTGCGCCGCGGTCGAAACATGTTCGAGGTGGACGCACGCATGGAAATCGAGAGCTTCCGGGAAGAAACCGGAATTGACCTGACGCTCGAAGACTTCGGCGACGAAATCGACACGCTTGGCGGCATCGCCTTTGCGCTTGCAGGCCGGGTTCCGGTGCGCGGCGAAGTTTTGTCCCATCCCGGTGGCTGCGACATGGAAATTGTCGAGGCCGATCCACGCCGAATCCGGCGCCTGCGCCTGCGTCTGCCCGGCGCTGCCCCAAAGGCCGAGGCCAGCTGATGACCGAAGCGACAAGAAGTCATGGTGTGACCCTTCTCGGGCCGCTGCATCAGGCTCTGGGCCGCTCGACCGGATGGCAGGGGCTTGGCGTGGCTGCGCTGCTTGGCGCTTTCTCGACGCTCGCTTTTGCGCCGTTCCATGCAACACCGGCCCTGATTGTCAGTTTTGTCGGGCTGATCTGGCTGATCGATGGCGCGCGCGGGCATCGCCGCTGGGGCAAGGCTATTTTCGCGCGCGGCTGGGCATTCGGTTTCGGCTTTTTTCTTGTCAGCCTTTACTGGACGGCCGCGCCATTTCTCGTCGAGCCGGAAAAACACGCGGTTTTTCTTTGGATGCCGCTGGTGCTCCTGCCGGCGGGTATGGCGATGATCTGGGGGCTTGCACTGGCTCTGGGCGCGGCTTTCTGGTCAGCTTCGCCCTCGCGGGTCTTTATCTTCACCTTGTTCTTCATGCTGGGCGAGAGCGTCCGGGGCCATTTGTTTGGCGGGTTTCCCTGGAATCTTGCCGGCACAAGCTGGGTGCCTGGCGGCGGCGTTTCTCAGGCGGCGTCACTTGGCGGGATCTACTGGCTCAGCGCCCTGACGGTGTTTGCCTGCAGCACGCCGGCAGCCTTTGTTGACACGCGCAAGACAGGCAGCCGCGGCGTGGCCCTGCGCATGATGCCGGCCCTGATCGGTGTTGTCGGCCTGTCAGCGCTCTGGGCATGGGGCGCGCAGCGTGTCAGCCAGCCGGTGACGCTGACTTCGCAGACCGTCGTGCTGATGGATGCGGGCATTCCCCAAAGTGAGAAATACACCGATGAGGGCTATGCAAATCCGGAACTGTTTCGGCAGTATCTGCGCTGGCTGAAGGATTATCCGGGAAATGCAGGCGATATCGTGCTCTGGCCCGAAGGCGCAATTGGCTCGATGTTGCTTGATGATCGCCAGTTGGCCCCGACCGTCGCCTATCTCGGCAACCGGACCCTGATTGCCGGAACGGTCCGTCGTCAGACCAGCGCACGCGATGAGGTTGAATGGTACAATTCAATTGTGATCCTTGGCCCTGACAGCGATGTGACCGGCGCGCGGGGACTGTATAACAAGCATCGGCTGGTGCCTGTCGGTGAGTTGGCGATCGCTCGAATTCTGCCGTATGGCGAGGCGCTTTCAGGCATATTGCCCGGCGCGCTCCAGCGAATGGCCACCAGCGGTTTCTCGCCCGGTGTCGGTCCGGCAGTGGTCGGCGATGATACGGTTGCACCCTTCGTCGCGATGATCTGCTATGAAGCACTGTATTCGCAGGTGGCGCGTCGGGCGCAGCAAGAGGCAGGGCGCCCGCAATGGCTGGTGGTGCTGTCCAATGATGCCTGGTTCGGCGCCATGATCGGCCCGGCCCAACACTATTCACAAAACCGTTACCGGGCGATCGAGAGTGGCTTGCCAATGGCTCGGGTTGCAAGCCGCGGGGTGAGTGCAATCGTTGATGGATTGGGGCGGGAAACCGGACGCGCCAGCCCCGCGGCTGTTGTTCCCGAAGGCTGGCGGGGGCGGATCCTGACTGCACAGCTTCCTCAAGCCTTGCCATCGACGGTTTTCTTCAGTCGGGCCGGAGGTCTGTTTTTTCCGGTTACACTCTTTCTTTGCACAATGCTGGCATTTTTCTTCTGGCGAAGGTAGAACGCTTCGACCAAAGATCGAAAAAAATAATCACATGAGTGAAATATGTCCGAAAGTAAGCATCCGAGCGATATCGATCGCGTTGTGGGGCAACGTGTAAGGTGGCGGCGCCGTGAACTGAAACTGACGCAGGAAAAACTTGGCGATCTATTGGATCTTACATTCCAGCAGGTTCAGAAATACGAGAAAGGCGTTAACCGTATTTCTGCCGGTCGTCTGTTCGAGATGGCATCTGCACTTGGCGTGCCGGTGTCGTATTTCTATGACGGTGCGGAAGATCACCTTGCCCATGAGCGGCGCGGTCTTGCCGAAGCCGACGAGACTGTGTCCGCGCCCGTAATGAACAGCGAAACCCTCGACCTGATGGCCGCCTTCCAGAAGATCGAGGATCCTGCACTCAGAAAATCGATCCTGTTGACAGTCAAGGCGGCAGCGCGCGCATTGCAGCAACCGGCAAGCGAATAAAACACACGGCCTGTCGCAATCTGTCGGGAGCCGGCCTTGAACCCGTCCAGTCATCCACGCTTGCGCACCTTTGGGCGGCGCAATGCCCGCAAACTTTCACCGCGCCAGCAGGGTCTGATGGAAGTTCTCCTTCCGCAGCTGGCTGTTGCGCCCACCGCTCCGGCGACGCTCGATCCGGCCAGCCTGTTTGCGGCACCAGGACCCTGCTGGCTGGAGATCGGTTTTGGTGGCGGTGAACATCTTGTCGGTCAGGCCTTGCGCCAGCCTGATGCAGGACTGATCGGCTGTGAGCCCTTCATTGACGGAGTGGCCAAGGCGCTCGGCCAGATCGAGGATGCCGGCGCGGATAATATCCGGCTCCATGCGGGTGATGCACGCGAGCTGATGGCCAGCTTCACCGACGCTTCACTCGACCGCGTTTTCATTCTGTTTCCCGATCCCTGGCCCAAGACGCGCCATCTCAAACGCCGTCTGATCCAGCCTGACTTCCTCGAAAGCCTGCACCGCATCCTCAAGCCGGGCGGTCTGGTGCGATTTGCAACCGACGTGCGCAGCTATGCCGACGAGGCAATGGTCCGGTTCATTCGCCATGGTGGTTTTGAATGGCTGGCGCGTCATGCCGATGACTGGCGCTGTCCACCCGATGACCACATCACCACACGCTATGAAGCCAAGACACTCGGCGACATCGCGCCGGTATTCTTCGATTTTCACCGGATTTAACAGGTCGCTTAAAAACACGTCTTCAGGTTTTCCTCGTCCTTCGAGGCTCGCTTCGCTCGCACCTCGCCGATGAGGAAAACCAACGAGATTCCTCATCG
>CAYUEM010000030.1:0-10060 GCA_964442925.1 uncultured Hyphomonadaceae bacterium
GATGTTGCACTGGCGGCCATTCGCGAGGCCGGGGTGCCTGCGCTGCTGGTCAGCCATGATGCACCGGCGGCGATGGAGGCGGCAGACGATCTGGCGGTGATGCGTGCCGGGAAGATCGTTCAGTCCGGGCCGCCCGGCGATGTCTATGCCCACCCCGTCGATGCAGGTATTGCCGCAGCCTTGGGACGGATCGCAGAGTTCCGCGCCGATGCGGCCCCTGAGGGGCTGCTGCCGGAGCAGTATTCGGGACAGGGTGCGCCATGGATCTGCGTGCGTGAGGAGGCGATCCGGCTTGACGCGAGCGGTGTGCGAGCGCGGGTTGTCCGGGTCGCCTGCGCTGGGGCACTCTACCGGGTGCGTCTGCAACTGGAAGCCGGCCCCGCACTGGTCGCCGCGCTCGATCGCTCAGCGGTTCCGGCGGTCGGCGAAACGGTGCATGTCACGCTGGATGGAGATCTGACGTTCGGATTTGTGCACCCATCCAGCGACCGGATCACCTGAAATTCATGTCATTTTGTGCGCTGCGGTCTCGTCATAGCGCTACAGATCACTTAACTTCGAGGCTGCGGTGTCTCGCAGAAGGATAAATAGGTCATGGCCAGAGGAATGATCCGCGCCCTGCTCACAGGGTTGATCTGCGGCCTGATGGCGATTTCGGCGCAGGCGCAGGGTTTGATCCGCGACACCGAAATCGAACACACTCTGCGCGAATGGACCAATCCGATCCTCGAAGTCGCCGGCCTTCAGGCGGCAGACGTGGGATTATACATCATCAATGACCCTTCGCTGAATGCCTTTGTCGCCAACGGCCAGAATATCCACCTGCATACCGGGCTCCTGATTGCCGCAGAAACGCCGGGCCAGATCAAGGGTGTGATCGGGCATGAAACCTGCCATATCGCCTGCGGGCATACGATCAGCCGGTTGCAGGCTGCGCGTGTGTCGTCTCGACCCGCGCTCATCTCTATCGGGCTGGGTGTGCTGGCCATCGCGGCCGGGGCAGGGGATGCTGGCGCGGCGCTGATCGCGTCCTCGCAGCAATTTGCGGCGCTGAATTTCTTCAAGCACACGCGTTCAGAGGAAGCCACCGCCGATCAGGCTGCGGTGTCGTATCTGGAAACGCTGGGAGAGTCGCCGCGCGGCATCGTCGAGTTTTTCGAGAATTTCCGCTACCAGGAAGTGCTTTCCGATGCGCGCCGCCAACCCTATTTCCGCGCCCATCCGCTAGCCGCCGAGCGGATCCGCACAACCCGGCAGCTGGCAGAGGACACCGGCCTGATGGATGTGCCGCCGACGCCCGAGTCCGTGCAACAGTTCGAGATGATGCAGGCCAAGCTGATTGGCTTCCTGCAGCCTCCGGCGCAGGTGCATCGGCGCTATCCCTATGAAGATGTCAGCCCGCCGGCGCGTTACGCCCGCGCCATCGCGGCGATGCAGGCGGCCGATATCCACAGTGCTCTGATAGAGATTGACGGTCTGATCGAACTCGACCCGGCCAACCCGTATTTCCATGAGCTGAAAGGGCAGATCCTGTTCGAGGGTGGCCGCGCGGCAGAATCGGTTGAGCCGCACCGACAGGCGACTGAATTGCTTCCGGGCCAGCCGCTCTTGCTGATCAATCTTGGTCGTTCGCTGATCGCGCGCGGCGAGCCGGGTGATGTGGCCGCCGGAGAAGAGGCGCTGCGCGATGCGCTGATTGCCGAACCGGGCAATGCCTTTGCCTGGCAACAGCTGGCGATCGCGCTTGAAAAGCAGGGCCAGCGCACTGAGGCGCAACTGGCGACAGCCGAGTCGGCCTATAATATTGGTGACCTGCCGCGCGCGAATGCGTTTGCAGGCCGGGCGATCAAGGATATTGAGCCCAATACGCCGCTGTATCGCCGCGCTTCGGACATTCTCGCCACGACCGATCCGCGCCTGCCCGAGAACCAGGCGGTCTATCGCCGCCGCGGCCCCTGAACCCCTCAGTGTTCACATATTCGTCATGACTTTATCCCAGTGACAGCTATGGACCCGGAAGGTATTGCCTGCCATTTGCTTTCTCAGCCTGCACGATGACCCGATCAGGAGATTGAAATGATGACCCGCCTGCTTTCCACTTCGGCCGTTTTGTGCGCTCTGGTAATGATGCCGGCCTGCGCCGACAATGCGGCCAG
The DNA here is from genome assembly GCA_964442925.1 of uncultured Hyphomonadaceae bacterium. GTDB lineage: Bacteria > Pseudomonadota > Alphaproteobacteria > Caulobacterales > Hyphomonadaceae > UBA5336. Next base: position 2,157 of record CAYUEM010000030.1, read on the forward strand.
CGCTGATGCGCCTGTGACAAACCGGGCCGAAGTCGAGACAATCGTGCGCGAATATCTGCTGGCCAATCCGGAGATTATCGAGGAAGCGCTGATTGAACTTGGCGAGCGCCAGCGGGCGCAAGAGGCGCTCGCGGCGCGCCAATCGATCATCGATAATGGCGATGCGCTGTATCGCAACCCTGCCGATCCGGCCATCGGTCCTGATGATGCCGAGATCACGCTGGTGGAATTCTTTGACTATCGCTGCGGATATTGCCGGCGTTCGCTTGATTATGTTTCCGGGCTGCCTGAAAAACATCAAGGCAGGGTCAGGGTCGTCTTCAAGGAGTTTCCGATCCTTTCACCGCAGAGCCGACAGGCCGCACTGGCAGCTGTCGCGGCCAAGGCGCAGGGCAAGTATTTCGAGATGCACACCGCGCTGATGAAGTCTGACACCAAGCTGGAAGATGACGATATCGATGAGATTGCCGCTTCTGTCGGCGTCGATGTCCGGAAAATGCGCGCGGACATGAAATCGACGGCGGTGCTGCAGGAAATCGCCGATGCCCAGGCGCTCGCCCGCGATCTCGGTGTCACGGGAACGCCTGCCTTCTTCATTGGCGAGGAATTCGTCAATGGGGCCAACACGCCGAAGATCGACCAGCTGATCGGCGAGGCGCTGGAAGGCTGAAGCCGTTGCGTATCGCAGCGATATGAACGCCCTGACAGGCTGCCGAAAAACGCATATTCGAGTTTTCGTCGTCCTTTTAAGGCTTGCTTCGCAGGCACCTCACCGATGAGGAAAACCAACGAGGTTCCTCATCGAAGAGGAGCGGCCCATTTGGGCCGCGTCTCGAAGAATGGGCGGCGCGAGCTGGTTTTTCAGCAACCTGTTAAAGACAGTCCTACCCCCACCGGACCTGATCCGGGGTCTCTCGCGCGGGCCGGAAACAGGCACGTCCCAGGTCAAGCCGTGGGCATTTGGCTTGACCGCCCGGCTGTGGCGCGCGCCGCCTTATCCGCGCCGGCTGGAGCGGATGCGGCGGACCATACCGTCGGCCGATGTCATCACCAGTGTTTCGGTGAGGAACCGACCCTTTTCGACGTGAACGCCGCTCAACAGGTCGCCATCGGTCACGCCGGTGGCACAAAACACGGTTTCACCTGAGGCGAGTTCATTGAGGCTGTAGCGGCGGTCAAAGTCGGTCACGCCCGCCCGGCTCGCCCGCGCGCGCTCTTCGTCATTGCGAAACACCAGCCGGCCCTGCATCTGCCCGCCGACACATTTCAGGGCCGCCGCCGCCAGCACGCCCTCCGGTGCGCCGCCTGAACCGATATAAATGTCGATGCCGGTTTTCGGATCGGTTGTGTAGATGATGCCGGCCACATCGCCATCGGTGATCAGCCGAATGCGCGCGCCGACAGAGCGCAGGCTGTCGATGATCTCGGCATGGCGTGGGCGATCCAGCACACAGGCTGTCATCTCGCGCACCGAAACACCCTTCGCATCGGCAAGGGCAGAAATGTTATCCGCCGCGCTGCGGTCGAGATCAATGACGCCATCGGCATAGCCCGGGCCGATGGCAATCTTTTCCATGTAGGTGTCGGGCGCATGCAAAAGGCCGCCGCGCGGCGCAATCGCCAGCACTGCGCTGGCATCCGGCATTGCCTTGGCGGTCAGCGTGGTGCCTTCCAGCGGATCGAGAGCGATGTCGATTTCCGGACCATTGCCGGTGCCGACCTCCTCGCCGATATAAAGCATCGGTGCTTCATCGCGCTCACCTTCGCCGATCACGACACGGCCCTTGAAATCGATGTCATTGAAAGCGCGGCGCATCGCATCCACGGCCGCCTGATCAGCTTTCTTCTCATCGCCGCGCCCGACTTCATGATAGGCGGCGATGGCGGAAACTTCCGTTACCCGGACCATTGCATCGGCAAGATGCGGTATAAGCAGGCTGTTTGTCATATCCGTTGTGTCCCTTTATGCGGCTTGTGCCCGTTTCATTGACTTGTTTCGATACGGATCACGCGTACCGCGTCAACAACTGTATCGAGCTGCGAAACCTGTGCCATGGCCGCGTCGATGTCGGAGCGGGCGCACGGATGGGTGACAATGGCAACCGGGCTGACCTGATGATCATCAGCCGATTCCTGCAGCAGCTTGTCGATCGAGACATTGCAGCCTGCGAGGGCTTCGGACAGGCTGGCGAGCGCGCCGGAGCGGTCTGCCAGCCGCACGCGCACAAAGAAGGCGGATCGTTCGTTCGCCTGCGCCGTCACGAATGCGCGCCGGGAATGGTGCGGGGCAACGCCGAACGCCGAGCGCACGCCCGGATTGAACAGTTTTGCGATGTCGCCCATCACCGCGCTGGCGGTCGGGCCGGCACCGGCGCCCGGGCCGGTCATTGTCACCGCACCCAGCGGCTCGCCTTCGATCCGCACCGTATTGAGGCTGCCATCGATGCCCGAAAGCGGGTGGTCGCCGGACAGGGCAAGTGGGCTGACGCGACAGACCACACCGTCATGGCCAGCAATACCTTCGGCGATCAGCTTGATCTTGTAGCCGAGCCGGTCCGCCAGGCTCAGATCATCGAGGACAACCCCGTCCACACCCTCAATCTCGACTTTCGAAAAGTCGAGATCGGCCGAGAACGCCATCGCTGCCAGAATCGCGATCTTGTGAGCCGCATCCATCCCCGAGACATCAAGCGTCGGGTCGGCCTCGGCATAGCCAAGGCGCTGCGCCTCATCGAGAACGTCTTCATAGCTGCGCCCGGAGGCGAGCATTTGCGTTGTCAGGAAATTGCAGGTGCCGTTGAGTATGCCGCTGACGCGGGTGATATCGACGCCGCAAAGCGAGTCGCGAAGCGCGCGCACGACCGGCACGCCACCAGCCACAGCCGCCTCGAACAAAAGGTCCACACCGCGCGCTTCAGCGAGGTCAGCGAGCGCCTGACCATGTTCGGCGATCAGCGCCTTGTTCGCAGTGACCACGGGCTTGCCGGCTTTCAGTGCGGCCTCCACGGCCAGCTTGGCCGGGCCGTCCGAGCCACCCATAAGCTCAACGAAAGCGTCGATATGCGCGCTGGCGGCCAGCTCGCTTGCATCGTCGAACCACTCATAGGCTTCAATCGACACAGGCCGGTTGCGCGAGCGCGAACGTGCGCTGATCCCGGCGATCTCGACCGGTCCGGGCAGGCGCAGACGGGCCTGATGTTCAATCAGTTCGATCAGGCCGCAGCCGACATGGCCGAGCCCAGCGATGCCGAGTTTCAATGGGGTCAATTTCGACAGGTCTCCCTATGCGCATCTCGGAATCTGTGAAACAGCCTGCCGGGCGCGCGGTCAAGTTCTGGTTGCGGGCATTTATTCGGCAGCGACGCTGCGACCGGCCGATTTCGCCGTGAGGTAGCGCTTGATGTTGCGCGCCGCCTGGCGGATGCGCTGTTCATTCTCGACAAGCGCGATGCGAACATGGCCTTCGCCATATTCGCCAAATCCGGTGCCTGGCGCGACAGCGACATGTGCCTGATTGATCAGGTCAAGCGTGAAATCGAGGCTGGACATGTCGCGGCACGGTTCAGGCAGCCGGGCCCAGGCGAACATCGAGGCTTTGGGTGAGGGCACGCTCCAGCCGGCCCGACCGAAGCTTTCCACCAGCACATCGCGGCGGGCGCGATAGATGCGGCGGGTCTCGTCAACACAGTCCTGCGGGCCGTCCAGCGCGGCGACGGCGGCCACCTGGATCGGCGTATAGGCACCATAATCGAGATAGGATTTGACCCGCGCCAGCGCCGAGATCAGCCGCGCATTGCCGGCGACAAAGCCGATCCGCCAGCCGGCCATGGAATAGGTCTTGGACATGGTGGTAAATTCCACCGCGATATCCCGCGCGCCCTCGACCTGCAGAATGGATGGCGTTGGTTCTTCAAAATAAATCTCGTTATAGGCGAGGTCAGAAAGAACCCAGAGATCATGCGCCTTGGCGAATTTGACCGCCTCGCGATAGAAATCAAGATCGCAGACTTCCGCGGTCGGGTTTGACGGATAGCACAGCACCATTGCAGTTGGCGGGGGCACACAATGGCGAACGGCCTTGCCGAGATTGGACAGATATTGCTCTGGCGTCTCGGCCGGCACGCCGCGGATCGAGGCGCCGGCAATGATGAAGCCGAAATGGTGCAGCGGATAGGACGGGTCGGGCGCAAGGATGATGTCGCCGGGCGCGCTGATCGCCTGGGCGAGATTGGCAAAGCCTTCCTTCGAGCCGAGCGTGACGATCACTTCCCGGTCCTTGTCGAGATCGACATCCCATCGCCGACGGTAATAATCGCGCACCGCCCGGCGCAGGCCACTGATCCCGCGCGAGGCCGAATAGCCATGCACATTGGGCCGCTGCGCGGTTTCTGTCAGCTTGTCAATAATGTGCTGCGGGGTCGGCAGATCGGGATTGCCCATACCCAGATTGATGATGTCAGCGCCGTCCGCACGCAGTTCGGCTGCGCGGCGATTGACTTGCTCGAAGACATAAGGCGGCAGGCGGCGGATTTTGTGAAATTCGTGTGACATGATCGTTTTGCGAGCCCTGACTAACTAAGCGCACCTCTGGGGTCTTTGAAACTGTCGCGCAGCATCTGCGCCTGTTCGTCGGTCAGATGGTCGGATGCAGTGGCCTGATTGGAAAAGTTTTCTCTGGCCTGCTTTGCCCATTGCAGCATCTGTTCAAGCTCCAGCCCCGGCGGCACCGCGCGCGGGTCCATCCGCAACAGAATTTCGCTTTCGGAAAGCGCACTGCGCGAACGGTTGGTATCGCCGGGTGTCCGGTCAGCTTCTGTCAGCGCCGGAATGCCACCGAGTTTCGGGTAATTCGCGTCGCTGCTCTTGATCTTGCTTTCGGTATACCAGGCGGGTGCCTCGGCGATCGACTCGCGCACCTTTTCAAACGAGGAGGCGCAGCCGCCCAGCATCATTGCGCACAGACTGATTCGAAAAATCATACAGAAGTTGCCTCGCGACTCATAAAATCCCAATCTTTTTGCTATCATATATTTGAAAAGACAGAAGGGCGAGAGTGAGGCAATGGCGGTAAACAAGGATTCAGGTGAGCAACGTGAGCAGTCGCTGACCGAGCTGTTGCAGGCGCAGGCCCCGGATGCATTGCAGACACTCTCGGGTAATCTGTCGCGCGCAATGATGGAAAGCCAGCAATTGCTGGCCGATGCACTGGGGCGCGGGCCAGGCGCGATGGGCCAGCCTAACGAGCACCCACTCGCCATCGGGTCGGGCCAGTCGATGACGCAGGTCACCCGCTCGATTGCCGCCCATCCCGACCGGCTGGTTTCGGCCAATTTGTCGCTGGTCCAGAATTATATGGAACTGTGGCAGGACATCATGACGGGGCGCAGTGCCGGACCGGGACGCGACCGTCGGTTTGCCGACAGCGAATGGTCGGTCAATCCCGTTTTCGAATTCATGCGCCGGTCTTATGAGATCAATACCGGCTGGCTGATGTCGCTGGTCGATGGCGCTGATGACGTGTCCGAGCGTGACCGTCGCAAGGCGAAGTTCATGGCGCGCCAGACCATTGATGCGTTTGCGCCGACAAATTTCTTTGCGACCAATCCGGCGGTGCTGCGCAAGATGCTGGAGACGGGCGGCGAGAGCGTGGTCGAAGGACTGCGCCTGGCGCGTGAGGATCTGGCGCGCGGCAAGGGCAAGCTGGCCATCAGCCAGACCGATGAGACGCCGTTTACAGTCGGCAAGAATGTGGCGACCGCGCCGGGACGCGTGGTGTTCCGCAATGAGCTGATCGAGCTGATCCAGTATGCTCCGACGACCGCGAAGGCGCATGAAATTCCGCTGCTGATCTTCCCGCCATGGATCAACAAATTTTACATCCTCGATCTTCGCGAGGAAAATTCGATGATCCGCTGGCTGGTCGATCGCGGCCTGACAGTGTTTGTCGTGTCCTGGCGTTCGGCTGACGATGAGATCAAAGACTTTACCTGGGATGATTATGTCGAGAAGGGCATTTTTGCCGGGATCGAAGAAGCGCTTGAAGAGAGCGGCGCGGAGCAGGTCAACACCGTCGGCTATTGCATCGGCGGCACGCTGCTGACCAGTGCGCTGTCATATATGGCGGCAAGGGGAGATCAGCGGATCCGCTCGGCCACCTTCTTTGCCAGCCAGTCAGATTTCGAAAAAGCCGGCGACCTGCTGGTGTTTACCGATCCGGATGCGGTTTCCGAAGTCCGGTCGATCATCAGCGGCAATGGCGGCTATATGCCCGGCGAGGTGATGGGCGAAACCTTCAACTGGCTGCGACCGGTCGACCTGGTCTGGCGTTACATTGTTGACAATTACATGATGGGCAAGAAGCCGCGTCCGTTCGACCTGCTCTACTGGAATGCCGACCAGACGAATATTCCGGGGCCGACACACATCACCTATCTGCAGGACTTCTACGGCCAAAACGCCCTTGCGCGCGGCCAGTACAAGGTGCTCGGCGAGACGGTGGATCCGCGCAATATCACCATTCCCGTGACGGTTCAGGCCAGCCGTGACGATCATATCTGCCCGTTCGATTCTGTTTACCGCACGGCGCAACTGTTTGGCGGTCCGGCGCAATTCCTACTCGCCGGATCGGGCCATATCGCCGGTGTGGTCAATCATCCTGATGCCAGGAAGTATCAGCACTGGGTATGCGAGGGCGAGCTGCCAGCCGAGGCCGATGCGTGGCTGGAAGGTGCTGAGGAGATTGCCGGGTCGTGGTGGCCGTCCTGGTGGAAATGGCTGGAGCCGTTGTCAGGCGCGCGCACCAAGGCACTGGAGCCTGCCGACAAGGGCCTTGGTGACGCACCCGGCTTTTACGCCACGGTTCGAATGGCCGATATCGAAGCAGCGCGCGAGGCGGGAGAGGTTCTGCGCCCGCCCGTTCCGGTGAGGCAAAAGCCTGCCAGCAAGCCGAAACCTGCGCGTGCCGCAAAAGAACAAGACAGTCCGCCACAAACGGCTACAGCCACAAAAGTAGCCGGCAGCAAGAAGAAAGCCGGCAAGACCGCGCCAACTTCAGCGGCCGTGGCAGAATCGGCAAAGCCGGCACCGCGAGCCGCCAAACCGAAATCTGCGGCGGGCAAAGCGGCTGTTGGCGCGAAGAAACCGGCTTCGGGCAAGAAGAAGCCGGCATCAGGCGGAAAGAAAGGCAGCTGACAGGCGCTGCGGGTCACGGCAGTCCATCTGCCCCTTCCCGACCCCCGGACCTGAGCCGGGGTCTTTCGTCCCGGGAGCCGTAACAGGCAGGTCCTCAGGTCAGGCCCGGGACAGGCGGCTGTCTGCCATATTGTCAGCAGCCTGCCCGGCCTCTTTTCATGCGGTCCCGTTTGGTCTACGCCCGCGAGCATGTCAGCCCAGTCGCAAACCCGCCGCAAGACCGTCAACGATATCGCCGCTGCAAAAGGCGGGCAGCCGCTGGTCTGCCTGACGGCCTATGATGCGCCGATGGCGGCGTTGCTCGATCCCCATTGCGACCTGATCCTCGTTGGCGACAGTGTGGGCATGGTCGTGCATGGCCTGCCATCGACTGTTGGTGTGACAATGGAGATGATGATCCTGCATGGCCAGGCGGTGATGCGCGGCTCCAGCCAGGCCTTTATCGTGGTCGATATGCCGTTCGGAAGCTATGAAACCAATGCCGATCAGGCTTTTGCCAATGCCGCGCGGATCATGAAGCGAACCGGCTGCCAGGCCGTCAAGATCGAAAGCGGAACCTATGCCGCCGGCCAGATCCGACACCTGGTTGAGCGCGGTGTGCCGGTGATGGGGCATGTCGGCCTCAGGCCGCAGGCGGTCAATGTCGATGGCGGGTCCTGATAAGCGGCTCGACGCCGACGGTGCGTGCCTTTGGGTGTCGGCTGCTCATGTGG
>CAYUEM010000030.1:10070-18843 GCA_964442925.1 uncultured Hyphomonadaceae bacterium
GTCGATGGCGGGTTTCGTGCAAAGGGCAGGGAGGCGGGCGAGCGCGAGCGGGTTCTGGACGAGGCGCGAAGTGCCGACGCGGCCGGCGCCTTTGCCATCGTCGTCGAGGGCGTGGCCGAAGATCTGGCTGACGAGATTACGCAGGGCGTGGCATGTCCGACCATCGGCATCGGTGCCTCGAAGACTTGCGATGGGCAGATCCTTGTCACGCAGGACATGCTGGGCCTGTTTGACTGGACGCCGAAATTTGTCCGCCGATATGGCGATCTGCGCGCTGCGATTGAGGCATCGGTGGCCGGTTACTCTGCCGATGTGCGCGCGCGCCGTTTCCCCGCAGCTGCGGAGACCTACCAACTGTCGAAACCGACGCCTGCAGCGCGCTGACGCGTTGCAGCTTGCGGGGTGGGCGGCTAGGGTCGCGCGAATAAGAAATGCGCGCCATGAAGGAGTGCGAGCTTGGCGGATATTTTTCAGGAAGTTGAAGAGGAAGTCCGAAAGGACCGGCTCAGCCAGCTCTGGCAGCGCTATGGCATTCTTGTCTGGTTGCTGGCAGTGGGCATCGTGATCGCTGTGGCGGCAAACGAATATCGCCAGCACCGCCGGGCGCTCAGCCAGGTCGAACAGATCGAGCGCTTCGAGGCTGCGCTGGCCGCGCTGCAGGCCAGTGATTATCAGGCGGCGGCAGATGGCCTTGATGCAATCGTGCAGGCAGGCACCCGCCTGTCACCGCTGGCCGCTCATTATCTGGCACAGGTGCGACTGACCAGCGAGGGCGACACCGCAGCCGCGGTCGAGGCGCTTGGCGCGATCAGTGACGCGAATGGCGATGCGTTCGAGAAGCTTGCCTTGCTCAAGCTTGCCTATCTGCGTGCGGATGAAATAAGCCTTGATGAATTGCGCGCGATGATGGGGCCCTTGTCACAGGAGCCGACCGCGATGGGGGCGCTGGCAGCTGAACTGATCGCGGTCAAACTGCAGCAGGACGGACAAGTCGCGCAGGCCCGGCAGGCTTTCAACCGGCTGAGATTTGCGGCCAATGCACCCGCAGGTCTGGTCCAGCGTGCGACGATTGCCCTGGATGCCCTGCCGGCTGAAACCAGCGCAGAAAGCACAAACGAACCGTCCGGCGAGGCCGAAACGCCCGCCAGCACCGAGGAGACTGAATGATGTCCTTTGCCCGAACTGCGCGCAGGCTTTCGCCGCTGCTTATGGCCGGAGCGCTGATGGCGTGCTCGGTGCTGCCAAGCTTTGGCGGCAAGGACAAGAAAGCTGAGGAGGCCGCGGAAAAGGCTGGCCGCGTGGCCATGGTGCTTGGTGATCAGCAGCTCGAAGCGACACCGGAACTGGCCGATCAGACGATTACGCTGCCTGTTGCCAGGACGCCTGAGGCCTGGCCCGAAGCGGGTTCGCGACCGTCCAAGGTTGTTGGCCATGTTGCGGCCGGTGACGCGCTGGAAATTGACTGGCGGCGCAATGCCGGCAGAGGCTCCGGTCGCCAGAGCGCGCTGACCACTGCGCCCGTGGCCAGCGGTGAAACCATTTACGTGCTTGATGCCGCGCAGACCGTGCGGGCGTTTTCTGTCAGCAACGGCTCACCGATCTGGGAAGAAAAGCTCAAATCCGGCAACCGGCGCGACCGCATTGGCGTGGGCGGTGGGCTGGCCCTGTCCGGTGACCGGCTGTTTGTGTCGAGTGCTTTTGGCCGGGTGTTTGCCCTTGATGCCGATACCGGCTCGCAAATCTGGGTGCGCGACATGGAGGCCCCGATGACAGGGGCGCCCACGGTCAAGGATGGCCGGGTCTTCGTGACATCCAACAATAATGAAGTGTTTGCGCTGAATTACGACACCGGGGTGCCAATATGGTCCGATCAGGCCATCGCCGAGACCGCGCGGGTGCTGGGCAGCCCCAGCCCGGCAGCGGTGGAGGATATTGTCGTGGTTCCGTATTCCTCCGGTGAGATCATTGCCTATCTGGCCAGCAATGGCCGCCGGCTGTGGACCGATGCGCTTTCAATGCCCGGACGGTTCACGCCAATATCCTCGATAAATGACATTGCCGCGCGCCCGCTTCTGGCCGGTGGGCTGGTGATCGCAGCCAACCAGTCAGGCGTCACCGTGGCGATTGACGGGCGCAGTGGCAACCGCGTCTGGGCACAGGCAATCGGATCGACACAGGCCCCTGCACTGGCTGGCGAATACCTGTTCGTGATGGGCACAGACGGCACGCTGGCCGCGCTCAATGCCGGAAACGGTCAGGTCTACTGGGTCAGGGCACTTGATGGCTTCCGCAAGATGAAGAAGCAGAAAGGCCGGATCAGCTATGCCGGGCCGATCATCGCATCGGGACGTATCGTGGTGATCTCTTCGCGCGGGGATTTGCTGGCGCTTGATCCCCAGACGGGTGAAGAGGTGGCATCGCTGAAACTGGGCGATGCGGTGTATCTGGAGCCGATTGCGGTCGGTGACCGTCTGTTCGTGCTGACCGATGGGGCCCGCCTCATCGCCATTCGCTAGGTGCGCGCGGCTGTGATAGAAAACAGGTCTTCATGACCCTGAGCCTCGCCATTGTCGGGCGGCCGAATGTCGGCAAGTCCACTCTTTTCAACCGCCTGACCGGCAAGCGGCTGGCGCTTGTCGATGACCAGCCGGGCGTGACCCGTGACCGCAAGCATGCACCCGGTCGGCTGTCTGATCTCGGTTTTGACCTGATCGACACGGCCGGTTTCGAAGATACGCACGATGACAGCCTGGAAGCGCGCATGCGGGCACAGACCGAAGCGGCGATTGCCGAAGCGGAACTGATTTTGTTCCTCTATGATGCGCGTATGGGTGTGACCAGCGATGACCGCACCTTTGCCGACCAGTTGCGGCGCTCCGGCCTGCCAATCGTTCTGGTTGCCAACAAGGCGGAAGGGCGCGCCGGTGAGCCCGGCATCCTCGAAGGCTGGACGCTTGGGCTTGGCGAACCCGTGGCGATCTCCGGGGAGCATGGCGAGGGCATGGCCGATCTCTATGCGGCGATTGTCACCGTGCTCGGTGAGGAGGCGCTGGCCGCGGCGCGCGGCGAAGATGACGATCCGGGCGAGCGCGAGGCCAGCGAGGATCTGCTCGACAAGTTGGCGCATATCGACGTCGAAGACAGCCGTCTTTCGGATGAAGAACTGATCGCGGTGATCGAGGCGGCCGATGCGGAAATGCCCGAACCGCAAAAACGCGGCGACGCCGACAAGCCGATCCGGCTGGCGATTGTCGGGCGCCCGAATGCCGGAAAGTCAACGCTGATCAATCATTTGCTGCAGGATGATCGCCTGCTGACCGGGCCGGAAGCCGGAATTACCCGCGATTCGGTTTCGGTGGACTGGGTTTGGAATGACCGGCATGTGCGCCTTGTCGATACCGCAGGGCTGCGCAAGCGGGCCAAGGTGCAGGCGCGGCTGGAGCGGATGTCGACGGGCGAAACCATCCGCGCCCTGAAATATGCCGATATCGTCGCGCTGATCATGGATGCGCGCGATGCGCTGGAAAAACAGGACCTGCAGATCGCCGACCTGGTTGTGCGTGAGGGCAGGGGGCTGGTCATGGTCGCCTCGAAATGGGATCTTGTCGACAACCGCACGGCGGCCAGCCGTGACCTGCGCGAACGGCTCGACCGGTTGTTGCCCAATGCGCGCGGCGCGCCGCTGGTCACACTGTCGGGACTGACCGGACGCGGCTCTGACCGGCTGATGCCGGCGGTGGCCAAGGTCTATGATGACTGGACCGCGCGGGTGAAGACCGGAGATCTCAATCGTTGGTTGCGTCACACGGTTGAGCACCATCCTCCGCCGGCGATTCATGGCAAGCGGATCAAGGCGCGCTACATGGCGCAGATCAAGGCACGTCCGCCAACCTTCGTGCTGATGGCGTCACGCGGCAACCAGATGCCCGAGCAGTACAAGCGTTATCTGGTCAACGCGCTGCGCGAGGCGTTCGACCTGCCGGGCGTGCCGATCCGTCTGATCGTGCGCCAGCCCGCCAACCCCTATGCCGACAGGCGGTGAGGCTTGCGCGCCCTGATGGGATGGGACGTCAGCCCGATGAGCCGGTCTTTTGGGTCGGCAGCGTCGATGCGGATGAGGCAGCGCCGGGCGCTTGACGGATTTCGCGGGTGATCTGCTCGATTTCAGCCAGCGCCTGTTCGATATCTTCCAGAGCAAGAGGCGTTTCGAGGCGCAGAAATGTGTCATCGGAGGCAGAGGTCGCATCAGCTGGGTTGATCGCGGCTTTGACAATCTCCAGACCCGATTTCAGCGTTCGGGCACAAAAATCCAATCGTTCTGCAATGTCCATGGTCAGCCCTCTCGATTTCAACCCGAAATAGAATCTAACCGGAGTTCCCGGTAAATCAATCCCGGTAAAACGATAAATCGTCGTATTTCAGGCCGGTGCCGTTTCTGCTGCCCTGGCTCGTCTTTCGGATTCAAGCCGCGCAATCGGTTCGAGGCATTCGTCCGGCAGAGGCGGGCTTTCCGGGACATCATCAAGAGCGAACTGGCCGATCAGCTCCTGCAGGGTCGGGCGCACACCGCGCCCGCCGACGATCCGGCCGATTGCAATCGATCGCGCAGCTAGTCGGCCATCGGCCATGAAATTGTGCTCATAACAGGCATAGTGGCCGGTCCAGCCGAGCAGGCGGGTGTGCACCTCATAGCGCTGCGGAAATCTGAGCATCTTGTGGATCGTGATGTCCTTGTAGACAACCACCGGCATCATCCCGGCCTTGCGGACATGGCCGAGGATACCCGACCGCATCAGATGGTCGATGACCGAAAGATCAGTAATCGAGAGATAGCGACCATTGTTCATGTGCCGGAACGCGTCCTGATCGGTGATCCAGACCCTGTATTTCAGCACGGTCGGCTCAAGATACCCCACCGCCCGACCCGACAGCCGGTTGCGGATGAGAAGGATCAACAGGCGCAAGAACAGGTTCATGCGTTTTCCGATATCCTGCGGGCAATGTTTGCGGCAAGGCGAGAATTAAATTTTGTGATATTTGAAATAGATTCGTGAGAGAACGTTGCCCCGGTATACCAGGTATTATTCTGTCCCTGTATGACGCTCATTTTTTTTAATAGGCCTGACTGTATTGCATCACTTTTGTATTGCGGAAAGTACTTCCACCTCTTTTGTAATATAATATTCGTGATCTTTCCACCATCCGCCTCAATATCACTTTTCAATATATCTCTCAGGTCATCATCTGAATAATATCCGATTAATTGACCAGTAACATAAAGATCTCCGCCAAGTTCCGGTTCTCTTCCCTCCCTGCGCGCAGCGACCATGCGCCCGGTTTCTTTTGGGTCAAGAAGCGGCGAACTGTAGCCGCGCGTTTGCTCTTTTGTAAACCAGTCTGCCGCCATCAGAGTTGTGCAATAGTCTCGCCATCTGATGCCATTATTGATTTGTCGTTCAATTTCTGAAGCATAGACGATATCGCAAAATTCATCGAGTGGGATTGCACAGACAACGGTTTTATACGTTTCGCTGCCCTTGTCTGTGACGATTTGCACCTTGTTTGCTGTCCGATCAATTGCTGTGACCTTTTCCAAAAGGCGGACATCAAGATCGCGTGCGACGGTGTTCCAGAATTCACTCCAGCCAATCGCAGGCGTCACGAGATCGCGTGTGGCTCCTGAGATGATGAGGTCCAAATCGACCCAGCGAAGTGCCTGAAGTGTAGATGTTTCCTGCAGAAATCCATAGCCCATGACGGTGAGTGATCTCTGGTGAATGCGCTCAATCTTGAACAAGTGGCGCGCGCGCAACCATTGTTTTATTGGTGTTGCCGCTTCTTCAAGTGTGGCTGGGTCGTGCAAGCCGGAATGAAGCCTGTTCAGAAGCTTCCTTCGCGCGAGTATGTAGGTTGCAACTTGGATGGCGAGTGGTGATCCGCTGGCTGCGCGAACATAGTCCATGTAATCGCCACCGTCGAAAACAGATCGACCAAGTCTTTCAGTCCTGAGCCCAAACTGTTTCATCCATCTGCGCGCGATGCGATCACCCCGTGTCGCGTAGCACGTGCCCATTTCACAAAGGAAATCCCCGCGTTCAAACGTCGATGATTTGCCACCAATCCTGTCAGTTGCCTCAAAGATTGTCGTGGACACGCCGTACCGCTCAAGGAGAAGTCTCGCCAGGCTCAAGCCCGCTGGACCGCCACCAACGATTGCAACTGATTGATCTGAAACCTGATTCACGCCGCCAGCTTAACCACAGTTGCATGCAATGAGGTACAATATTCCACGACTGGCATGCATGCATTCCACAAGAAATTACATAAAATTTCCAAGTTTAATTTTGGCGTACATTTAGCGGCAGAGTGTACTTAGATGCAATGCGAAATTTTCTCGACGGCCATCACAAATTCGTCGCACTGGCGCAAGCATGCTTGCCGCCTGTCAGTGATTTCGAGCATCGTCTGGCAGTTGAACAGCAAGCGACCTACATCGCGAATGCCCGCACAATGGGTACGGTAAATTTCCTGAATTCGACGACAGTACTGGCAGCGATGCTTTTTTTGTCGAATTCATTTTTAATTATCCCGTGGTACCTGATTGTAAACTGTTTCACAATTCTGGCTTTTGTTCTTGCTAATAAATACGTAGGTCGTCGAAAACCAGATCGTTCAAAAGCACATCTATTATTTTTATCGGAAAAATCACTCAGTATTCTTGGCATCCTGTGGGGTTTGCCAGCAGTTCTTTTTGTTCCGATTGGTTATGATGCGTTAATATTCTTTTCACTCATATCGACAGGCATGTCTGCTGGTTTTTCGGCTATGATGTCGGTTGCGCCGCGGATCGTTTCAAGATTTTTATTTTTCTCGATGCTTCCTGTTATAGCGTCTCTATTGTTTTTTGCGGGTCCCATTGGCTTGGCCTTGAGTTTTCTCGGTATCGCTTATTCTGCGGCGATGATGAGAGGAAGCATGATGAGTTTCAAACAGTTGCGCGAAGTCGTTTCAATGACGCAGGATGCCCGTACAGCCCGGCGTGATCTGTCTGATGCGATTGAAGCGCTGGATGACGCCTTTGCGATCTTCGATGCCGAGGGTGAAATCGCGATGAGCAATCGCCGGTTCCGGGACTGGTTTCCCGCAGGTGCGACGCTCGACCAGTTCGAGGATGGCCGGGTCCAGCAGGTGGGTCCCGGGCGCTGGGTGATGGGCTCGCTGGTGCCGGCCTCGCAGGGGCGCAGCGTTTCGATCCACACCGACATCACCGTTCTGAAGGAACGCGAGCGCGAACTGATCGCAGCCCATCGCGATGCTGAAGAGGCCAATGCCGCCAAGGGTCGGTTCATGGCCACGATGAGCCACGAGTTGCGCACGCCGCTGAACATCATCAACGGGTTTTCCAGCCTGATGCTGCCCGATTCCAGGATCGCGCTGTCAAAGGATGATGTCTCCGAATATGCGCTTGCGATCCATGTCGCTGGCGAGCACCTGTTGTTGGTGATCAATGACATTATCGAGTTCTCGAAAGTCGGCGTGGATCGCTATCTGCATAATCCGGTCGATGTTGATATCCGGGAATTGCTGGCGCAGGCCGTGTCGCTTGCAGCCGGGTTCCAGCGGCTGGGCAGTACGGACGGCATCGAAGTGTCGGTGTCGCCGCAGGTCGGTGCGCTGGTTATCGATGAGATGGCGTTCCGCAGGGTGCTGATCAGCCTGATAACGAATGCCATCAAGTTTGGCGGGAAGAAAGTGAATATCGCGATCCGCGCCTTCCTTCAGCCCGATGGTGCTCCGGTGATCACGGTGCGCGACTTCGGTTGCGGGATTGCTCGCAACGAGTTGGAGCGCGTGTTCGAGCCGTTTTATCAGTGCGAGCGAGATCGCGGCGGCGAGTTTTCCGGCACCGGGCTTGGCCTGTCGTTGAGCCGCGAAATTGCGCGCCTGCATGGCGGCGACGTCCTGCTTTCAAGCCAGCAAGGTGTGGGCACGACCGCATCCATCATCTTGCCGGAACGCGCACATATTGCGCCGGCTGAATACGCAGCGCTTTGCAAAGAGGAAGCGGCCTGAGTCGATTTCGTCGATGCTCCAGGTGCGGCCCTCACCTTCGCGCCTCTCTGACGAATATTTCCAGCGCGTTGAGTCGCGATCAAGGTCGCGCGGCAGACAGTTCCCCCATCCCGGCCACCGCGGACTTGATCCGGGCCCTTTTGCTTGCAAGCAGAAAACGGGCAAGGCCCGGGACACAGCGGTTGTCTCGTGTGCTTTCAGAAACGTCCCTATGCGTATTCCAGCCGCCTGTCAGTGCTCGACCTTGCGCCAGATCCGCTTGTAGGACAACCAGAGCAGTGCTGCCAGGATCAGCAGGTAGCCGATCACGGCAAGACCGGCTGATTTGCGGTTCATCTGCTTGGGCTCTCCTGCCCAGGCGAGGAACTGCGCGACATCATAGGCCATCTGTTCGACTGTTGCCTCGGTGCCGTCCATATAGTCGACCCGGCCATCGACAAGCTGCGGTGGCATGGCGAGAAATCCGCCCGGCGGTGCGTGTCGCGGGTCGCCGTCCCATTGCGGCGTTGTTTCACCGGCCATGTAAGGGTTGTAATACTGGCCGAGCGGCTGGTTCAGCGTGCCATGATACGCGTCATGAAACTCGATTCCATTGTCGGCTCCGATCGTGTCAGGATCGGGATAACCGGTCATCAGCGAATAGATGTAGTTCGCGCCACCGTGACGGGCCTTGGTGATGACCGAAAGATCGGGTGGAACC
>CAYUEM010000031.1:0-14470 GCA_964442925.1 uncultured Hyphomonadaceae bacterium
AAGCAAGGCAGGCGAGGGCATCATACCCGCCGCCACCGGCAGAATGGCCGGGCCTGCGAGCGCGCTGACAAGGCCGGCGGCGAAAATCAGCGAAATCGCCTCTCCCGGCGCGCCAGCCAGCAAGATGCGATGCGAAAGGCCGCGACGGAGCGCGATCGCGTGGCGCCCGGCAAAATGTGCGACATTTCCCGGAAGGTATTTCAACAGCTGGGTGGAGGCATGAATGCGCCATTGCCCGCGCGCGTCACCGTGCAGCGCGACTATGATCTGCGCCCACGCCAGCGCGAGAACACCGCCCAGCGCTGCGTATATCAAGACCGCGGCCACCAGCGCGCCGGCCAGTCGGGTGGTTTCAATCCCGACCAGCATTGACCAGTCGGCCCGCACCGCCTGCCAGACGAAAAACACCGACAGCGCGAAAGCGAGCAGAAGACCGGCAGCCTCAAGACAGGTTCGCAGGCGGGTGCGTGCAGCCAGCCCGTCAGTCACAGCGACACAGCAGCATGGTCCACGGCAGCGGCGTGCGCACCGCCTCGATCCTTGCATGGCGCTCCAGCAGGCGTTTCAGGCCCGCGCTTGACCAGTGCTGGATGTGGCCCGGCGTATTGCCGAGCTCTGACAGATAGCTGCCGCGCGCCATGTTGAGTGCGCGCCAGAGCGGCTCGTTCGGCGTGCTGACCAGCAGCCATGGCTGCGCCAGCGATGTCAGCACGTCCAGCGCACCGTCCGGGTCGGGGACATGTTCGAGCACTTCGCAACTGACCACCAGAGGTGCGCTGTCGGCCATCGGCGAGAGCGCATAAAGGTCAGTGACTTCGAACGTCACTGGCGATGCCTGCGCCTCGGCATTTGCACGCGCCTGCACAATCGCTTCGCGCTCAAGGTCAACCCCGCGCACGTCAAGCCCGGCACGCGCCAGACGCAGGGAAAGATGCCCCTCCCCGCAGCCGGCCTCCAGCGCGCTCCACGCTCCGGTCAGCGCCACAAGCTCGTCGAAACTGCGCAAAAAGCCATTCATCAGCCAGCGCGTGACCGGATTGGCAGAATTGTACTTGTCATAATGATTGCCGGCGACATTGGCATAGGCAAACTGCGTGTTCGCGACCATTTCTGTCAGCACCTTTCATGTCCTGTCCGGATACGAACCGCATAAAGCCCTGTTACGGTTAATATTCTGTTGGATTTTTTGCACCATGTTGACGCCAGTTCAATTGTAGAGTGGAGGTCGCCGGCGCGCCCATGACCAGGCTGATCGTTCAAATTCCCTGCCTGAATGAGGCGGAGACCCTGCCCGAAACGCTGGCGGCCATCCCGCGCCAGATCCCCGGCATCGACAGTGTCGAAATCCTGATCATTGATGACGGATCGATCGATGACACAGCCGCTGTTGCCCGCGCGCATGGCGCCGACCATGTCATTCGCAACACCGCCAACAAGGGTCTGGCGTTCAGTTTCCAGCGCGGCATCGATGCCTGCCTTGAGCGCGGCGCGGACATCATCGTCAACACGGATGGCGACAACCAGTATCGCGGTGCAGACATTGCCCGGCTGGTCGAGCCGATCCTGCTCGGGCGTGCCGATATCGTTGTCGGTGATCGCGAGACGGGCGCGATTGCCCATTTCTCACCGCTGAAAAAGCGCCTGCAGCGTCTCGGCAGCCGCTTTGTCCAGCATCTTTCCGGTGCCGATGTCCCCGATGCCGTCAGCGGTTTTCGCGCCTTTTCGGCACTTGCCGCGCGCAGCCTGACTGTGCGGTCCAGTTTTTCCTATACGACGGAAACCCTGATCCAGGCGGGCAAGAAGAACCTGACAATCGTGTCGGTGCCTGTGCGCACCAATGCGGTCACGCGGCCTTCGCGCCTGTTCCGCTCGATCCCGCAATTCCTGATGCGCTCCGGCCAGACGATGTTGCGGGTCTATGCGATGTATGAACCACTGAAGATTTTCCTATGGGCCGGCATCATGCTGATGGGGCTTGGCCTCTTGCCAGTGGCGCGCTTCGTGATCCATTACGCACTTGGTGACGGATCAGGCATGGTTCAGTCACTGATCCTTGGGGGCGTGCTGTTCCTGATGGGCACCCTGTCGGCCATGTTCGCCCTGATCGCCGACCTTGTCGCCTATAACCGCCAGCTGCTGGAGATCACACTGGAGCGCGTGCGCCGCATCGAAACGCGCTTTTCCGCACCGCAGGAAAACACGAAAGGCGCTGCGCCAAAGCGTTTTCCCGAATCCGATATTCGCGCCGAACTGGCACAGATCATCGACCGCATCGAGGCAGCCAAGTCGGCCTGACCGGCGCAACCTTCAGAGAAACGCTTTCAGGTCGGCGATGAAACGGTCGAACTGGTCATGGTGCAGCCAGTGCCCGGCATCTTCATATGAGATCACCCGGGCATTGGTGAAATGCCTGACCCGGCCATCTTCCTGCGGATTGGAGGCCCAGCTGTCGCGGCCATACATCAACAAAGTCGGGCAGCTGATCTTCTGCCACAGCGTGTGGATGTCCTGCTGATCGAGATCGAAGGGTGGGAAGACGCGAAACGCATTGTCGAATTTCCAGCTATAGCTGCCATCCTCATTCTGGCTGATGCCATGCAGGGTGAGATGGCGGGCCTGTTCGTCGCTGAGATGGTGGTTGGCGGTCTTCATCCGCTCATAGGCCTGCTGGAGGTTTTCATACCGCCGCGGCTGGCGGCCTGAGGCGGCCCGGCGCGCCTCGATCCACTCGCGCAGCCTGTCCTGCACGGGCTGGGCGCGGCGCTCCGCCAGCCGTTCCGGCGAGGGGCCGAGCCCTTCAATTGCTACGATCCTGCGAACATTCTCCGGGAAAATGCCGGCATAACGCAGCGCGATGTTGCCGCCATAGGAATGCGCGACAATCGTCACCGGGGCGAGTTCACGCAGATGGATCAGCTGCGCCAGGTCATAGACGCAGCTCATCGGCGTATAGTCGCCATTTTCCGACCCGTCGCTGTCGCCATGGCCGCGCAGGTCCGGTGCGATAATGTGCCAGTCATCGCGCAGCGCATGCGCCGTCCAGTCCCAGCTGCGGCAATGGTCGCGCCCGCCATGCAGCAAAATCAGCGGTGGCGCGTCTGGATTGCCCCAGTCAACATAGCGCAGGCGCAGGCGCTGGGACGCGAAACTGTGTGTCGTCGGACCGGTTTGCATGCCGGCCATGTTAGGGCGTCACACCAAGTGCGCAAGCGGCTTGTCACCCCGGCAAAGGGCGCGCCCTGTGAGCCGGTCACCCTCCCCGCGAAACGCCATCTGTCACCCGTTATGCAAAAATTTGTAAAACCGTTTCCAGTGCACAAACGCAGATCGAACCCCAAAAAACTGTAGCAAAAAGGCCTCAGATGGCGAAAATGTGTGATTTTGTGAAAAATTGGTTTGCAATCTTTGCAGACTTTTGCAATCTGAGAGCAGGCCGTAAAACGGATCGAAAAACAGGGAGGAATGCATGACAAACCGGGACTTTTTCCGAATTCAGCTGCTCGCCGGTGCCGCCACGGGCGCTTTTCTGGCCTTTGCAGCGCCTGTCGCGGCGCAGGAGGCGCCGGTTGAGACAACCCAGGTCAGCGATGAGGATGAAGACGAGGCACGCCTTGATACAGTGACCGTCAAGGGCATTCGCGGGTCGATCCAGAATTCGCTGGCCGCCAAGCGCAATGCCTCATCCATCGTCGAGGCGATCTCAGCTGAAGATATCGGCAAGCTGCCTGACCTTTCGATCGCCGACTCGCTGGCTCGGCTTCCGGGTGTGACCGCGCAACGCGTGCGTGGCCGCTCGCAACAGATCTCCATTCGTGGTCTTGGTCCTGACTTTTCTCTCGCGCTTCTCAATGGCCGCGAGGTCGTGTCCGCCGGCAACAATCGCGGCGTCGAGTTCGACCAGTTCCCGTCGGAACTGATCGCGCAGGGCATCGTCTACAAGACCGCTGATGCGACACTTGCCGCCACAGGCATTGCCGGTGCCGTCGATCTGCGCACGGTGCGCCCGCTCGACTACACTGAGCGCAAGATCAACCTGTCGGCCAAATACACCGTCAATGACAATGACCAGCTCAACCCCGACTTCGATGATGACGGCTACCGTTTCTTCGGTTCCTATATCGACCAGAATGAAGCCGGCACCGTGGGCTGGTCGATCGGCGCGACCATCCAGTCCAATCCGACGCAGTTCTTCTCGCGCGAGCTGAAAACCAACCGGTTCCAGACCTCCATAGACCCCGACACCGGCCTTGTCTTTCCGTCAGACAATCCGCGCTTCGGTGTTGTCTCGCGTGAGTTCGAGCGCCTTTCGGTCGCCGGCGCGCTGCAATTCGAGCCGAATGATCGCTGGAGCACCACGATTGACGGCTTTTACACCGACACCGAGGACAGCGGTATTTTCCGCGGCGTGGAAACACCGATTGCCGCATGGGCCAATTCCAGCCCGCAGCTGACCAATATCACCGGCACCGGTGGCTTTGCCGACTCAGCGACGTTTGATCCGGTCAACCCGATCCTTCGCACCGACGAAGAGGGCAATGAAGCGGAAATCTGGGCCATTGGCCTGAACACCTCGTTTGATGTGACCGGTCGTTTGAAACTGACGGCTGACATTTCGACATCGAATCTCGAACGCAATGACATTGACTTTGAGTCTTATGCCGGCACAGGACCAGCTGGAACAGGTGTCTTTGACAGGCTGACCTTCGATTTCGATGAGGATGGCGAATTCAGCGTCAATCACGATCTCGACTATACCGATCCGAATGTCGTTTTGCTGACTGACCCAGGCGGCTGGGGCCAGGTCGGTTTCTTGCGCAGAACCGATATCGAGGACGAGCTTTCCCAGATTCGACTCGAGGCAGAGTATGAGTTGGACCTGCCCTTCATTTCGGCGGTTGTGGGTGGATATCTCAAGACTGACCGAGAAAAGACTTTTGATGACAATCCGTTCTTCTTGCGTGAATCCGGTGCTTTCGTAAACGGTCAGGCACAGATACCGGACAATTCAATTGTCGGAACGACAAATAGTGGGGATTTGGGATTCGACATCATTGCTTACGACTCGGCTCGTTTCCTGAATGACGGGACATATTTCGTTCAGGATTGCGCGCTCGTGCCCGGCTGTGTCGAAACAGAGTGGATTGTTGACGAAGACATAAACACCTTTTTCGCGATGGCCGAGATCGACGGTGCAATCGCCGGCTTGCCGCTGCGTGGGAATTTCGGTTTTCAGTATGTCGACACGACCCAGTCCTCAACCGGCACCTTGTCCGGCAGTGGGGAGCAGACGATCGAGGATGATTACAGCAATTTCCTACCAAGTTTGAACTTGGCCTTGGAAGTCTTGCCGGACACATTGGTTCGCTTTGCAGCGGGCAAGACGTTAACGCGACCAAGGCTCGATCAACTGGCGGCCAATCAGAGTTTTGATCGCAATAATGTGGTCTGCCCTGATGGTGATGCGGATGGCACGCCAGATGCAGTGATCGGGCATAATCCTCCCGTTTCGAGCTGTTTCTCACTCAATGGTGGAAACCCCTTCCTGCGTCCTTACGAGTCAACTGCGTTCGATCTGTCGTTTGAGAAGTATTTCGGCGATGCGAGTGCGCTTTCGGTCGCTATTTTCCACAAGGATCTGAGTGATTGGGTGCTCGACAGGACCGTTGTTATCGATGGAACCCAATTCTTCGAGACCGCCGGTCTCTCTGACTTCGTAAATGCTAATCCCGAAGTTTCGCAGATTTCGCTCAACGGACCTGTGAATTTCGCTGACGGCTCTATCGAAGGTATTGAACTGACGGCGCGCATCAGCCTGGATGACATTTTCGATCTTCCGACTACGCTGGAAGGGTTTGGCTTTGGAGCAACCTACACATATGCCAACAACGGACTTAACGATGAGAACGGCAACGAGATCACGATCCCTGGTCAATCTGATGAAGTTTGGTCAACTGACATGTACTACGAAAATCACGGATTTCGTGCCAAGCTGAATGCACGCCACCGATCCGGTTTCCTGTCCGAGATCCTTCAATTTGACGGCACGCTCAGCGGTGCAATCGCGCAGTCGGAAACGGTTGTCGATCTTCAGATCGGCTATGATTTCGAAACCGGTCCGCTGGAAGGCTTCGGGCTGAATTTCGAGGTCTTCAACCTGACCGACGAGCCCTTCGTGACGGAGAATGAGACAGCCGATCCGAATGTCACCTTCCCGAGCCGGCATGAGCTTTACGGCACGACCTTCAACTTCACCGTCACCAAGGAATTCTGACGGGTCTTCCTCCCAACTGACCTTCAAGGCCCGCCCCGTCATCGGGCGGGCCTTTTTTCTTCCGGCGCAATCGCTGTAAGGTGCATTTCATGACCCCCGCGCAGATCGAAAATGTCGTGATTGTCGGCGGCGGCACAGCCGGCTGGATCAGCGCCGCGGCCCTGTCGAAACTGCTGCCGTCATCGGTAAGGATCACATTGGTGGAGTCCGAAGCCATCGGCACGGTCGGTGTCGGCGAGGCGACGATCCCGCAGATCCGCCGCCTCAACGGAGTGCTTGGCCTGGATGAAGATGATTTCGTGCGCGCCACCAACGGGACGTTCAAGCTCGGCATTGAATTTTCAAATTGGGGCCGTGTCGGCGATCGCTATCTGCACACATTCGGCGATCCGGGTATAAATCTGGCCAGCCTGCATTTCCATCATTACTGGCTGCGCGCCCATGCTGGCGGAAAGGCAGGCAGCTTCTGGGACTATTCGCTGCATGAACGCGCTGCGCGGGCCGGAAAGTTCGGGCGGATGGAGCGCGTTGGCAACACCTCCATGACCGGGCTTGCTTATGCCTTTCATTTCGATGCGAGCCTGTATGCCGCCTATCTGCGTCAGCGCGCCGAGGCCGCCGGCGTGTCGCGCATCGAGGGGCGCATCACCAATGTCGCGCTGAACAGCGAAACCGGTCATATCAGCCACGTCTCACTCGAAGATGGTCAGGACCTGAAGGGGGATCTGTTCATTGACTGTTCGGGGTTTCGCGGGCTGCTGATCGGGCAGGCACTGGGTGTGAGCTATCAGGACTGGTCGCACTGGCTGCCTTGTAACCGTGCCGTGGCAGTGGGCTGCGAGCGTGTCGGCCCGCCCCTGCCATATACAAAAGCCACCGCGCATGATGCCGGCTGGCAATGGCGCATCCCGTTGCAGCACCGCACCGGCAACGGGCATGTTTTCTGCGACAGTTTCACCAGCCAGGACAAGGCCGCAGACACGCTTCTGGCGGGTCTTGACGGCAAGCCACTGGCCGAACCGCGCGCGCTGAGCTTCACCACCGGGCGGCGCGAGGTGTTCTGGCACAAGAACTGTGTCGCCATCGGCCTGTCCAGCGGGTTTCTGGAGCCGCTGGAATCGACATCGATCCATCTGATCCAGTCGAATGTCTCACGGCTGGTCGAGCTGTTTCCCACGCGCGCCTTCGAGCCGGCCAACAGGGACGAATACAACCGTCAGGTCGGTCATGAATATGCGCTGGTCCGCGATTTCCTGATCCTGCATTATCACCTGACCGAGCGCGAGGATTCCGAATTCTGGCTTTACTGCCGGAATATGTCTGTTCCCGACACGCTGACCGCCAAGATGCAGCTGTTTGCCGGCTCGGCGCGGCTTTACAAGGATCCCGAAGACCTGTTTCGCGAGTCCAGCTGGGTGCAGGTGATGCTGGGACAAGGCCTGAAACCGAGGGGCTGGCACCCGATGGCGGAACGGATTGATGCCGGCCAGCTGGAACGCTTCCTGTCAGATGTGCAGAGTGTGATCACACGCGCCGAAGCGCAGCTTGTGCCCCACCAGCAATTTATCACCGATCACTGCGCGGCCGGGGCGCAATAGTCCGCGAGATATTCGCCATGATCGCGCGCTGCACCGACCGCCTGCGCCATCGCCTCGCGGACCTGTCGCATCCGCTCATCCGCGGGCACCGAATTCCGCAACATGCTGAGCGCCGGTGCGCGGGCCGGCAGTATGTCCTGTCCGGTATAGACCGCGATCCAGCTGGGATTGGTGAACAGCTCGCGCTCATCAGATGCGATCACGCCATGGGTTGCGAATTGCTGCATCTTGTAGGCGAGCCGGTCAGGGACCTGCATATTTGCGCAATCGCGCCACAGCGCGCTGTCATCGCGCTGCGTCGCCTTGTAATGCAGGATGAGAAAATCGCGGATCCGCTCATACTCGGCGACTGTCAGATCATTATATTCCTGCGCCAGAAGCGGCGACATGTTGCGGTCCGGGAACAGCGCCAGAAGCCGCATGATGGCATACTGGATAAGATGCAGGCTGGTCGATTCCAGTGGCTCCATGAAGCCGGCTGACAGGCCGATCGCGACACAGTTGCCATTCCAGAATTTGCGCCGGCGCCCGGTCGTGAACTGCAAATGACGCGGGTCCGCCAGCGGTCGGCCTTCCAGACCCGACAACAGTTCGTCTTCGGCACCCTGCGCGCTCTCATGGTCGCTGCAATAGACATAACCATTGCCGACACGGTGCTGCAACGGGATGCGCCACTGCCAGCCGGCCGCTTTTGCGGTTGAGCGGGTATAGGGCAGCAGCGGGCCCTCGCGACCCTCGCACGGCACCGCCACCGCCCGGTCGCAAGGCAGCCAGTGCGACCAGTCCGCGTAGCCGGTTTTCAGCGTCTTCTCGATCAGCAGGCCAAAAAAGCCGGTGCAGTCGATGAACAGATCGCCGTCGAAGCGCTGGCCATCCTCAAGCGTTACCGAGCTGATAAACCCGGTTTCACTGTCCTGCGCGACGCTGACAACGCGTCCTTCCTCACGCACCACACCGCGCGCCTGGCTATAGCCGCGCAGGAAATGCGCATACTGCGTGGCATCAAAATGATAGGCATAATCGAAGGTTGACTGGATCAGCCTTTTGTCCTGCGCGGGATGCTGGAACCGGCCCGCCTTTGCCAGTGCCCAGGCCATGGAATAGTCGTCGATCGGTGTTGTGTCGCCGGCGAGGTGCTCTCGCATCCAGTATTGGTAGAAAGGCACGCTGTCGAATTCCGCGCCATACTGGCCGAACGGGTGGAAATAGGCATGGCCCTTGCGCGCCCAGTCGACAAATTCGATGCCGAGCTTGAACGTGCCGGACGTCTCGCGCAGGAAGGTCGGCTCATCGATGCCAAGCCGCGCATTGAAATATTTCACCGGCGGAATGGTCGCCTCGCCAACGCCGATTGTGCCGATCTCCTCGGACTCGATCAGCGTGATCGCGCAGCTGCCCTGCACCGCTTGCGAAAGCGCCGCCGCTGTCATCCAACCGGCCGACCCGCCACCGACAATGACAATGTTTCTGAGCGGCTGATGGGTCATGTCTGGATCACCTTGCGGGCGTGCGCTAGAAAAGATGTGCACTTGAAAATATTCATATCGGAGACCTCACCGTGCAACCATCCGTACAGGTGGCCAGACTCGGCGAAGAGGGTCAGCCGCTTGTCGTCATCGACGAATTCTCCACCGATGCCGATGCCCTGCTTGAGGCGGCAAAGACGGCGTCCTACACGCGCGCCGGCCAGCATTATCCCGGTGACCGGGCCGCAGCGCCGGCCGAATATCTTGTGTCGCGGTCCAGCTTGCTTGGCCAGCTTTTGAATGATGTGTTCGGGTTTCGCAAAGGTGCCGATCTGATCAGTTGCGATTTCTCGATTGTCACAACCCGCCCGCAGGACCTGACCCCAATCCAGCGCCTGCCGCATTTTGACAGCGCCAGTGCGAACACTTTGGCGCTGTTGCACTATCTGTGCCCTGCAGAAGCCGGCGGCACTTCGTTTTACCGCCACCGCGCGACCGGGTTCGAGACCATCAGCCTGGGACGGACCGAGACATATGACAGCGCCCTGCATGCCGAGCTGAACAAGACCGGTCTTCCGCCTGCGGCCTATTTCAGCGGTGCCGGGGCACAGTTCGAGCGCATTGGACAGGTGCCTGCGCAGTTCAACCGGATGGTGATCTATCGTGGTTTCCTGCTGCATTCCGGCGACATCCTCCAGCCGGAACGGATCGGACAGGGTATCGAAAGCGCGCGCATCACGCTCAACACATTCCTGTCGGCGCGCTGAAGCGCGATTGCACGCCGCGCTCACCGGGCCGGCTGGACGAGGATGCGGTGCGACCATGCCGCCAGCTCCATCTCACTGTCATCGCTCAGGCTGAAAGCTTCCCCGGTAAACGCATCGGTGTAAGCCCCGGCAAATGGCCCGTCTGTAAAGCCGACGCGGGCGGGCCTGTCTGACATGTTGAACACGGCAAACACCCCGCCATTGGCGTCCTTGCGCGTAAAGCTGATCACCTGCTGCGGCGCGGTGCTGACCACCGGAACCATACGCGCGCCCGCTGCGCCATTGTGCAGGGCGGTGATTTCAGTTTTCAGATCGATCAGGCGGCGGAAAAAGCCGTCAATCGGATGCTCGCGCCAGGCAATCGGATCATCTTCGAAGAACTCCAGCCGGTCGGTGTTGAAGGCTTCCTGGCCATTATAGATCAGCGGCATGCCTTCGCCGACAAAGGACAGCGCAATCGCATTCCGGTAAGCCGGGCCGTAAATTTCCGGTGCGGTTCCATCCCAGGCATTCTGATCGTGATTGGCAGTGTAGACCATGCGAAAGGCGTCGCGCGGCCAGCTGGCCTGCTGGCCGAAATAATAGCCCCACAGGGCATCTGCGCCGGCCTCGCTGCGCGCCACCTTTTGCATGACAGTCTTCCATTCCCAGGCATAGGTCGCATCGAAGGCGCGGGCGTGAAGGTCACGCGTTTCCCATTCCGCAAGCATGAAGACCGGCCGGATCGCATCCAGTTCGGCGCGCGCGGTTTCCCAGAAATCAAGCGGGACCAGCCCGGCGACATCACAGCGATAGCCGTCAATGCCAAGCTCACGCACCCAATAGGCCAGACTGTCCGTCATGTATTCGCGCAACTCCGTTGAGGCGTAATCAAACGCGATCACATCGTCCCAGTCCGTGCCGAGCGGCGGGTGCACCTTGCCGCGCCAGTCGCGGGCATACCAGTCAGGGTGCTGCTCCAGCAGCGCATTGTCCCATGCCGAATGATTGGCCACCCAGTCGATGATCACCTTCATTCCCAGACCGTGGGCTGCCTCCACAAAGGCGCGAAACGCCTCCAGCGTGCCCAGTTCGGGATTGACAGCGCGAAAGTCCCTCACGGCATAGGGGCTGCCCAGCATACCCTTGCGATTGACCTCGCCGATCGGGTGGATCGGCATGAGCCAGAGGATATCGACGCCCATTTCTGCCAGCCGCGGCAATTGCGACTGCGCAGCGGTGAATGTCCCTTCCGGCGTGAACTGCCGGGTGTTGATCTGGTAGATCACCGCGTCGCGCGTCCAGTCGGGATGCTGGACCTGCACATAGGGTTTCGGGGTGTAATCGGTCGCTGCCGGCGCATTGGCGCAGGCGGAGACGACCAGAACGGCGAAAAGCACAAGCGTTCGGATCATGTCAGCTCTCCCAGCGGTTCAGGACTGGCATCTTCGGGCAGGTCCGAGACAAACAGCACCGAAATCGCCGCCAGCGAAAACGACGCTGCCGCGATAGCAAATGCCCAGATCGGCGCATTGCCGAAAAATGTGCGCAGCATGAAACCCAGAAGCGTGGCCGCAACCAGCTGCGGCACCACGATGAAAATATTGAAGATACCCATATAGATGCCCATTTTTGCGTGTGGCACGGCCCCGGCAAGGATCGCATAGGGCACCGATACGATCGCCGCCCAGGCGACACCGACACCGAGCATCGCGATCACCAGCCCGCCCGGATCGCGGATCGCGATCATGCCGATGAAACCTGCTGCGCCCAGCGCCAGGCAGGCTGCATGCAGGCGACGCCGGTCAACCTGCGTTGCCAGCCAGATGATCGCCAGTGCAGCGACCGCAGCCATGCCATTGCGCACCGCGCTGAGTATGCCCCACCAGTTGCCGGCTTCCTGATAGGCCGCCGATGCCGCATCGCTGGTGCCGAAATGATAGTCGGCCACTGCCGGTGTGCCGTAAATCCACATCGCGAACAGGCCGAACCATGAGAAGAACTGCACCACTGCGAGCTGTCGCATGGTCTTCGGCATGGCGAAAAGGTCGCTGACCACTTCCATGTAGCCGTTGCTGTCATTGCCGGAAGCGCGCATCAGGCCGGCCACGATCTGCACGGCACCGAAACCGGCAATCAGGCCGGCAAAGACATAAAGGTCCTGCTTGAACTCGACATTGCCGAGCCAGGCCAGCCCTTCCGGTCGCGGGTCTGCGCGTCCGGCAACGAAAAACACCGCCAGCAGCAAGCCGATGACAACCCAGACAATTCCGCCCATCAAGAAAGCGCGGACCGCGCGCGGCGGTCCGGAAGCTGTCTCCTCTTCGCGAAGGCCCAGCGCACTGCGCCGTTCAGCCTCAAAGGCAGCCATCTTTTCGGGCCTGTATTCTGGTGTCGTCAGCACCGTGTAGACAACCGCGGCGAACAGCGCCGCACCGCCGGCATAGAAGGCGATCTGCACCGTCATCGGAATCTGGCCTTCCGGCGCGGTATTGGCGACACCGAACTGCGTCAGCAACCATGGCAGGGCACCCGCCAGCACCGAGCCGATGCCGATGAAAAAGCTCTGCATCGCGTAGCCGGTTGTGCGCTGCTTGTCAGGCAGCATGTCGCCGACAAAAGCGCGGGTCGGCTCCATGGTAATGTTCAGCGAGGCATCGAGTATCCAGAGCATGCCAGCTGCGACCCAGAGGCTTGGACTGTTGGGCATGACGAACAGGGCGAGCGTGGCAAGCACCGCACCGACAAGGAAATACGGCCTGCGCCGGCCAAGGCTGGGCATCCATGTCTTGTCGGAGAAGTAGCCAATGATGGGCTGGATGATGAGGCCGGTGAGCGGCGCGGCGATCCACAGAATGGCGAGGCTGTCCATTTCCGCGCCGAGCGTCTGGAAGATACGCGACATGTTGCCGTTCTGCAGCTCAAAGCCGATCTGGATGCCGAGAAACCCGAAACACATGTTCCAGATCTGGCCGAACTTCAGTGTGGGTTTCTGCATGCTTGTCCTCCGGGCCGTGTGCGGGCTGGCCTATTGGGTGCCCAGCAGAAACAGCACGGCGTCGGGGAACCGCTGCGCCCAGCTGGCTTCATTATGGTCGCTGCCTTCTGCCACGGAGGAGCTGTAACTGGTTTCGGAAAAGCCCTTTCCGGCGAAATAGCTGTCCATTGCGGCACTGTAGGGTCCGTAATGACTGTCGAGGTTTTCCGTGCCCCGGTCGAGCCAGAGACGGTGGATGGCCGGGTCCAGCCCGCCAGCTTCCAGCGCGGTCGTGATGGCCCCCAGCACGGCGTTGACGTCGGCCGTCTCGGGGTTCCGGAGTGGCCAGTGCGTGGAGAGGCCCGCCGCGCCGCCGAACACGTCCGGATATTGGCTGATCGCATAGAGCGAGATCAGCCCGCCCATGGATGCGCCCGCCGTGAAGGTGTGCTCACGGTCTGGCAGGGTGCGGAACGTGGTGTCGACCATCGGCTTCACCTCGTTGACGATGAAGCGCAGATAGGCGTCTGATTTCGGTGTGCCGCCGGATTGCGAGGTGATGGCTTCGCGCTGGTCTTCCGGCAGGTTGGCAATGAAGGCAGCGGGCGCATAGTCTTGCCAGCGCTCCTGACTATTGGCGATGCCGACAATGATCGCAGGCGCGGCCATCTCGCGATAGGCCAGTTCGCGCATCGTCTCATCAACCTGCCATTCCTCGCCGGTCACGCCCGCGCCGGGCTGGAACAGATGCTGGCCATCATGCATGTAGATGACGCGGTAGTGCGCCTTGCCTGTCTCATAGCCGGGCGGCAGCCAGACATGGATGTCACGCGGAAGGATGACTTCCTTCGACTTGAACGTTTCGAAGGTCCACAGCGTGCCGCCTGAAAGGGCGCTGGAATGGCTGCCGCTTGGGCCGGTCTGTTCCGCAGGCTGCAGGAATTTTACCGCCCGTTCGTTCTCCAATGGCGCAAACCGCACAGCGAAACCGCCGCCGGGTGCCATCGGCACGGCCAATGTGGAGCCAGCGTTCACGGTCTGGGTCTCGATGGTGTATTCATAAGGGTTCGATTCCCAGTCCGCGCCCGGCCCGTCGCGGTAGATTTGCGCGGTGTAGCTGATGCCGGCGGCGAGGAAATCGAGCGGAACCGAAACCGTGCGGGCCATCTCGTCCGTCACGCCGCCCAGATACCAGTCATTGGAATTGCGGTCCTTGCGCGCGATCACGAAATGCTCGCCGACCTCGCCTTGCAGGGCAATGGAATGCTCCCAGTCGGCCGGGACATCCCTGATGAACTGGAAAGCATCGGGGAAGCGCGCATAATTTTCCGGCAGGTCAGCAGCCATCTGCATGGGGGAGTAGATCGTGACATAGAGCGCAAGCTGTTTCGCCAGCGTCGAGGGCACGCGGT
>CAYUEM010000031.1:14480-18417 GCA_964442925.1 uncultured Hyphomonadaceae bacterium
CGCGTCATCAGGCCCGTTCGGCGTCAGGTCGAAAATGCCCGGCGTGAAGTCAAACGGACCGGCCAGCATCCGCGTATAAGGCAGGATGGCCTGGTGCTCGACCGTGTTGGGCGGCGTGCCCCAGGCGTTGAACTCCATCCCGCGCGCGCCTTCGCGGGAGACGGCATTGGGGTATGTGCGGCGCAGGCCGGTGGCGCGGGCCGGCTCGTGAGCGTTGATGGCAATGCCGCGCTTATGGGCCGCCTTGAGCACGCGGATGTCGTGTTCCACGCGCTCCTGACTGTCATGCCAGGTGTAGCGGGCATGGCCGTCCTTATCGATCAGTTTGAGGTCAGACCCATCGGCGACATAGCCGGTCTTGATGACGCTGACGCCATTGGCCTCCATCAGGTCAAGCGCATCATCGAGCTGGGCCTCGTAATTGGTCAGGTTGCCCGACGTTTCGTGGTGGCCGATCAGGGCCACGCCCTTTTCACCCGCATAGGCACTGAGCGCTTCGAGGTCGTAATCGGGATAGGGCTCGGCAAAGCGGAACAGCTCGCCATTGTTGAACCAGTCGCCGTCCCAGCCAATGTTCCAGCCCTCCACCAGCACGCCGGAAAAGCCGTTCTCGGCAGCAAAGTCGATATATTTCATCGTGTTTTCGGTGGTGGCACCATGCTTTGGCCCTGAGCCCCAGGTAAAGGTGTTGATGTGCATGCCCCACCAGATGCCGACATATTTTCCGGGTGTGAAATAGGACACATCGCCGAGCGTGTTGGGTTCATTGAGATTGAGATAGATATCTGAACCATTATAGAGGCCCACTGCACTGTCAGCGACCTGAACAACCCGCCATGGCGTGTTGAAACCACCATCGACGCGCACTTTTACCCCATCATGGCGCGGAGCAAGATCAACCTCCAGCTGGCCGTCGCGGCGCTGGTCAAGCCACATACCGGCATAATCAATCAGCGCAGCCTCGTGAATGGCGAGATGGATCCCATCATCGCGGCGCAGCGTGAACGGCGTATTGGCGCGCGGCACGTCTCGGACCGATGTTGTCCGATAGGTGTATTCCAGCCGGTTGAATTCGCCCGCTGGCGTCCAGAAGGCCGTGGCCTCACCGCCGACATTGAACTCGGTGATCTCGTCGACAATCGCGCGCGCGCCATCGCCCGGCACTTCGTAGCGCAGACCGAGACCCTGATCAAAGACCCGCATGCGTAGCGTGTAGCCGCGCGCAGAACCGTCAGCAGCGGCAAACTCCACCGCCAGTTCGTGATGGTGATCGCTGACAAGGCGGCGCTCGCCCCATGGCTGCTGCCAGGTCTGGTCGACCGATTTGCGCGTCGCTCTGGCAATCACCAGGCCGGTGTCGAGACTTGCCTCTTGCGCGAAACGCAGGCCAAGTTTCGAGGGTGCCACGATCTGCGCGCCGTCATAGCTTGCGGAATAAACCGGCTGGCCGTTTTCGGCGGCGATACTGACCTGCAGCCGGCCATCCGGCGAGGAGATCTGCTGGGTTTGCTCGGCCATGCGCGCGGCATCGGCCTGCCCGCGCAGATCCTGCGAAACCGCAACCGACTGGCAGCCCGACTGTATGGTGATCGCCGCCATTGCGACCAGAGCCCGCTGAAACACTGTCATCACATTTCCTCCCCGACATTTTCCGAAAGGATAGACAAGCCCTGCAAGTTTCTGCAAGCGAAAAGGTGACGCCGCGCACAGGCTGCCTTTGCCGGGTCCTAAAATTCTGCCGGTTTCGTCAGATAATGAATTGATTTTCGATCTGCCCTCCCTCTAAGCTGGAGATTGCAAATTTTTGCGAACACGGCTGCAAGGACAGGAGTTGACTGTGCCCGAAATGAGACAGAGCCGACACGCAACCGGGCCCGCCCGCGGCTGGCGACTTGCATTAGCGGCGGCGACCACGCTGCTCGGTGCCTGCACGGCGATGCCGACCCGACCCGACACATCCACGATCACAGCCGCTCCCGCGCCCGCCCGCGCTTCCAGTATGGACGCGCCGGGTGCGACACGCCAGCCGGAAGATGAAATCATCTACTTTGTGCTGCCCGACCGGTTCGAGAACGGCAATCGCGGCAATGATCGCGGCGGCATTGAAGGCGACTGGCGCGCGCATGGCTACCGACCCGATCATCGCGGGTTTTATCTCGGCGGTGACCTGAAGGGTCTGACCGAGAGGCTCGATTATATCGAAGGCCTCGGCGTCACCGCGATCTGGCTGGGCCCGATTTACAGGAACAAGCCGGTGCAGGGCGCGCCCGGCGAGGAAACCTCGGGCTATCATGGCTACTGGATCACTGATTTCACCGCAGTCGATCCGCATTTCGGCACGGATGCGGAGATGAAAGCCTTTGTCGCGGCGGCCCATGCACGCGGCCTGCGCGTCTATCTCGATATCATCACCAATCACACAGCCGATGTGATCGCCTATCGCGAATGCCATGACCCGGCTTTTGCCGGCCCGCGCGCAGCGCCCGACTGCCCGTATCGCCCGAAAGGCGCCTATCCGTTTTCCACGCGCGGCGGGCCGGATGGCGAAGCGATCAACGAGGGCTTTCTCGGCGACCGCCCGCCGCACCAGACTGCTGAGAATTTCGCGCGCCTGACCGCACCGGGCTTTGCCTACACGCCTTATATCCCTGCCGGTGAGGAAGATGTGAAAACGCCGGCATGGCTGAATGATCTTTCGCTCTATCACAATCGGGGCAACAGCCACTGGCACGGCGAGAGCGTGACCTATGGCGACTTTTCGGGGCTTGATGATATCGCCACTGAAAATCCGCGTGTGGTGGAAGGATTTATCGAGGTGTTTTCAGACTGGATCACCCGCTATCGGATCGACGGGTTCCGCATCGACACCGCCAAACACGTCAACCCGGAATTCTGGCATGCCTTCAATCCCGCGATAAAGGCGCATGCGGCAAGCCTTGGCATCGAACATTTCTACATTTTCGGAGAGGCCGCCGAGGCTGAACCGCACAGGCTGGCCTGGCATATGAAAGCAGGTGGCTTCGAGCAGGCGCTCGATTTCGGCATGCATTATGCGCTCAAGAGTGTGCTCGTCGATGGCGAAGGCACCGAGCGGCTCGAAAGCCTGTTTGTGGCCGATGACCTGTTTGCGGGCGGCAAGGATGCGGGCCTGCGGATGACAACCTTTTTCGGCAATCACGATTTCGGGCGCGTCGGCGGCTTCCTGCGCAAAGCGCATCCCGGCATCAGTGACCGGGAAATGGTCGCGCGGCTGAAACTCGCCCATGCGGCGCTGTTTTTCCTGCGCGGCGTGCCGGTCGTCTATTATGGTGACGAGCAGGGCTTCATCAGTGATGGCAATGACCAGAAGGCTCGCGAGACGATGTTTGCCGGTCAGGTAGCTGAGTATAATGACAATGACCTGGCCGGAACGACAGCCACAACACGCGAAGCGAATTTCGATCCCGATCATCCGCTTTACCGGGCGATTGCGGAATTTGCAGGCCTGCGCACAGCACATGAGGGCCTTCGTCGGGGCCGCCAGATCGTGCGGCTTGCCGAACATGATGGTGGCGTCTTCGTTGTCTCGCGCCTTGCACCATCGGGCGGGGAGATCATCGTCGCGCTGAACTTCCGCGCCGCGCCGCGCCGGGTCGATATCGAGACCGATCCGCGGTCAAACCGTTTTACGCCATTGACGGGCAGCTGTGCGCCGCGCATCTCCGCGCCCGGAAGTTACACAATCAACCTCGCCGGTTTCGGCTATGCCGTGTGCCGCAGTCAGGACTGGACGCAATGAGTGATATCTGTTTTGCCACCGGGCGCATGCAGGAGGCGTCAGACACGACAGGCACCGGCACCCCGCCCTGGTGGAAGGGTGCGGTGATCTATCAGGTCTATCCACGCAGCTTCTGTGACACCACCGGCGATGGTGTCGGTGACCTCAACGGCATCACCC
>CAYUEM010000032.1:0-18313 GCA_964442925.1 uncultured Hyphomonadaceae bacterium
CCCATGTGAGCGCAGCGATACGGGGTCCAACACAACAGCCCTGAGCGCGACCCATCGCGCAGGCGCAGCCGGAGTGGGCGGTCAGACAAAAACAGCCCTGAGCGCGACCCATGTGAGCGCAGCGATACGGGGTCCAACAAAACAGCCCTGAGCGCGACCCATGTGAGCGCAGCGATACGGGGTCCAAAAAGAATGGTGCCGCGGGGGAGGATTGAACTCCCGACCTCACCCTTACCAAGGGTGCGCTCTACCACTGAGCTACCGCGGCGATTGCGGTCCTGAGGCGGAGGCATTAGCTTAAGCACACGCAGATGAAAAGAGCCTTACCGGCGGAGGCAATGCAATTGACCGAGAAAAAGCAGGATGGCGGGGCGCGAAAGCAGCCTGACAAGGGCGAAAGGCTGGCCAAGGCCTTGCGGGAGAATCTGAAACGGCGCAAGGCCGCGCTCCGGCGCGCCAATCCGTCCGGCGGCTCCCCCCCTTGATGAACAGCCCTGAGCAGTACCCATGAGATCGCCGCAATCCGGCCTTTCCCTCGCCCGCGGCGCACTGTAGCAACATCAGCCATGGACAGATTGAGCATCACAGGCGGTCAGCCGCTTTCCGGTCGCATCCCGATTTCCGGTGCGAAAAATTCAGCCCTGAAACTGATGGTCGCGACATTGCTGAGCGATCAGCCGGTCGTGCTGTCGAACATGCCGGATCTATCCGACACACGCTTCCTGGCGCAGTTGCTGGCCACGCTGGGTGTCGAGGTCTACTGGCCGAAGGGGGCCTCGACCTGTCATCTCAACGGCGAGCGACTGACCAGCACGATCGCGCCCTATGATCAGGTGCGCAAGATGCGCGCGAGTTTCAATGTGCTGGGGCCGCTGCTGGCACGCGAGGGCCACGCCAATGTCTCGCTGCCCGGTGGTTGTGCGATCGGCGCGCGTCCGGTGGACCTGCACCTGAAAGCCTTCGAGGCGATGGGCGCGGACCTCGTGGTCGAGGCCGGTTATGTCAAGGCCGCTGCGATCCGCGGGCTGAAGGGCGCGCATATCAATTTCCCGTTCCCATCTGTCGGGGCAACCGAACATGCCATGCTGGCCGCGAGCCTGGCCGATGGTGAGACCAGACTTGAAAACGCGGCGCGCGAGCCGGAAATAGCCGACCTCGCCATGTGTCTGAATGCGATGGGTGCGGACATTTCCGGGGCAGGCAGCGATACAATCGTGATCCGCGGGGTCGAGCGGCTTGGCGGGGTTGAGCACAAGGTCATGCCCGACCGGATCGAGGCGGGAACCTATGCAATTGCAGCAGCTGCGGCAGGCGGTGATGTCACGCTTGATGGTGCGCCGGTCGAAGCGCTCGGCGCGGCGATTGATGCGATGCGGCGTGCCGGGGTGACGGTTGACGCCGATGCAGCGGCCGGAACGCTCCGGGTGCGTCGCAATGGCACAAGACTGCGCGCAGCCGATATCGATACCCGACCGCATCCGGGCTTTCCCACGGACCTTCAGGCGCAGTTCATGGCGCTGATGGCGCTGGCTGAGGGAACGACCATCATCCGGGAGAACATTTTCGAAAACCGGTTCATGCATGCGCCTGAACTGGCGCGATTGGGTGCCAATATAACGGTGCGCGGATCAGAAGCGGTCGTCAAAGGTGTTGACAGGCTTCACGGCGCGCCTGTCATGGCAACCGATCTGCGCGCTTCTGTATCACTTGTCATTGCAGGGCTTGCGGCGGAAGGGGAGACTGTGGTCAACCGGATCTATCATCTTGACCGGGGATTTGAGCGCCTCGAAGACAAACTCAGGGGCTGTGGTGCGAACGTCGCGCGGCTGTCCGATTCAGAGTGATGGCAACAGGAGCCCGAGCGACATGACTGAGCCCTCCCCTCTCAGACTGGTGGCTGAGGATGCTGAGGATCTGAAGATCGTCTCGGCTGCGGTCCAGGACGCGGTGAGCAAGGCCGGAAACCTGAAATATGCGCCGCGCCAGCGCCGTTTCTCGATCGAGTTGAACCGGTTCCGCTGGGAGGCCGTCGTTCGCAAGCCTGCGCAGCGCGAACGTGTGCGCGCAATTCTCGGCTTTGACGGCGTGCTGGCGGTGCGCTCGCTGGGCATCACCCGGTCAGATCCGGAACTTGTTGTTTCGTTGTTGCAGGTTGCGTTTCGACCTGCTGAGACGCCGCCGGGCGGGCAGGTCGTGCTGACCTTTGCCGGCGATGGCGAGATCGTCCTTGACGTGGAAGCTCTGGATGTCACCTTGCTCGACTCCGGCTATGTATGGCCAACGCGGCACCTGCCGGGTCACGAGAAAAGGCGGCGCTGATGACCGAGTTTCTGGACGCCCGGCAGCCGGGATTTTCAGATCAGTTTTCTGCGTTTCTCGCGCGCGAGCGCGGCAGCAATGGTGATGTGCGCGGCGATGTCGAGGCGATTGTCAGGGATGTGCGCACGCGCGGCGGTGCCGGCGTCGCGGAACTGACCGCGAAATTCGACCGGCTGCAGATTGATCCGGTCCTGCTGACTTCCGACAATGTTGATCTGCACGCGCTTGCGGCGGACTGTCCGGATGCGCTGAAATCTGCCATCGATTTTGCCGCCGGGCGCATCGCGGCCTATCACGAGGCGCAACGACCACAAGACCACGAGTTTACTGATCTCGCAGGCATTCGCCTCGGCTGGCGCTGGACACCGCTCGACAGTGTCGGCGTGTATGTGCCGGGCGGGCGGGCGAGCTATCCCAGTTCGGTGCTGATGAATGTCGTTCCCGCAAAGATCGCCGGCGTTGAGCGGGTGGTGATGGTCGCACCTGCACCGGGCGGGCAGCTCTCGCCGGCGGTGGCTTATGCTGCGCTCAGGGCGGGTGTTTCGGAATATTACCCGATTGGCGGCGCGCAGGCGGTGGCGGCACTGGCCTATGGTGCCGGTCAGCTACAGCCTGTGGACAAAATCGTCGGTCCGGGCAATGCGTGGGTGGCCGAAGCGAAGCGTCAGGTGTTTGGCCGGGTCGGCATCGACACGATTGCCGGGCCGTCGGAAATCCTCGTCATTGCTGACATGACCGCCGATCCGGACTGGATTGCTGCCGACCTGATGAGCCAGTCTGAACACGACCCGGCCGCGCAGTCGATCCTGATTGCGTTGGACGAGGCGCTTGTGGATAATGTTCAACGCGCTGTGGAAAACCTGTTGGCAACGCTTCCCGCAGGCAATTGCGCCGGTCAGGCCTGGCAAGCCAATGGTGCGATTGTTCTGGCGCCGGATCGTGAAACGGCGGCAGACATTTCCAATCGGGTCGCACCGGAACATCTTGAGCTTGCCATTGAGGCACCGGAAGCGCTGTTGCCAGCCATCCGCCATGCCGGAGCTGTGTTTTTAGGCCATCACACACCTGAGGCGCTTGGCGATTATGTCACAGGATCGAACCATGTCCTGCCGACATCGCGAGCTGCGCGTTTCAGTTCGGGGCTCAGCCTGGTCGATTTCATGAAACGGATGAGTGTGCAGAGCGCCAGTCCGCAGGGCCTTGCGGCACTGGCACCGGCTGCGCTGGTTCTGGCACAGGCAGAGGGCCTGCCGGCACATGCGCGCTCGGTGGCCGTGCGCATCAAAGCCGGGGGCGAGGATGTCTGAAAACCGCCTTGTTTCCGTGGAGATTGACGAGGAGACGCTTGCCGCATCAGGGCCAGAGGCCGAGCATGAGCGGCGGGTCGCGATTTTCGACCTGATCGAGGAAAATCACTTCAAGGTCGAAGACCATCCCGGCGGACCCTATCGGCTGTCATTGTCGTTGCACGAACGCAAGCTTGTGTTTGATATCATGGACCATGATGGCGCACAGGTTCACACATTCATTCTGTCAATGACGCCGTTTCGCAGCGTCATTCGCGACTATTTCCTGATTTGCGAAAGCTATTACGACGCGATCCGGACATCATCCCCGCACCAGATCGAGGCGATCGACATGGCGCGGCGTGGCATTCACAATGAGGGCTCGGAACTTGTCGAGGAGCGCCTGAAGGGCAAGGTCGGTGTCGATTTTGACACGTCCCGGCGACTGTTCACGCTGATCTGCGCGCTGCATGCCGGCACGGGCCGAGCCACGCTTTCAGGTTGAGTGCGCCGTTTCCTCATCGTCACTTCGTCACACGTCGAGGCCGACCGTTCGAAGCCTCAATATGCGCCACGCGACAACAACACAGCCGGCACGGCCCTGAACAGGATTGCGACATCATAGGCGAGTGACCGGCTGAGCGCATATTCCACGTCCAGCGCAACCCGCTCATCATAAGTGGTGTCATTGCGTCCGGACACCTGCCAGAGGCCGACAACACCGGGCCGCACCGCATCGTAAAAGCGGATATCATCGCCATAACGACGCACCTCATTGTCGACAATCGGACGTGGGCCGACAATCGACATCTCGCCCTTGATGATGTTCCACAGCTGCGGCAATTCATCAATGCTGAACCGGCGTAAGAAGCCACCTGTTCGCGTCAGGCGCGGATCCTTGCGCAGTTTCTGTGTGGCGTCCCATTCTGCCCGCATGGCCGGATCGTTCGCCAGCAAATGCTGCAAGCGGTTTTCAGCGTCGCGCACCATGGTCCTGAATTTCAGGCAGGTGAAATCTCGCCCGTTCTGACCCCGGCGGCGATGGCTGAAAATTACCGGGCCGCCATCATCAAGATAAACGATCAGGGCAATCAGCAGCAAGGCTGGCAACAGGAAGATCGCCGTCGGTATTGCGATTGCGAGATCCATTGCCCGTTTCAGACCTTCAGACGCGCGGGTCTGATGCGCATCGCCCGGCTTGCCGTGACGGTCGCGCACGATTTGGGTGGATGTTTCGTGATCCGTGATGGTTTTCGATTGCATGTCTTGCTCGATTCCCGATTCAGCGCGTTTGCTGACCGGCCAAACAAGAATTGAGCCAGATTGATCGATACTCATCTCAAATCCCCGATTTTCAGTTCGCGACCTTCCGGGTCAGTTCCGGACAGCCGCAGAAAACACAACTCGCGTCCGGTTCCCCCCAACCGGGACGACTGACACCGGATCAGGTCCGGTCGAGCCCTGCCTTCAGCTTAATTCACAGTTGAAATCGGTTTGCCAACGCTTTCCCCGCAAAGGCGAAATGATTTGGCAGCGCTCAAGGAACACGCGCGACAAGAGCGCAGAATTCAGCGGTCAGAGGGCTTGGGTGCGGATGATTCCGGGAAATCTGATTGTGCATCCGCGTAATTTTCCGGCAATTCATTCACGGCACCAATGTCCAGCAGCGGCGCGGCGTCTGTCCGCTCGGCATCAAGAAGCGAAGAAACCCGTTCCAGTGCAGCAATAATCATCGCCTGCTCCCAGTCGGCCATCGCGTTGAACCGGCTGAGAAAGGTTTCCTGCAACAGGTCTGGTGCACCGCCAACGATATCGCGGCCTTCCTTCGTGATGAACACCCAGACCTTGCGTTTGTCATGGTTGCCGCGCTGGCGACGGATAAATCCACGCGCCTGCAACTTGTCGAGCACTGCAGTCATCGTTGCCTGACGCAGGCTGACGGCGCGGGCGAGATCCCCGGCGAGTGTCTCGCCCTGTTTGCAGAGCACCTGCAATGTCAGCAATTGCGAGGGCGTCAGTTCCGAGGAAGCGGCAAGCTCGCGCACACTGCGATCTGTCGCATTCAATATCTGGCGCAGGGCGACCAGTGCAGTATCGGCTCTCTTGTTCATTTCGTCGTTCAGGTCTTTCAGATGCGGGTTGCCGCGACCTTTGGCCAATTCCGAGCGCAGTGTCGAGCATCACCCTGCATTTTCAACAGACTCGCACGGAGGGATCGAATCAATTTGTTTCATTTTACGAAAGAAGAGTTGCTTTGAAATCCCCTTCGTATCTGGCGACATCTGAGAATCATGGCGAATCTGTGTAAAAAGCAGGCATTGCAGCCTGATTATTCCTCAGGCACCAACCTTCAGGGGTTACAAATACAATTCGACAGACTAAATACTAACTGTCTAATGAGGAGGGTGCCGTGCCAAACATAGCCAGTGACACCACGCCCAGTGCGGCGGATACAGATACCGATCCAGGCGACAGTTGCCGTCATTTGGTTGCTTGTATCACGATTCCGGTTCCCGAGGACGGGGCTGATGTTCATGACCTGATCGCGGCCTGTCCGCCTCTGGATACCAATTCGCTGTATATGAACCTGATACAATGTTCGCATTTTGCACAGACATGTGCCCTTGCGCGCCGTGATGGTGAGGCGATTGGCTGGATGTCCGGCCACGAAATGCCGGGCGATCCGGAGACCTTTTTCCTCTGGCAGGTGGCCGTTCACGAAAAGGGCAGAGGCCAGCGCCTTGCCCATCGGATGCTTGCCGAGATTCTAGCGCGTCCGCGAGCAAA
The DNA here is from genome assembly GCA_964442925.1 of uncultured Hyphomonadaceae bacterium. GTDB lineage: Bacteria > Pseudomonadota > Alphaproteobacteria > Caulobacterales > Hyphomonadaceae > UBA5336. The sequence goes on from CAYUEM010000032.1 coordinate 6,393, forward strand.
ACCCTTCCGCTCTCTCAGGACAACGATCACGCCGGACAATGCCGCGTCCTGGGGCCTGTTCCGCTCGATCGCGCGCGCGCTGGATGCACCCTTGGCACCGCAGGACGGGTTTGACAGAGCGCGACACTTTCGTGGCCGTCATGACAGCGAGAGGCTTGTCACGATCGGTCCCTTCCGGCGCCCTTGCGGGCTGAGCGAACAGCCAATGGCCGGCTGACCGGTTCATTTGTCCTCTCACAACACTCAAATCGTCGAATGGAGCCAGACATGACTGACCATCGGACCCAGACACCTGAAATCTACGACCGCCGCGAATCATCCGTGCGCAGCTATTGCCGCGCGTTTCCGGTGCAGTTTTCCAAAGCAAGCGGGTCGGTTCTGACCACGCAGGACGGAGAGGAATATATCGATTTCCTCGCCGGCTGTTCCACGCTCAATTATGGTCACAACCATCCCGAAATGAAACAGGCGCTTGTTGACTACATCCTGAGTGACGGGGTGGCCCATGGGCTGGACATGCACACCGGGGCCAAACAGGCCTTTCTTGAAGCGATGGAAGAGATCATTCTCAAGCCGCGCGGGATGGATCACCGCGTGATGTTTACCGGCCCGACCGGTGCCAATGCGGTCGAGGCTGCGTTGAAACTGGCGCGCAAGGTGACCGGCCGGCACAATGTCATCGCCTTCACCAACGGGTTTCACGGCATGACGCTGGGCGCTTTGTCATGCACCGGCAATGCAGGCAAGCGCGGCGGGGCCGGCCTGCCATTGTGCGGAACCGTGCATGAGGCTTTTGATGGCTATCATGGCAGCGATATCGACACCGCTGACCTGCTCGCCCGCCGGCTTGATGACCCGTCATCCGGGCTCGACAAGCCGGCAGCGATCATTGTCGAGACCGTGCAGGGCGAGGGCGGACTGAATGTCGCCAGCGATGCCTGGTTGCGCAAGATCGAGAAGATTGCCCGTAAAGCCGGTGCAATGCTGATCATCGATGACATCCAGGCCGGATGCGGGCGGACGGGCAGTTTCTTCAGCTTCGAATCCTCGGGTGTGAAGCCGGACATGGTGACGCTGGCCAAGTCGCTTTCCGGCATGGGGCTGCCATTTGCGCTGACACTGATCCGCCCACAGATCGACCAGTGGAAGCCCGCCGAGCACAATGGCACGTTTCGCGGCAACAACCATGCCTTCGTGACCGCAACAAAGGCGCTTGAGCTGTTCTGGCGTGATGATGAATTTGCCCGCGATGTCCGGCACAAGGGCGCGCTGATGAAGCGCCGCCTCGCTGAAATCACCGCCGCCAATACGAATACTGTCCGGGTCAAGGGCAAGGGCATGATGGCTGGCATCGAGATGAAATCGGGAGAGCTCGCCCGCGCAGTGTGCCATGACTGTTTCGAAAACGGACTGATCATCGAGACATCCGGCGGTGGGGACGAGATCGTGAAGATTCTCTGCCCGCTGAACATCCCCGAACCGTTGCTCGAGCAGGGCATCGATATCCTTCAGGCTGCAGTCGCGCGCGTCAGCGCTGCGCAGGCCCGCAAGGCGGCCTGAGAGCAAAAAAGGAAATCAAGCCATGATTGTTCGCGACCTGAAACAGGCTGAGCGCAGCGACCGCAGGGTTGAAAGCGATGGCTGGACTTCGGTTCGGTTGCTTTTGAAGGATGATGCGATGGGGTCTTCATCCCACATCACGACCATCCATGACGGCGCAGTGCTGGAAATGGAAGACAAGAACCATCCTGAAAGCGTCTATTGCATCTGCGGGGAGGGATCGATCGAGGATCTCGCAACCGCGGAACCACACGCGATCGGTTCGGGGATCATGTTTGCGCTTAACCGGCATGACGGTCATATCCTGCGCGCCTGGCGCGAAATGACCATGGCCTGCGTCTTCGATCCGCCGGTGACCGGGCGCGAGCTTCACGGCCCGGATGGTGCCTATCCGCCCGAAGCGGAAAGCATCCGCAAGGATTGACGGGCAATTTTAAATGCATCTGCCTGCGCTTCGATATGGGTGCGGCAGGACGTGGCCAACCGTGAGATTTCTCGAAATCTGGCCGCGCAAATTCAGGGAGAGCTTCCCATGACACATACGGTTGAGAAAATCGGTGGCACATCGATTGCCAATAGCGATGTCGTTTTCGACAATGTCCTGATCAATGGCCGCAGCGGCGACGCGCTTTACAATCGTATTTTCGTCGTTTCGGCCTATGCCGGCATGACCGACAGGCTGCTGGAGCACAAGAAATCCGGCAAGCCGGGCGTTTATGGACTGTTTGCCGGGGCGCAGAGCAAATGGGCCTGGAGCGACGCCATCACCGAAATCGGTGACGCAATGACAGCGAAGAACCGCGAGGTTTTCGGCCAGCATGCCGATTGCGAAACCGCAGACGCATTCGTGCGCGAGCGGATCGAGGGGGTGCGCAACTGCCTGATCGACTTGCACCGGCTTTGCTCATATGGCCAGTTCCGGCTCGATGAGCATCTGGTCACAGTACGCGAAATGCTCTCGGCTCTGGGTGAGGCGCATTCAGCGCACAATACCGCTCTGCTGCTGCGCCAGAAGGGCGTCAATGCGCAATTTGTCGATCTCACCGGCTGGCGCGATGAGCGCGAACTGACGCTGCAGCAGCGCATTCGCGAAGGGCTGGAAAAGATCGATCTTGAAAAAGAACTGCCGATCGTGACCGGCTATGCTGCAGCCAGTGAAGGCATGGTCAAGACCTATGACCGGGGATACACTGAAGTGACATTCAGCCATGTCGCGATTGCCTCCGGAGCGAGCGAGGCGGTGATCCACAAGGAGTTTCACCTGTCAAGCGCCGACCCGAAGCTTGTCGGGCAGGACAAGGTGATCAAGATCGGGCGCACCAATTATGATGTCGCCGACCAACTTTCGAATATGGGCATGGAGGCGGTTCACCCGCGCGCGGCAAAGGGCCTGCGCCAGGCGGGGATCCCCTTGCGGGTCAAGAACACTTTCGATCCAGAGGATGCCGGCACGGTCATTGACGGCGATTATGTATCCGGGACGCCGCGGGCGGAGATCGTTACCGGCATTCGCAATATCGTCGCGCTGGAACTGTTTGAACAGGACATGGTCGGGGTCAAAGGCTATGACGAGGAAACCTTGCGTTGCCTGACGCGACATGGCGTGCGCATCGTGACAAAATGCTCGAATGCCAACACGATCATTCATTATGTCGAGGGAACCCGGAAAGCCGTGAAGCGCGTCGTATCTGATCTTGAAGCGTGCTTCGGGAATGCCACCGTGCGGCTCAGCGAAGTTGCGATTGTTTCGGTGATCGGCAGCGATCTGGCCTTGCCCGGGCTGACCGCGCGTGCGGCGACAGCCCTGAACGCGGCCGGGGTCGAGATCCGCGGCATCCACCAGCTGATGCGCGATATCGACCTGCAGATCATCATTGATGAAAGCCGTTTCGAGGTCGCGATCCGTGCGCTGCATGCCTGTCTGGTCGAGGACCGCGAGCCGACCGAAGCCGGGCGTTCGGTCGGCGCAGCGCTAAAGAATGCGGCCTGATTTGAGCGACGACGCGCCCTCCGCCCGACAGGCGATCAGTTGGCGGGGCGGGCTGGCAACCTATCGAAATGTGCTGGCAGTCACCGCGGCAATGACGTTCCTGCATGCTGGCGTCACCAGTCTGGCTGTGATCATCGCCTTGTCGCTGCGCGCGCAGGGAATTTCCACGATCGGTATCGGACTGGTCGCATCGACTTATGCGATCGGCTTTCTTGTTGGCACGGTCAGTGCGTCACATGAAATCCGCATCGTCGGCCATATCCGCGCCTATGCCCTGTTTTCAGCTGTTGCAACGGTCGCAGTCCTTGCTTTCTCACTCAGCCCCAGCCTTGTCTGGTGGGCGGGTCTGCAATTTCTGATCGGCTTGTGCGCGTCAGGCCTGATGACTGTTGGCGACAGCTGGATCGCCGACTCTGCGCCCGAAGACAAGCGTGGCAGCGTGCTGGGTTTCTATCTGGTCGTGACCAAGTCGGGGGTCGTGGCGGGCCCGTTTCTGGTCTCGCTGATGGCCGGCCAGCCTGCAGCCGGACTGATGCTTGTCGCAGCCTTGTTGTCGGCTTCGGTTTTTCCCGTGGCAGCAACACGCCGCAATCAGCCTGACGCGCCTTCGCCAGAGCCATTCGGGCCGCGTGAAATCCTCCGCGTCGCGCCGGCAGCAGTGATTGCAGCCTTCCTTGCCGGCCTTATAAACAATGGTGTCGGACAGCTCTATGCAGTTTTTGCCAGCACGCTGGATCCGCAGCGACCGGCCGTCATGGCCGCTTATCTCAACGCAGCTTTGATCGCCGGATCGATGTCGGCGCAATGGCCACTTGGTGCGCTGTCCGACCGGATCGACCGGCGTCTGGTCATCGCGGGCTGCGCCGCTTTGGGGGCGCTTGCCTCGCTTGCCTTGTTCCTTGTGGGCTCTGGCTTTGGCCTGACGTTGACCTTGCTGATCGCGGCGCTGTTTGGGGCAGGTGCATTCAGCTATTACGGTATCGCGGTCGCACATGCCGTCGACCGCGCCGGGCCGGGGCATGCCACCGCGATGATGGCAGGTCTGCTGCTGGTCTGGGGGCTGGGCTCAATCGCCGGGCCGTTGCTGGCTGGCGGTGCGATGGGTCTGCCATTTGGCGAGCGCAGCCTGTTCCTTTTTTCGGGCGTGTTCTTCATGATCCTGTTTGCGTCGATGATTATGCGCCGCGCCGGTCGTTCCAAAGTGGCAGAAGAGAACAAGGAAAACTATGGCCTTGTGCCGGCCACATCACTGGCGATTGCCGAGATTGACCCGCGCGGCAGCGAAGACGAACAGCTCGACCTTTTTTCAGCATATGGCGAAACCGATCCGTCATCCGACCTGCCGGCCAGCCTGCCGGACGCGCAAGGCGGCGCGTAAAACAATAGTGCCCCTGTTTAATCATGGTTCTTGTCAGTTTTCTTGCGATACTCGCGATATTCTTGTTCGTCGGCCTTGCATCAGCGCGTGTCGCGACCGGACAGCGCAAGGATTATTATCTTGCCGGTCAGAGCGTTTCGCCCTGGCTGACGGGTCTTTCAGCCGTCGCGACCAACAATTCCGGTTATCTGTTCATCGGTGTGATCGGTTATGGATATCAGGCGGGCCTGTCGGCGGTGTGGCTGATGTTTGGCTGGATTGCCGGTGATTTTCTCGGCTCGATCTTTGTCCACCGAAAGCTGCGCCAAGCCACAGGGGTGACGGGTGAGGCGTCCTTCGCCTCGGTCCTTGCCAACTGGCATGGACAGCGGTTCGCGCGCTGGCAGGTGTTTGCCGCAATCCTCATGGTTCTGTTTCTTGGCGCTTATGCAGCCGCGCAGATTTCGGCAGGCGGCAAGGCGCTGGAAGGGGTTCTCGGGCTCGATCCGCGTCTGGGTGCCAGTGCGGTGGCAGCGATGATCCTTGCCTATTCGATCGCAGGGGGCATTCGCGCGTCGATCTGGACCGATGCGGTGCAGTCAATCTGCATGCTTGGTGCCTTGTCCCTGCTGTTTGGGGTCGGGCTGGCCGGGGCAGGGGGCGCAGGCGGCCTGATCGATGCATTGCGGCCACTGGATGGGGGGACTTATCTCGACCTCCTCCCCGGGCCGGACGAATTGCTTGTTACCGGCGGGTTTGGCGTGGGTCTGTTCATTCTCGGCTGGCTGTTTGCTGGCTTGTCGGTTATCGGACAGCCGCACATCATGGTGCGTTTCATGGCGCTCGATAATGCGGCCAACATGACGCGCACGCGTGTCTGGTATTATGGATTTTTCATCCTGTTCTATATTCTGGCGGCCGGGCTGTCGCTGCTGGCGAAGTTCTATCTTCCCGCATCCAGCGATATGGACCCGGAACTCGCGCTGCCGCGTCTGGCCAGCCAGCTGCTGCCGGATATATTCGTCGGCCTGATCCTTGCCGGCATCTTTGCCGCGACGATGTCCACCGCAGATTCGGTGGTGCTGTCATGCTCTGCGGCAATCACGCATGATCTCGTGCCACAGCGGCTGGAGCAGCCATGGATGCTGAAATCGGCGACGGCTGGCATCACCTTGCTGGCACTGCTGCTGGCGCTGTGGGGCAATCAGAGTGTCTTTGCCCTCGTGATTCTCGCCTGGTCGACACTGGCCTGTGCTTTCGGGCCGCTGCTGGCGCTGTATGCCTTGCAGCGCAAGGTCAGTGAGGTGCAGGCGATCACCCTGATGTTTGGTGGTGTGATGATCGCGCTGGCGTGGCGCTATGGGCTGGGCTGGCACGGACAGGTGTATGAAGGCCTTCCCGGCATGCTGGCACCATTCCTGATTGGCTGGGCGATGTCTCAGCCGGCAATCGCGAGACAGCCCCGCGCGGTCATCTGACCCGGCCTTCGAGGTGCATGTCAATGCACTGCTGGCATGCTTGATGCAGTCCATTTCGCTTTGCAAACGGATATGTGCCGCCGGCGCAGAATACGCCGGGCAGTCAGGAGAACGGGTATGCTCGGAAAGAGTGTGGCGCGCGGGGCCGCCTGGCTGTTTGCCGGAAAGTTTCTGGGGCAGATTATCGGCCTTCTTGGCCTTCTCGTCACGGCACGCCTGCTGACGCCTGAGGATTTCGGCCTGGTTGCGGTTGGCATTTCGATCATGGCGGTGGCGTCCGCGCTGGTCGATTTTCCGGCTTCGGCAGCGCTGATCCAGCTCAAGAACCCGACCGAAGACGATTACAACACCGCATGGACGCTCGGCGCGTTGCGCGGCGCTGTGGTCATGGTCATGACATTCGCGGCAGCCTGGCCGGTCGCACACATTTACAATGATGACCGGCTGATCCCGGTTGTGATCGTTCTCGGCCTCTATCCGTTTATCGACGGGCTGAGGAACAGCTATTTCATGCTGTATGCGCGCGAGATGCGTTTCGATGCGGAGTTCGCGCTGCAACTGGGCATGAAGGTTGCGTCCTTTATTGGCACAGTCATTGTCGCGGCGATCTGGCAGTCCTACTGGGCCTTGCCGGTCGGGCTGACCTGTTCGGGGCTGGCAGCGGTTGCGATCACCTTCATCATGCGCCCGGTCTTTCCCAAGCCGTCGCTGAAGTCCTTCCGGCGGATTTTCGACTTTTCGATCTGGCTGGGTGCCGGGTCGGTGATCAACCAGATCCAGTGGCAGACCGACCCGCTTTTGCTCGGGCGGTTGCTCGGCACGGTCCAGCTTGGTGTCTATACAGTCGGCAACCAGTTTTCACAGCGCATCCGCGATGCCACGGTCCTGCCGATCAGCCGGCCTTTGTTTGCCAGCTTTTCCACCATTCAGGGTGAGGGCGAACGCCTCAAGCGGGCCTTTCTGACAGCGCAATCGGTCACGTTTACAGTGTTTCTCCCGGTCGGACTGGGCATAGCGGCAATTGCAGATGTCGCCGTGCCATTCCTGTTCGGCGAGAAATGGTCCGATGCTGCTTTCATCGTCCAGTTCGTTGCGCCGATCGTGGCGCTGAGCACGCTGTCAACGCCGGTCGACGCGCTGGCGATGTCAATGGGCCGGACCCGCACCCTGTTCTTTCGTGATTGTGTCGCCCTGCTGATCCGGATGCCGGCCGTGATATTTGGTCTGGTGTATTACGGTCTGATCGGGCTGCTGGTCGCAAGGGCGATTGCCGCGGCCCTGATCGGCGCAATCAATCTTCTGCTCGCGCGGCGGCTGATCGGCATTCAGTTTGCCCGGCAGATTGGCGGCGTGCTGCGCCCGATGATCGCCGGCGCGTTGATGGTGGGGGCGGTGACCTTGCTGGACCAGAATTATACAGCCCTTGGCCTGCAGTCGATCGGTCCGATTGTGGTCGGACAGGGCACACTGGGCGACCTGTTCCTGCTCGTTATCCTCTCGGCAAGCGGTGCGCTGGTCTATGGGCTGTCCCTGCTCTCGCTGTGGCTGGTCTGGGGTCGGCCTGAAGGCCCCGAGCGCAAGATCCTCGACATGGCTGGCGGAATGCGCCGCTCGATGATCGGAAAGCTGAAACGCGCCTGAACGCCGCTTCAGGCACCGGCTGGGCGTGAATATTCCTCGATCATCCGCCCGCGGGCGAACTCGATCATGCCAAGGCCGCGTTCAAACGTGAAGAGGAACCCTGCAACCCGTTTGGACATCCGCGTTCCACCGATCAGCCAGCTGAATGCAGCGAGCGGTCCACCGGTCACGACCCGCAAAAATCCGTCAAAGCCAGCCAGCCACTGCGCCGACGGCCCGCCGCCTCTGCGCTGCGCCTTGACCAGCGCATCGGTCAGGCCGGTCCGTCGCCAGCGTTTGCGCAGCCAGTCGAGCCGGGCGCGCGCTTCTGGAACCTGTTCATAGGTCACCGCGCGGCTGGCATCGGCAAATCTTGCGCCTGCTTGCAGCAGCGTATCGAAGAAAAGCGTGTCTTCACCGCCGACCAGGGTCAGGCGCGGATCAAAGCGCAGGTCGAGCTGGTCCACCCGCGCGCGGTCGATCAGGCAATTGCCGGATATGCCGGGCTTTTCGCGCGGGCCGTCGCGGTCGATCAGGATCGCATGATAATTGCCACGAACCATCCAGTGGGGCGTGCCCGGCGGATAGGCCGCCTCAACCGAACCGAACACCGCATCGGCGCCGGTCTGCTGGCGCATCGCGACCAGTTCGGCGAGCCAGCGCGCCGCTGGCAGCTCGTCATCATCAATGAACGCGACCAGATCGCTAGCCCGACAGGTATCGAGCGCGCGGTTGCGGGCATGGGAAACACCCGGTCGGGTCTCATGCACATAGTTCACGGCAAATCGCACCGGGGCTCCGGCAAAATGCTCAGCCACTTCGCGTGCGCGCCCGTCCGGATTGTTGTCAACGATCAGGATGTCGATGTCCGCGCTTTCGCTGAGCCCGTCCTGCGCCTGCAATTGACCGATCAGGCGGGCGAGATCGTCATTGCGCTGATAAGTTGGAATGCAGATGCTGATCTTCATGGCAATCCTCAGTCTTGCAGCTGGCGGACAACTTGCAAGTCCGACGCCATTGCAAGGCCCCACGGGTCGCAAACCACGCTTCAAACTGGCATGTGGCTTGAAGGGGTCGGGTCGAGTGCGGGCCGGCCGATACCGCTATGGGGCAGGATTCGCGTGCAATTTAGGAGACTTGCTCCATGACGGCCCCGGAAAATCTGGTTCTTCTGTTTTATGATGGCTATGAGCGCCAGGCGGAAACTGCGCCTCTGGCGAAGTTGAAAGCCACGCTGCGCCGCCATGCCCGCTTTTCATGGCGCAAGCTGCGCCGCCAGCAGGTGCGAACGGGATTTTACACCTCGCACATGAACTTGCGCCGCGCCCTTCGCCTTTCCGGCTACAATGTCCGGGTCAACGATTTTGCCGCAGCGTTGAAATATCCAGACCATCCGATTGGCGTGACCGGGTATCCCAGCGTTCTGGAGAAGGTCGACCTTCTGCCCAATCCTCGCCTTCTTGCGCCGGGTCTGTTTTCAACACCACTTGAGGCTCCAGACCTGTTCGAGGATCCGCGAAACCGTCTTTACATCATGCGCGGACAATGGATGGCCGACATATTCGAGCCTTGGTATGGTGACCGGATGCGGCACTGGACGCGCGGTTACGACCTGCGCAATTTCGAAGACACAATCAACCTGCCCAAGACCACCGATGTGCTGATCTATGACAAGATCTATCATGATCGCGAAACGTATCTGGCCCAGACGATCGAGCCGTTTATAGCGCGGTTGCAGGACGAAGGGCGCAGCTATGAAATTGTCCGTTACGGCACTTACAATATCACCGACTATCTCGCGCAGCTGCGCCGGTCGCGCTGCATGGCCTTTTTTGCGCATCAGGAAAATCAGGGCTCGGCCTATCAGGAAGCCATGGCGATGAATGTCCCGGTTTTCGCATGGGATGAAGGGATATGGCTCGACCCGCTGGCGCAGGAATTGTCGGATGAGCCGGTGGCGTGCTGCTCGGTTCCCTATTTCGACGAACGCTGCGGCCTGACCTTCAGGATTGGCGACATGGCGGAACAATGGCAGCGTTTCTGGAGACGGATCGATGCGTTCCGTCCTCGTGACTATGTCGGTGACGCATTGTCTTATGAGCGTTCGGCCCGCGCGTATATTGCTGCTTATCGCGAGATTGCGGATGGTCAGGTCGCACCGGCACGTACCGGCAGGGAAGGACGCGTGGTGCCGGCATCCTCCCGGAAGGCCACCGCCTGAGTCGATTGTCTTGTCCCGGGCAGACGATCCGTTCCCCTGAAATGGTCACAATTTGACCCAATAAGGGACACGCATGTGTGATCAGCCTTTACACTTGCAAATCGGTTGGAGCAGGGTAAGGCTCCTGCCGCTGAGCGGCTCAGGCCAGACGGTCGAAAGCCGCACACAAGCAAGAGGCAGGACGAGATGGAAAAATCGCATCCCGGATTGGGCGGACTGGCGCAAGCCACCACGCATCTGCCGCAGTCGCAGACACCGTTGACCAGGACGTCAGTGGGAACCCCGCGATGGGTGATCTATCTCGCCATTGCGGCTTTCTGCATCGCATTCTGGGGCGGTGCGGCCTGGCTGGTTCTCTCGCTTGTCTGATCACGCTTTCGGCGAACGCGCTCAGCGCTCGCGGATCGGAACAAAATCGCGCTGCGCAGCGCCGGTATAAAGCTGGCGTGGGCGGCCGATTTTCTGGCTGGGATCGACGGTCATCTCATTGAGTTGTGCCAGCCAGCCAGCGGTACGCGCGAGTGCGAACAGGACAGTAAACATTTCGGTCGGAAAACCGATCGCGTTGAGAATGACACCGGAATAGAAATCGACATTCGGGTACAGCTTGCGCTCGACGAAATAGTCGTCTTCCAGAGCGATCTTTTCAAGTTTCCGGGCAACGTCCAGGACCGGGTCATTGATGCCCAGCTCGCCTAGCACTTCATGGGCCGTTTCCTGCATCACCTTGGCGCGCGGGTCGTAATTCTTGTAGACCCGGTGGCCAAAGCCCCACAGCCGGAAATCGTCATCGGGGTCCTGCGCTTTCGTGACATATTCGCCAACACGATCAGCCGTGCCGATCTCGCGCAGCATGTTCAGTGCCGCTTCATTCGCCCCGCCATGGCTTGGTCCCCACAGGCTGGCGACACCCGCAGCGATCGACGCATAAGGATGTGCGCCCGAAGAGCCGGCGAGGCGGACGGTCGAGGTTGACGCGTTCTGCTCATGATCGGCATGCAAGATGAAGATGCGGTCCATCGCCCGTGTCAGGATCGGGTTGGGGGCATAGCGCTCAGCTGGAACCGCAAAGCACATTCGCAGGAAATTTTCGGCATAGGACAGTGAATTGTCTGGATAGATGAAAGGCTGGCCGACGGAATACTTGTAAACTCTCGCCGCAATCGTCGGCATCTTGGCGACCATCCGCAGCGTCGCAAGTTCGCGCTGTTCAGGATCGTTGATGTCCATGGCGTCAGGGTAGAAGGCGGAAAGCCCAGCCACCGCGCTGGTCAGCATCGCCATCGGGTGGCTGTCACGCCGGAAGCCCTCGAAGAACCGGTTCATCTGCTCGTGCAGCATCGTGTGCCGGGTGATCGACTGTTCGAAATCAGTGAACTCGTGCTGGGTTGGCAATTCGCCTTTCAGGAGCAGATAGGCGACTTCGAGAAAGCCGGAATTCTGCGCCAGCTGGTCGATCGGATAGCCGCGATGCAGCAGCCGGCCTTCTTCGCCGTCAATGAAAGTGATCTGCGACTCGCAGCTCGCCGTCGATGTGAAGCCCGGATCGAGAGTGAAAACGCCGGCCTGTTTGTACAGCGTGCGCACATCAATGACATTCGGGCCGTCAGTGCCTTCCAGAACCGGCAGTTCAACCGAGTGTCCCATGACCTCGATTTTCGCCTTGCCAATTTCCTTCATATTGCTCTGCATCAT
>CAYUEM010000033.1:0-18185 GCA_964442925.1 uncultured Hyphomonadaceae bacterium
CCCGCAACGCATGTTCGAGCTGACGCTTGCCGGGCTCGACGAGGCGATGAAGGAATTGCAGCGCTGAGGGCCTGACCCCTCGCCCTCGGGTTTGACCCCAGGGCCTGTTGCTGGATCAAAAGCCCAAGCAGAGATCAGCCCGCAAAGACCGAGACATTCGCGGCAGACCCAATGGCAGTCGCGCCGTGCGCCGCGGGGGTCTGTTCGTCGCTATCACGACGCTTGCGACAGAATACACAGCTTGATTGTCGCTGCGAAATGGACGACATGCCCGATTGTCATGGCGCGTCCTCCCCTTCTTACACTTTCCGGTATCGAGCTTGGTTTCGGGGGCAAACCCCTGTTCGAAGGTGTCGTTCTGGCCATTTCCAAAGGCGAACGCGCCGCGCTTGTCGGGCGCAACGGGGCCGGCAAATCGACACTGATGAAACTCGTTTCCGGCGTGGTCGAGCCCGATGAGGGCGAGGTCTGGGTGCAACCAGGCAGCGTCATTGCCACTGTCGCGCAGGAGCCTGATTTTTCGCGCCACGAAACGCTGATTGCCTTTGCCAGCGAAGGCGTCAGTGAGCTGTATCGCGCCGAAGCGGAGCTGAGCGAGGCCGGGCTCGACCCACTCGCCGATCCGCGCTCGCTGTCGGGTGGCCAACAACGCCGGGCCGCAATTGCGCGCGGCTTTGCAATGGACCCGGACATCCTGCTGATGGATGAGCCGACCAACCATCTCGATGTCCATGCGATCGAGCGGCTCGAAGCCCGGCTGACCAGTTTTCCCGGCGCGGCGCTGATTGTCAGCCATGACCGGCGCTTTCTAGAGAATGTCTCGACCAATTCACTCTGGCTGCGTCAGGGCAAGGTGCTGAAATCGCAGGAAGGCTATGCCGGCTTCGAGGCCTGGGCGGAAAAGGTCGAGGAAGAGGAAGAAAAGACGCTTTCGCGCCTGCAGACCCAGTTGAAGGGCGAAAAGCGCTGGCTGGCACGCGGCGTAACGGGGCGGCGCAAGCGCAATCAGGGCCGGCTGGAGCGTGTCCACGAAATGCGCCGCGAACATGCCGAGCGGCGCGCAGCGCTCGCCACCGGGCGCGCGGGCGCGGAACTTTCGGCCCAGAGCGGCGAGGTGATGTCGCGCAAGGTGATCGAGGCGCGCGCCATTTCCAAGTGCTTCGAGCGCGAGGGCGAGGAAATCGTGATCTGCCGCGACCTGTCGATGCTGGTCCTGCGCGGGGACCGGATCGGTCTTGTCGGGCCCAATGGTGCAGGCAAGACGACACTGGTCCGGCTGCTGCTTGGCCAGCTTGCGCCGGATCAGGGCACGGTCAGGGTCGGCAAGGCGCTGAACATTGTCTATCTCGACCAGACGCGCGAAAGCCTGCGCCCGAAGGATACACTGTGGGAAACGCTGGCGCCAAATGGCGGGGATTCGATCATGGTGCAGGGCCAGCCGCGCCATGTTGCAGGTTATGCCAAGCAGTTCCTGTTCGATCCCAGCCAGCTGCACCAGCCGGTTTCGGCACTTTCCGGCGGTGAGCGCAACCGGCTGACCCTGGCGGTTGGTCTGGCGCGTCCGTCGGACCTGCTGGTTCTCGACGAGCCGACCAATGATCTCGACATGCAGACGCTGGATATGCTGGAGGAGATGCTGGCGACGTATGAAGGCACCTTGTTGCTGGTCAGCCATGACCGCGCCTTTCTGGATGCGACGGTCACCTCCTGCATGGTGCCGCTCGGTGATGGACAATGGGTGCAGACAGCGGGCGGATGGAGCGATGCGGCCCGTCAGGTGCCCGCGCTGAGCAGCGCTGACGAGGTGAAAGCCCGCCTCGCCAAGGCCAGCGTCAAGGCGAAACCGGCGGCGCAAAAGCTGCGTTCCAGCGCCAGCAAGCTCTCCTATCGCGATACCCACCGCCTGAAGGCGATTGAAAAGGAACTGCCGAAGATCGACACCGAAATTGCCCGGCTCGAAGCGCTGATGGCAAATCCGAACGCCTATTCCAGTGACCCGGAAGGTTTTGGCAGGTCGGCAAGCCAGCTCGACGCGCTCAGGGCAAACAAAGATGCCATGGAAGACGAATGGCTGGAGATTGAAGCGCGCCGCGAAACTCTTGAAGATTGAATGGTTTTCGCAAGCGCGATTTTAAACCTGTTCTGGCAGTCTCACCCTTGAACGTCCAACAATGGGGTATCTGATGCGTATAGTCCTGATATGTCTTGCCGCGCTGGCTGCGGGTGCTGTCGCCGCGAGCGCCAGCTCACTGGATGAGGCCGGCACCTATCGGTTCGGCGGCACGTATAAATGGGTGTCGTCAACATCGCCGGCGGTCTGCTCATCGCTGTGCGGACGCGATCAGCAATGCAAGGCCTGGAGCCAGTCTGTCGGACGCGCAGGACACCAGCCGCGATGCGAGCTCAAGCGCACGCCGGGGCGCTCCGAGGCGCATCCGGGATTTGTCTCCGGCCTGTCTCCCAACCTGCTGCCGGGTGAGCCCAGCCGCTCCGCAGTCGCGCCGGCAAGCCAGCCTGCATCGGCCCAGGGCACCCGCAGCGCTGTCCGTCGCATGATTGCGCCTGCCGCTGCCAGCCCGCAGGCACCGCGCCCGCCGCGATCGACCGGTCTGGAAACAAACGAATTGTCGGGCCAGCCCGAAGCGGGCTATTCCGCCCCTGTGCCGGCAGCCGCCCCAGTTCGCAGCGGCGATGGTTATTATCCCGGCCGCGAGCGGTTTTCCGTCAATCCTGACTCCGTCAATTCTGACAGTGTGCAGCCAGAGGCTGTCCCGGTCGAGGGCGATGGTATTCGCACGGTGCGCGGCTGGCCGGTTGGCCCGGCTGCAACGGGGACGCGAGCAGGAGATTACTATCCTCGGCGCAGTTCCAGCTCAGACCGGGCGCCCCCACCGTCCATCAACCGCCCACGCGAGCCTGAGGTGAACGAATAGGCGCAGGTGCACTGCGCCAGCGGCTCAGCCATCGTCGTCTTCGCCGCGCATTCCGCCGACCCTTTCCGCAATGGCCATTTCCTGCCTTGCTTTCATGACGCCCTCGCTTGTCGCAGGCGGGGCCATGATCTCCGGCGGGTCCTGCTGCTGCATATAGATTGTGCGGCTCGGAAAGGCGAAACCTGTCCCGGCACTGGCGATGATGTCCATCACCGCGACCGCCAGTTCCTCCTTGATTTTCAGCCACTCGCCCCAGTTGCGGGTGTGCGTGAAACAATAGATCATGAAATCGATGGAAGAGGCGTTGAAACTGTCCACACGCACGAACAGTGAGGCTTCGGGCGGGCGGGCGAAACGCTCATCATTCCAGATCCAGGCTTCAATCTCGTCGCGGATATATTTCAGCTGGTCGACCGTGGTTCGGTATTCCACGCCGACAACCCATTTGATCCGGCGATGCGTCATCCGGGAAAAATTGGTCACGGCGCCATCGGAAAGGAAGGAATTGGGCACATACATCGGGCTGCGGTCGAAGCGGCGGATCAGTGTCGAGCGGAAATTGATCTTCTCTACGGTGCCTTCGCAGATCCCTTCGGCCTGAATCCATTCGCCGGGCACAAACCGTTTTTCGGTCAGGATGAGTATGCCGGAAATGAGGTTCTTGAACAGGTCCTGCGCGCCAAGGCCGACCGCAATTCCGAATATGCCCAGGCCTGCGATCAGCGGTGCCAGCGCAATGCCCCAGATTTCCGCCACCGCGCCAAAGCCGAGTATGACCAGAACAATCTGCAGCGCTTTCAGCATCCAGTCGACAATTGCCGGGGTCAGCGTGTCGCGCAGTGAGGAAAACACAAACTCGAACGCATTGACCGCCCGCGACAACGTCCAGAACACGGCCAGCGCGATGAAAGACTGAACCACCTTGTTGGCGACGTCTTCTGAATTTGGGCCGATGTCGATCACCTGCAGCGCGAAATAGACGCCGATGATCAGTGGCACGATTTTCAGCGGCGTTGACACGACCTTGACGAGAGCATCGTCAAGATTTGTTTTTGTGCCTGCTGCGGCGCGTGTGATCGCGCGAACGACGGTGCGGGCAAACAGGCCGCGGATCAGCAGGGAAATCAACAATATGGCGACGACCATTGTGATCTCGCCATAAGTCAGGCCGAGCGCGCCGCGATACCAGATATCGGAAAGATAGGCCCATGCATCGCTTGCCCACACGGGCAGGTTATTGCTGATCCAGCCCGGCACGGTCGCGCTGGCACGCGCTGTTTCGTCTTCCATGATTACCCCTCGGTGTCTCGGTCTGGCTGGCTATGCGATAATCCGGGTGGTTTCGTCCACCCTTCACATACGGTTAGGCGGCGTCACCTCCGGGGTGCTCATGCCGAGCGCTCGCGCGTTGCGGTGAAACGAATATCGGGGTTTTTCTCCTGCGCATAGCCGACATCCCAGGCATTCTTGGCGAGATAGACCGGCGCATCACTGACGTCGAAACCGCTTGCCGACTTGTTGCGGTCGAGAAACTGTTCGAGCGTCCTTGCATCATCGCAGGCGATCCAGCGCGCAACATTATAAGGCGCAGTCTCGAAATCGACGTCGAGATTGTATTCCGCCGAAAGCCGCTCGCTCATCACTTCAAACTGCAACTGGCCGACCGCCCCGACAATCATGTCCGATCCGATTTGCGGGCGGAACAACTGGGTGACGCCTTCCTCCGCGAGGCTTTCCAGCGCCTTGCGCAAATGCTTCTGCTTCATGGGGTCCTTGATCCGGGCGCGGCGCAGAATTTCCGGTGCGAAATTCGGAATGCCTGCAAAGCGGATGTCGCCAGCTTCCGAGAGGCTGTCGCCGACACGCAGTGCGCCATGATTGGGCACGCCGATAACATCGCCGGCATAGGCCGTCTCCATGATTTCGCGATCCTGCGCCATGAACATCAGCGGATTGTGGACATTCACCTGCCGGCCCTCAGCGGTTCTCAATCGCATGCCGCGCCGGAACTCGCCCGAACACAGCCGCAGAAAGGCGACCCGGTCGCGATGGTTGGGGTCCATATTCGCCTGAATCTTGAAAACGAAGCCTGCAAGATCGCCGGTCGCGGGATCCAGCTGAACTGTCTCGCCGGCTTTTTCAGCGGTGTGCGCACGCGGGCCGGGCGCAAATTCCTCAAGTGCGCTGAGCAGCTCCGCCACCCCGAAATGGCGCAAAGCCGAGCCGTAGATGACGGGTGTCATATGGCCTTCCAGAAAGGCCTTGCTGTCAAATTCCGGAAGCACACCCTTGGCCAATTCAGCGCCTTCACGCAGCTCTTCAAGCACCACTTCATCAATATGAGCAGCCATGGAATTGTCAGCTGCGCCGATCCGCTGGGCCGGGCCAGGCTGGATTTCGTCGTCGGCGGTCTGGCGCTGGAAAACGCAGAATTCGTCACGGCGCAGGTCGAGCATCCCGGCAAAGCGGTTGCCACTCGCAGCCGGCCAGAAGAGCGGAGCGGTGTCGAGTTGCAGCTTGTCGGCGATCTCATCGAGCAGTTCGAACGGATCGAGCGCTTCGCGATCCATCTTGTTGACGAAAGTGATGATCGGAATGTCGCGCATCCGGCACACTTCAAACAGTTTCAGGGTCTGCGGCTCGATACCCTTGGCTGCGTCCAGCACCATGATTGCGCTGTCGGCGGCGGTCAGCGTGCGATAGGTGTCTTCGGAAAAATCCTCATGGCCCGGCGTGTCGAGCAGGTTGAAGACCTTGCCGGCATGTTTAAAGGTCATAACCGACGAGGCCACCGATATGCCGCGGTCGCGTTCGATCTTCATCCAGTCGGACTGGGTGCGTCGTCGCGCGCCGCGCGCTGCCACCTGACCGGCCAGCCGGATCGCACCACCAGCCAGCAGCAGCGATTCGGTCAGCGTGGTCTTGCCGGCGTCGGGATGGGAAATGATGGCGAAGGTTCGCCGGCGGTCGGCTTCTGCGGCGGCTGCAGGCATCAGTTTGTTTTCTCTGAGGGATGGTGTCATTGCCCCGCCTGCCTAACCCATTCGTGCCAATGCAGAAAGGTGCACGGCAGAATTTCACTTCGCACCGGCACCGCTTGCCGCTATGTCCGGTGCCCTATAGCTGACACAATCGCGCACTAGTTCGGCGCGCCGTGCTTCCGGGCGTGATGGGCTGCGCCGGCTGAGCGGGCGGATGCGCCAGTGCAGAAAGTTGAGGATCGGATGATGAGACAACTGACGGGTTTACTTGTGGCCATGTTTGTTCTGGCTGCCGGGCCTGGCCATGCTGATTCCGAACATCGCACCAGCGAGCCGGCCATGCTGGGCTATGTTGAGAACGTCTATGTCGGCAATCTCAGTCTGGAAATGAAGGGCAAGCTCGATACTGGCGCAGACACCAGTTCCGTCTTCGCGCGCGATACCGAGGTGTATCGCAAGAACGGCAAGAGCGAATGGGTCCGCTTTCATCTCGTTGGAAAAAAGGGGCGCACGATCAGGTATGACAAGAATATCAGGCGATTTGTGCTGATCAAGCTGAAGACCGGGGGCACGATCCGCCGTCCGGTGGTGCATCTGCCCTTGTGTGTCGGTGGCGTGTCCGGGCTGGCGGAGGTCAATCTCGCCGACCGCGAGGAATTCGAATATGATTTTCTGGTTGGTCGTGAATTCCTGGCTTCACGAATTATCGTTGACAGTGCATCAACCTTCATCGCCGATGACGATTGCGAAGGCTGACAGATTTGACCAGCGCCCTTCATACAAGGCTGCTCGCAGTGTTCCTGACGCTGGTCGGGCTCGGCATCTTTGCCAGCAAGGTCTGGGAACATGACTATCCGCTGACACCCGGCCAGCAAACCACGACCTGGGAATTCGAGATCTATCTCGATTTTTCAACCGATAACCGCCCGGTGCGGATTGAAGCTTTCATTCCTGCGGGTGGGGCGGAGCGCAGTGTTTCACAGGAACAGTTCTACAATGGCGCGTTCGGCCTTGGCCTGACGCTCAGTGAGAGCGGTCGCAAGGCGGTGTGGACCTATCGCTATCCCAATGACCGCAAGGTGCTGCGCTATCGTGCGCGTCTGGTCGGGGAAACGGCGAGCACGCCGCTGCCGGCAGCCTTGCGTGAGAAAAAGCCCCGGCGCGCACCGGCAACGGAAAATACGCTCGAGCGCCAGGCCTTCATGGTCTGGTCCAGCGATCTGCGGCGCCAGACTGCCGATGATGAATCGCTTGCCGCCCGCGTCATCCAGCAAATTTTCAACGCGCGCGATGTCGATGAAATCGAGGCTTTGCTGGCTCCCGGCCCTGCGCCGCTCAGCCGGCTGATGCTTGCGCGTGACGTACTGACAAGTCAGGGCATTTCTGCACAGATCGCGAATGGTGTGTTCCTCGATGACGAGCGCCGGCGCGCGCAGATGCACAGCTGGCTGGAATATCATGTCGACGGGCGCGACAAGCGGTATTTCCCGGATGGGACGCCGGATGAGTTTTTCACGCTCTGGTATGGTGCGGGTGAATTCATCTCCGCCGAGGGTGTCAGCGAGTTCGAGCCGCAGGTTTCGATCCAGCCGGTCAATGTCGCCGCCTTCGATGTCGTGCGCCGGGCAAGCGGCGGTAATGGCGCGCTCCACTGGTTCAGTTTCGACCGTCTGCCAATCACCACGCAACTGGTCTACAAGGTGCTGGTGACGATCCCGGTCGGGATATTGATCCTTGTCTTCCTGCGCCAGTTTGTCGGGCTGGAGACGATCGGGACATTCATGCCGGTGCTGATCGGGATCGCGTTTCGCGAAACGGCGCTGATCAATGGTGTGATCCTGTTCACCGCACTTGTCGCGCTGGGACTGGCGATGCGGTTCTATCTGGAACGATTGCGCTTGTTGCTGGTGCCGCGGCTTGCTGTCGTGCTGGTGTTCATCGTCATCTGCATGGCCGCAATCGCGCAGTTGATGAATGACAGTGAGCAACGTATTGGCCTTTCGATCTCGCTTTTTCCGATGGTGGTTCTGACAATGACGATCGAACGGATGTCGATCACCTGGGAAGAGCATTCCGGTGGTGAGGCGATCAAGCAGGGGCTCGGCAGCCTGCTTGTCGCGGCGGTGGCCTATCTGGCGATGACCCATCCCCAGGTCGAATATCTGATGTTCAATTTCCCCGAGCTTTTGCTGGTAATCATGGCTGCGTGCCTGTTGATGGGAAAATACACAGGGTTGCGACTGTCGGAGCTGATCCGTTTCCGGCAACTGGCCGGGCGTTGAGATGCTGGGGCGGTATCTAGCACTGCGGCGCGCCGGCCTGATCGGGATCAATGAGCGCAATCTGCGCCTCGTCAATGATCTCAATCCGCGCCGGCTGATGCGGCTGGTCAATGACAAGCTGGAGACCAAGCGGTTGGCCAAGGCTGCCGCGATTGCCACGCCTGAGCTTTATGGCACGATAGCCAATCCGTTCGATATGCGGAGACTGGGCGCGCTGCTCGATCATCCTGACGGGCTGGTGATCAAGCCGGCCATGGGTTCGCAGGGCAATGGCATTCTGGTGCTGCTGTCGCCCATGCGTGGCGGCTGGCGTCGCGCAGGTGGCCATCGCATCACGTTGGAAGACATCCGCTTCCATGTGAACAACATCCTTTCGGGCATGTATTCGCTGTCTGGCTTGCCCGATACGGCGATGTTCGAGTACCGGGTCAAGTTCGATGAGGTGTTCGACACGATCAGTTTTGGCGGCGTGCCCGATATACGGATCATCGTCTTGCGTGGCCTTCCGGCTGTCGCGATGGTTCGCCTGCCGACCGCCGAAAGCGACGGCAAGGCCAATCTGCACAAGGGCGGTGTCGGTGTTGGGCTCGATCTCGTGACCGGGCGCACGCTGAGCGGGATGCAGAAGGGGCTGATGGTGGATATCCATCCCGATACGGCCAATCCGCTGGAAGGTATCCAGGTGCCGCACTGGCCGGAGATTCTGGAGATGGCCGCGCGTGCTTATGACGTGACGGGGCTGGGCTATCTCGGCGCGGATATCGTGCTGGACCGTGATCTCGGACCGCTGATGCTGGAGCTGAATGCACGGCCAGGACTGGCGATACAGGTTGCCAATCGCATGGGAATGCGCGCGCTGATCGAAGCAGCGCTTGCGGCCGACACGGCGGGCATGACGGTCACTGAGCGCGTCGAACTGGCCAAGACCCTATATCGCTGCAAGGTGCCTGAAACACTCGCGCAGCCAGATTTGTGATCATGGGCAATTCCATTTCCCGCCGGGGTGAATTAAGACTGTCGGTCATGATCAGAACCATCCTCATCGCTACCTGCGCCGTGCTGTTTGCCCTGTTTTCCGCGTTTGCCGAAACGCAGGCACCTCTGGAAACCGAAAGCCTTCAGATACGCTCAAATGAAGCGGTCCACGATTTCACCGTGGAAGTTGCCGATGATCCGGAAGAGATCCGGATCGGCATGATGGGCCGCGAAAGCCTGATGCGTGACAGCGGGATGCTGTTCAACCTGGGAGAGACGCGCCGGGCCTCTTTCTGGATGAAGAATACGCTGATCCCGCTCGATCTGCTGTTCATTGACGATGACGGGCAGGTTCTGGCGATCGCGAAAATGGCCCGGCCCGGTTCGCTGCGCCAGATTGACCCGGGCGTGCCGGTGCGCGCGGTTCTGGAGATCAATGGCGGGCAGGCTGACGAAATGGCGATTCGCGCCGGTGATTTCGTGGTCCATCCGCTTTTCAGCGATGACAATGCCGGCTGAAAGGCCGCCTGCGGTCGGCGTTCCCGATGGCTTCGACCTAACAGCCTCGCGCGGACCGTTCACCACGCACAATGGCCCAACCTATCGCGCCAGCACGAAGGGCGACCTGCGTTCCGGGCTCGTCGTGCTGGAGCGTCACTGCAATTCGATGGGCTTCATGCATGGCGGAATGGTGTCGGCCTTTGCCGATGGCGCGCTGGCCTGGGCCGTCTGGCATGAAACGCGGCGGATGTCGGTGACGCTGAAGCTGGTGGTGCATTTCCTCGACACGATTCGCGCTGGCGAATGGCTGGAAGCGTGCCCTCATGTCGATGCGGTCAATGACGGGCTTGTGCATGTCCATGCCGATATGTTTACGGATCGCGGCAAGGTCGCACGCGCCGAGGCGGTGTTC
Organism: uncultured Hyphomonadaceae bacterium; assembly: GCA_964442925.1. GTDB lineage: Bacteria > Pseudomonadota > Alphaproteobacteria > Caulobacterales > Hyphomonadaceae > UBA5336. The sequence goes on from CAYUEM010000033.1 coordinate 10,085, forward strand.
CGGCTGCTCAGGCGCCGGCCAGCGACGTAACGAAAACCTGCATTCGTTCGCTGCGGGCACTTGTGCGCAAGGGGCGGAAGGGACTATGTAACCGCCTGGAACGGAGCGTAGCGCAGCCTGGTAGCGCATCTGGTTTGGGACCAGAGGGTCGGAGGTTCGAATCCTCTCGCTCCGACCAGTTTGATGACAGGCGCGCAAGGCGTCAGTTGCAAGGGAGCCTCAGCGAATATGGATGCGAGGATTTACAAGCCGCGCCGTTCGGCCATGCAGTCAGGCCGTGCAAAGACCCAGCAATGGGTTCTTGAGCTGCGCGAGGACGGCAAGCGCACGGTTGACCCGCTGATGGGCTGGACCAGCATTGATGATACCGCTTCGCAGGTGCAGCTGAAATTCGACACACGCGAGCAGGCGATTGCCTATGCCAAACGCGAGGGGCTGACATTCACCGTCGAGGAAACCCGCGAGCTGAAACGCATCGCGAAGTCCTATTCGGAGAATTTCGCGGCCGGTCGCAAGCGGCCTTGGACGCATTGACGCGCCGACCGCTGCAAAACTGACCGGTGTTGCCATGGATATGAGCCGGGTGCAGAAACGTTTTTATCACGACGTGTCTGTGCGGCATTTGCCCGGAGGCTGGAGCGTCGAACTGGATGGTCGCGCGATCCGCACGCCCGCGCGTGCGCCACTCAACTTGCCCTGCCAGCAACTGGCCGAGCAGATTGCTGGTGAATGGCAAGGGCAGGGCGAAAGTCTCGACATCGCGAACATGCATTTCACCCGACTGGCCAATGTTGCCATCGACCGCACGCCAAAGGTCCGCAAGGAGATGGCCGGGGAAATCGTGCGCTATTGCGAGACCGATCTTGTGTGTCATCTCGCAGCGGCGCCAGCGGAACTGCGCGCGCGTCAGCAATCGGCCTGGCGTCCGGTGCGCGACTGGGCCGGGGCTGCGCTTGGCATCATGTTGCTGCCGGTCGATGGCGTTATTGCCAGCCCGCAACCGGCCGCCTCGCTGGACGCGGCGCGAAATCACGCCATTTCGCTTGATGACTTCAGGCTGACAGGCCTGGTGTTCGGATGTAGTCTTTTCGGGTCGGCCCTGCTCGCAATGGCTGTGGAACAGGCCAGGCTGACATCTTCAGACGCCTGGACCCACTCGCGCATAGACGAGACGTTTCAGGCCGAACAATGGGGTCGGGATGCAGACGCGGACCGGGCCGAAGCTGACCGGAAACAACAGGCTGATCGGCTTGGAGCCTGGTTTGATTCGCTCTGAGCCCTTGATAGTAATCCTTTCACAGCAGGCGAGAGCGAGACATGATCATTATTCACCATCTGGAGAATTCCCGGTCTCAGCGCGTGCTGTGGCTGCTGGAGGAGCTGGGCTGTGATTATCAGGTGCGTCGCTATGAGCGCGACCCGGAAACGATGCTCGCCCCGCAGGCCCTGAGGGATGTTCATCGGCTCGGCAAATCGCCTGTGCTCGAAGACGATGGCGTCATTGTCGCCGAGACCGGGGCGATCTTCGAATATCTGCTCGACACCCAGGCCGGCGGTGAGGCCCTGCGCCCGCCGCGCAGTTCGCCGGAAGGGCGCGCCTTCACCTATTGGCTGCATTATGCGGAAGGCTCTGCAATGCCGCCGCTGGTGATGAAACTCGTCTTCCAGCGTCTGCCGGAAAATGCCCCTGCGCTGATGCGACCGCTGGCCAGAGCGGTGTCTTCACGTGCGATCGAGGGCTTTGTCGATCCGCAGCTTGACCAGCATATCCGCCACTGGGAAGCGGAACTGGAGCGGTTTGGCTGGTTTGTCGGTGACAGTTTTACGGCTGCCGATATTTTGATGAGCTTTCCGCTGGAAGCGGCGGCCACGCGTATTGATCTTTCCGGTTTCCCGGCGATCCGCCTTTTTCTTGACCGCGTCCACGCGCGCCCCGCCTATCGGAAGGCGCTGGAGCGTGGCGGGCCCTATGCTTATGCCTGACCGCCGCTGCTGCATTATGAACCAATCACTGAACGCTTGGTTCAGACCCGGTTCCGAAATGTGAGTGCATGCTCGTAACTATGATAAATCGTATCATGACACTGAGAGTGGCGGCCGTTGCGATGGCTGCGTCCGCCCTCTTCGCTCTCCCGGCCGCTGCAGACAGGGCGGACCGGATTGACAATCACCAGGTCTATGGTGGCAAGACTGCTCCTCATGCCCGCGATATCGGCCATAAGGACCCGTATCGCGGCGATACCGCCTATGGCATGACTGATCCCTATGGCGATCCCTACCGAGCCCGCAACCGCGCGCTTGAACGCAACGCCTTGCGTCAGTGCCGCGCGGCCATTCGGCAAAAGGCCCGCTATCTCGGCTACCGCGATATCGATTTCGAGCGCAAACGTGATGTCCGGCGTGTCGGGCCGGCCGGTTACAATATTGTGTTTTACGATGTCGAGGTCGAAGACCGCTATCGGCAAGTCGAGGGCGATGTCTATTGCACCATCCGCCGGGGTGATGTCGTCAGTATTGATGTCGATACACATCAGACCCGCTACAGCCACAATCGGCACGCCTATCGTCCGGTCTACCACGCCTACAGGTGACGAGAAGACCTTCGCGTCAGTCAACATGAAATGAGAGGCCGGGCGGGCTTGCCGATGGGTAAGCCCGCCTCGGTGTCTTGCACATCCGCGCGCGCGCTTTATGCAAGGAGACAGAGACCGAAAAACAAGCAGATGACAGGGGTCAGGCCACCATGCAGGATGTGATCAAGGCACTTGAAGCGCGCCGGGACAAGGCCAGGCTCGGCGGCGGCGAGCAGCGAATCGCCCGTCAGCACGAAAAGGGCAAGCTGACTGCGCGCGAACGGATCGAATTGCTGGTCGATGAGGGCAGTTTCGAAGAGTTCGACATGTTCGTCGAGCACCAGTGCTCTGATTTTGGCATGGACGATCAGAAAGTGCCCGGCGATGGCGTCGTTACCGGCCACGGCACGATCAATGGCCGTCTGGTCTATGTCTTTTCCAAGGATTTCACGGTTTTCGGCGGCTCGCTGTCAATGGCGCATGCCCGCAAGATCGTGAAGGTGCAGCAAGCGGCCGCGCGCAATGGCGCACCTGTGGTCGGTATTTTCGATGCCGGCGGCGCGCGCATTCAGGAAGGTGTCGATTCGCTTGCCGGCTATGCCGATATTTTCATGGAAAACGTGCTCTCCTCCGGCGTGATCCCGCAGATCTCGGTGATCATGGGGCCTTGTGCAGGCGGTGATGTCTATTCCCCGGCAATGACCGATTTCATCTTCATGGTGAAAGACACCTCTTACATGTATGTCACCGGGCCGGATGTGGTCAAAACCGTGACCAATGAAGAGGTCACGCATGAGGAACTCGGCGGCGCGCGCGTGCATGCCGCGAAGTCTGGCGTGGCTGATGGCGCATTCGAGAATGATATCGAAGCGCTGGTACAGATGCGGCGGCTGTTTGATTTCCTGCCGCTTTCCAACCGCGAACAACCGCCCGTGCGGCCCAGCCATGATGTTCCTGACCGGATGGAAATGAGCCTCGACACGCTGGTCCCGGCAAATCCGAACAGCCCATATGACATGAAGGAACTGGTGGAAAAAGTCGTCGATGAGGGCGATTTCTTCGAGATCAGCCCGAATTTTGGTGGCAATATCATCTGCGGGTTCGGTCGAATGGAAGGCTCGACCGTCGGCGTTGTCGCCAACCAGCCGATGACGCTGGCCGGCGTGCTGGACATTGATGCTTCGCGCAAGGCGGCGCGTTTTGTGCGCTTCTGCGACTGTTTCAACATTCCACTGATCACCTTTGTCGATGTGCCGGGCTTCATGCCGGGCACGCGTCAGGAATATGGCGGGCTGATCAAGCATGGTGCCAAATTGCTTTTTGCCTATGCCGAGGCGACGGTGCCGAAGGTCACTGTGATCACGCGCAAGGCCTATGGCGGAGCTTATGACGTGATGAGTTCGAAGCATTTACGCGGTGATGTGAACTATGCCTGGCCAAATGCGGAGATTGCCGTGATGGGCGCGAAGGGCGCGGTCGAAATCATCTTCCGTTCCGAACTGGGTGATGAGGAAAAGATCGCGGCGCGCACGAAGGAATATGAGGACAATTTCGCCAATCCTTATGTCGCCGCACGCAAGGGATATATTGACGATATCATCCTGCCGCATTCCACCCGCAAACGCCTTATCCGGGCGCTGCGCACCCTGCGCAACAAGGATGTCAAGAACCCGCCGAAAAAGCACGACAATATCCCGCTTTAGGGCATTTTCCGGCCAGATTGGACCACTTGGCCACTTGCATTTTCCGCCAGGATCGTCGTCGCGAGCCGGTCTACTCCCCCACCCCTTGCGGTTCGCCGACCAGAACGAAGGTGAAGCGCTCAGGTGCCAGCCATTCGCGTGCGACTCGGTTGGCATCTTCCAGCGTGACAGCTTCGACTTCAGCATTGCGCCGGTCGAAATAATCAACGCCGAGTTCCTGCTGGCGCACGCTCATCATCTGCGATGCGATCTTCGCGTTGGAATCAAAGCCCAGCGGATAAGCGCCGGTGAGATACGCCTTGGCATCAGACAGTTCCGCTTGCGTTATGCCGGCTTCGGCGATCTGCTGCATTTCCGCCTTCAGCAGTGTGATGAATTCGCCGGCGCTTTCATTCTTGGTCTGGCCGCTGCCCGACCAGGTGGCGAGCCGGTCATCGAAATTCAGTCCGGTGCGAATGCCATAAGTCAGCCCACGCTTGACGCGCAGCTCCTTCATCAGCCGGCTCTCGAAACCGCCACCGCCGAAAGTGTAATTGAGCACAAAGGCGGAGAAGAAATCAGGATGGTCACGCCGCAGGCCCGGCGCTGTGAACGAGACCAGTGTCTGCGGCTGGGGCAGGGGAACGGTTTGCGGCTCTGTCAGCGGCGGGTTCAGTTCGACCGGACCCGGCGTGTCCAGCGATGAGCTTTCTGGCAGGCCGGCAAAAGCAGTGTCGACCAGCGGGGCAAGCTCGCCGGGCGAAATCGCTCCAACAGCGGTGACGAGCATGCCCTCGCGCACCATCAGCGAGCGGCGATGCTCATTTGCCATCTTCGGGCTCAGCGCGTTGATGCTGTCTTCGCTGCTCTCGCGCGCATAGGCGTGAGCGGGATAGAGCGCCGCCTCGATCGCTTCACTGGCAAGGAATCCGGCCGAGGTCGCACGCTCACGAATTCCGACCAGTGCTTCGCGGCGGAACCGTTCGAACGGGCCGTCATCAAAGCGGGGCTCGGACATTGCCAAGGCAACGAGATCCATCGCCTCTCCGGCATTGTCGCGCAGCATATTGGCCGAGCAACCGGTCCAGTCACGCCCGGCCGAGCAGCCAAAACTCATATTCAGCTCTTCCATACGCGTCTGGAAGGCAAGCGCCGGCAGATCGCCAGCGCCTTCATTCATCTGATAGACGACCGAACCGGCCAGCCCCTCCAGGCCCTCAGGGTCGCTGGCTGAACCATATGGCCAGGCCGCGTTGATCGAGACAATTGGAATTGACGGCTCATTGACCAGCCAGACCGAGATACCGCCGGGGGTGACGAACTGTTCGATCCGGGCGAAATCCCCGTCATGCACCTGAACATCAGGGGCCGCTTGCGCTTCGCCGCCGACCGTGCTGGCCGTGGTTTCATCGGAGCCTGGCGCAGCTTGCCCGCAGCCGGCAAGCGCGATGGCACTGATGGCAAGGGCGAGGGAAACAGGTTTGCACGCTGAAAGCATCATTTGGTCTCCTCAGGCAGGAGATGCGCCTCGACATGGTGTGCATCATTGCCGAAAACGGTGCGCAGCGCGTCCAGAGCCTGCTGCGGGGTCACGGCGCGAACGCGGGCCGGATAATCCAGGACATCTTCGATTTCGCCGCCATTGGCGACAACGCGGCCATAGAGATTGGCCATGCCCGATTGGCTGTCGCGGCCATAGATCGATTGTGCGGCAAGGCTCTCGCGCGCACGCACGACATCCGCCTGCGGCAGGCCGTCCTGCAGCACGCGCGCAACTTCGGCCATCAATGCGTCTTCAAGTGCCTGCAGGTCGATGCCTGGCGCGGGGCTGGCGGACACACCGGCAATGCCCTGATCATGCAGGCTCAGGAACGACCAGGCGGAGGCGCTGACCGCAAGTTTCTGTTGCTCGACAAGGCTCTGATAGAGAATCGAGGTTGGCCCGCCACCGAGCACGTCGAGGCCGACTGTCAGGGCATAAGCGAGATCTTCGTCCTGCGTGAATGATGTCGCGGGATAATAGCGGTCCCATTGCGGCTGGCGCACTTTCGGGTCGCGATGGGTCAGCGTGTTGCTCTTTTCCAGCGGTGCAACATCGCCCCAGCCGCGCGGCGGGCGATCAGCGCCTGAGGGCTCGATCTTTCCATAGATCTCGTCGGCCAGCGTGCGCACTTCATCGCCGGTCACATCGCCGGCAACAACGAGGACCGCATGTTCCGGGGAATACCAGCTGGTGTAGAAATCCAGCCCGTCCTGCGGGGTCAGCGCGCTGACCTCATCCATGAAACCGATCACCGGGATCGCATAAGGGTGATCGCCGTAAAGCTCGGCCATGACCATTTCAAACAGGATCGCGCCGGGATTGTTGTCGGTGCGCTGGCGGCGCTCTTCCTTGACGACATCACGTTCGGAAATGAACGGACCTTCGGGATCATCATTGATGATCAGGTCGGTCATGCGTTCGGCTTCCAGCTCCATGACCAGCCGCAGCCGGTCCTTTGCGACACGTTCGAAATAAGCGGTGTAATCCCAGCTGGTAAAGGCGTTGAGTTGGCCGCCATTGCGCTGGACGATCGAGGTGAATTCCTCCGGGCCGAGATCATCGGTTTCCTGGAACATGACATGCTCGAACAGGTGCGCGATGCCCGATTTGCCCGGTGCCTCGTCGACCGCGCCGACCTTGTACCAGACCATGTGCGTGACCACAGGGGCGCGATGATCGGCAAGCACGACGACTTCCATGCCATTATCAAGCATGAAACGTTCGGGCGTCGAGCCCGATGGTGCGCTGTCAGCTAGGCTGGCAGGGGCGGAACATGCCAGTGCAAGCCCAACCAGTAGGGGTCTGAACATGATTACGCCTCCTGTGCGCGGTCTGTTATCGATAGGTTTTCAGGGACGGCGCGCAGATCAGGTGCCGGGCAGCTTGATCCCGGCCCGGCGCGACTTGCGCTCAATCTCGATCTCCTGGCCGCCGGTCGCCGTGTCGGCGCGCGCATCGGCAAGCTCTTCCTCGCTTCCGCGCCAGAACATGAGCCGGTCGGTCAGGCCGGGTGACTTGCGGATGATGCCGGCCTGTTCGTAGTCAACCTGCGCGCGCACGACCGGGCTGACAGCATTTGCGTCAGCCGCAGCGACAAGCGCACGCTCAATCTCTGACGCGTCCTGGCCAATTGTTGAGCCGAACGCCGTGACGGAAACGCGCTCGGCGTCAACCTCCATTGGCTGTGCAACACCGGCCTGGGGCGGGCGCAGTGCGTAATCGGGAGGCACGGTCAGCGGTGCCTTTGTGATGACGCGGAATTCGTCTTGCTGGCTGTCATTGATTCCAGGGTCGCGCGCGCCGCCCGCACATGCCGGTAACAGGGCAATCGCAGTGCCCGCAGAGATAAAAATCAGAGTTCGCTTCATTTGGCTTCACCTTGCCTTGTCATTCGTCGGAGGTCAGCCCCGCCGCCCGTTCAGTCACCTGTCTGCCTGAATGACGCAGACAAGCCTATCCATTTTTCCGCGACAGTAAGAACTGATCGAAAAACAGCAAGACTGCGCCGACAGTTACGCCGGCATCGGCCACATTGAACACATACGGGAAATAGAGGCCCGAAAAATCGAAAAAGTCCACCACTGCCCCAAACCGGATGCGGTCGATCACATTGCCAATCGCGCCGCCGACGACAAGCGCCAGCCCGATACCGGTCAATGCCCGGCCTGCGCGCCAAAGCCAGATCGCGAACCCGGCGGCGATGGCCAGCGTAATGACCACAAGTACCCAGCGCCAGAAACCTTCGGACTGGAACATGCCATAGCTCATGCCGCGGTTCCACAGCATGGTCAGGTCGAAGATCG
>CAYUEM010000034.1:0-2730 GCA_964442925.1 uncultured Hyphomonadaceae bacterium
ATGGCCGCTGGTTTTCCTGCCGGGCTGGGAGGAAGAGGTATTCCCCTCGCGCCGCTCGATCGATGAAAGCGGGATGAAAGGCCTCGAAGAAGAACGCCGGCTGGCCTATGTCGGCATTACGCGGGCGCGCGAAAGCTGCCGCATTTCCTTTGTCGCCAATCGCGTGGTCTTCGGTCGCTGGCAGGCGGTCCTGCCGTCGCGCTTCATCGACGAGCTGCCGCATGAACATGTCGATGCGGCCTCGGAGACCGGCTATTCGACCCAGCCGGGCAGCGAAGCCGGCTTTTCCGGATCCCTCGATGATCTCGGCGCGCGCTCATCCTATTCCTCGCCCGGCTGGCAGAGACTGAAGCAGAATGCACGCGGGGTCTCCGAGACGCCGGCGACAATCGAGGGTGAAGCCCGACTGATCGCGACCTCAACCGGCCAGAGCGGTTTCCGCGTCGGCCAGCGCGTCTTCCATGACAAGTTCGGTTATGGTCGCATCAAGTCCGCCGATGGCAACAAGGTCAGCGTCGACTTCGAGAAGACCGGGATCAAGAAGGTCATCTCGACCTTTCTGGTCGCCGCATAATACCAATATGCGCGGATGAAGACTCATCCGCGGGTACGGCGCATGGGGCGCCGACGCGCAGTCGCGCTTGCCCGGTGCTGCAAGGATCGGTTTTGGGTCCATGCAGCTTGGTACAAGCCGCCACGACACGTTCGACCCCGGCCGGTCCCGGTGGTCGCCATCAGGCCAGATCGAAGCCGAACTCATCGTCGGGCGCAAACAGGCTGAAAATCGGATCCTCGGACGGGAGCAACAGATCTTCCAGCCCGTCGGTGCCGGCCAGAACAATCTGCGGGCCAGCCTCTCCGACGAGAAGATCTGTTTCGCCCGGAAGGGGTGCCTGCGCAAATTTCGAGCCGCCAACACCCTCGGAAATGCCCGTATCGCTCGCGGCAAGACCGGCAAAATCAAACGCCTCATTCGTGGCCAGGAATGGCGAAAGCGCGTTGATTTCCAGCGCGAAGTTCGACGCCAGAAGGCCACTTGCAGATTGCGGCATCGCGGTCGAACTGCCGGCATCATAATTCTGTCCGGTCAGTTCCTCAGCAACGGTTTCCGCCAGCGAGCGGGCAATGTCGTTAAAGCCTTCCATCGAGAAATGAACGCCGTCACCGCGCCCGTCATAATTGCGGGTGCTTTCACTGAGCACAACATTCGACATCGAGTTTGCGATCGAACTGTGGACCGAGCGGATGCTGTTAATTTCGCTCCCCAGCCCACTGACATCGCCCAGTTGCTGAATGACGATCAGGATATCCTGACCGAAGACATCACGAAAATACTCGAAAACCTTTTCCGTGGCCTGGCGCAGGCGATTGAGAATATTGCTGTCACTGTCGACACCCTCACCCATGTCGCGGGCATCCGCCTCGCCCTGCGACCAGATAATGACATCAAGGTCACGCCCATTGGTCAGTGCCGCCTGCAGCCTTTCGACCGCTTCAAGAAGCGCCGGACCCGGCTGGTTGTCGCCAAGATCCCACCAATACTGCGTGCCATTGAAATTGATTGAGTTTTCGACCCGCTCATTCGAGCCTGAACCCCCGATTGCGACATTGATGGCATTGGGTGAGCCGCCCAGCGCATCCTGAAGTTCGGCTTCGAATACCCTCGCGCCGTACTGGTCTGAGGAATTGTCATTTCCGACCCTGTAGAAATGGCGTTCGGCATTCGACTGGCCCGCAAAGGCGACCATATCGAAATCCTCAAGGTCGAGAGAATGATTGATACCGGGGTTTGGGCTATTTGACCGTTGAATATCAATATAATCGAGGCGCGCTTCTTCATTATCATCGGCGCGGCCCACGATTTCGATGACATCGCCGGGATTGAGATCGATCTCGAAGCTTCTCAGCTCCCAGCGATTGCCTTCCGAGCCGGAAGAGCCATTGATCTTTTCGCTTGAGGATCCCGCGACCCAGACCGCTTTTTCCTGACCATTGACCATCAGCACCCATTGCGAGATGCCGTCATGCTCTTCGAAATACCGCGTCGTGATTGTGTAGGTGTCCGAACTGCCGGTAAAGCGCGCGCCGAGCGTTCCGGTGCCATCCTCACGCGTGATTTCAGCCGCGCCGCCATCGGCGACATAATCGCCCCTGCGCTCCATCGCTTCCGCTTCGGTCCGCCCTGTTCCGATCTGGAAGCTGATATCTGATTCATAGGTCGGCGGAGGTGGCGGAGGCGGAGGAGGCGAGCCACCTGTATCGCCTTCGGAGATGAACAGGCTGTCGATCCGGGCAAGCTCACCGGACTGCCGGGTTCCGCGAATCTCGATCTCATCAAACATGTTGAGATCGACCACGATATTGCGCTGCTGCGGCGAACCCACAGCGCCATCGCCGCCGCTTCCGCTCCAGCTGTCAACGACAACGCCATTTATCAGAACCACAAAATCAGCGGCACCATCGCTTTCATTGAACCAGGTCAGCGAAAGCGTGTATTCGCCGGAAGCGCCTGTAAAGACGCCCGAAGCCGTCCCGGTGCCCGAAGTCGAGCGTACCAGCGCACCGCCCGAAGCATCGCTGCGTCCGGTTTCGACCTCGTAATTGCCGTCAAGATCGAGATCCTCGGCCTCTGTCAGGCCGATGCCAATCGACGCTGTGTCCGGCGGAGGCGGAGGCGGCGACGGAGGTGGCGGTGGTGGTGGCGGAGGAGGTGATCCACCCCCTCCGCCT
>CAYUEM010000034.1:2830-18180 GCA_964442925.1 uncultured Hyphomonadaceae bacterium
TCAATGGTCAGGCTGTCGAAACGGGCCAGTTCACCGTCGCGGCGCTGGCCGACAACCGCAATCGATGCCCCGGTGATCAGGCTGACACCGGAAAAGCTGACCGTCTCGCGATTGCCCGAGCCACCCTCGCCGGTCCATGTGCCAATCGCAACGCCATCAACAAACAGCGTCCAGATCGCTGCGCCGTCGCTTTCATTCTCATAGGCCGCCGTGATGTCATAGGAACCGCTGGCGCCTGAGAAGGTGCCGCTCGCGGTGCCCTGCGACGTCGTGCGCACAACCTGGCCACCCGACATGCCGGAACGGTTCTCGACCGTATAGCCATCCAGTGCCAGCGATTCCGCCTGCGTCGTGCCGATATCGATCAGCGGGCCATCCAGAGGCGGAGGCGGAGGCGGCGGTGGAGATGGTGGCGGAGGCGGTGGCGGTGGCGGTGGCGGCGGTGGCGGCGGAGGAGGTGATCCACCCCCTCCGCCTTCAATGGTCAGGCTGTCGAAACGGGCCAGTTCACCGTCGCGGCGCTGGCCGACAATCTCGATATGATCACCCGGGCGCAGCAGTACACCGCTGAACGCCTCGGTCTCGCGCGAGCTATTGCCGCCGACACCGGTCCATTGGCCGATTTCAACACCATTGACGAGCAGGCGCCAGATCGCCGCGCCATCGGTCTCATTCTCATAACCTGCTGTCAGCGTATAGGTGCCCACAGCACCGGTGAAAATGCCGGACGCCGATCCTTGATCCAGTGTGCGAACGACGCGCCCACCCGACATGCCCGCGCGATTTTCAATTTGATAGCCGGAAAGATCGAGCGCTTCTGCCTCGGTCAGCCCTGTGCTGATCAGTGCCTGAGACAGCGACGAATTCGCAACCAGTGAGTCTGGCTCACTTTCTGCGTCCATCAGAGCTCTGCTTTCGAAATTCATCTGCCCACCCCGTCATGCCCGTTCACGACGGCTTTCTCACGGCGGCAATCTTCAAATAAGCTTAAGCCGATCCACACACAGGACCTGCCCCGCTGCTCTCACCGAACGCTTGCAAAGACATCGCTAAAATTTCGAGGAAACTAACAGAAAATCGTCGTCCCGAAATGGGATTCTCCAATCGCGCGATCCGGCACCCCCCGGACGATCACAGTGCGACAGAACTCAGCTCGGCTTGCGCCCTGACAGCCTGCTAAAGCCGGGGCTGCCCGGCAAAACCGCCGCGCCGCCATCGCCCAGCGAGCGGTAGTGCCATGATCGCAAGTCCCAAAACCGCACCGTAGCAGCCCCAGCAATGGCCCAGCATGAGGCCATCAGCTGCCTGTGTGACAAGCCCGGCCCCGGTTCCCGGCGTGCGGCACCAGGACGCTGCAAACGGGTCGAACGCCGCCACATGCTGGTGGATCTTCGCCAGGCTGATGAGGAACACGGCAAAGCCTGCAAGGATCATTTTAAACGGCATTGGATCGTCTTCCCTTCTGGTTTGCAGCCAAGTATCCGCATCGACACCGTTTCCAGCAAGACCCTTATCGGGTGCGCCGTCCCGGTCGGCCTTGACCTCGATCAAACACGACTCGCGGCGTGCGCGACGCCGGCCGGCTCAAGCAGAAAGCGATTGGCCGCTGATCGGCTGATAGGGCCTGGGGGCGCGGTAAGCGGCAATTTAACGTCGGCCGAGGCAGCTCCCGGGGCCAGCCCGGGACACGCAGACATACTGATTCTTCAGGGTTTGGCCTGCCGGCCGCAGCCTGTCGTGAAACCCTCAGTCTTCCAGTTCCCAGCCGCCATAGCGTGTGCGCGGCTCGTCGATGATCTCGCCATTGCGGCAGGCCAGAACCGGCTCGCGGACGATGCGGCCATCCGGCATCCGGGTTTCGCGCATCACTTCCTGACAGTCGCGGATAGCGGCGCGGTCATCGGGCGCGCCGCGCAGGGGTTCTTCGTAAATATCAGGCTGAGGTGCGCTGACGCGATGGGCGGGCGCGCTGTTCCAGCCAGGTCCAGCGGCAGACCGGGTCGGCGGCGGAACGTCACTATAGCGCCATTCGGTATCACAATTGACCGACGACTTGGCCAGTTCGCTGCCGGCCAGACCACCGACCACCGCGCCGAGCAGCGCTCCGGCAATAACCTCTCCATCATTGTCATGATGCCCGCTCCCGTGATGCCCCCGACCACGATATCCGCTATAGCCATACCCGTTATAACCGTGGCCATATCCGCGTCCGCCGCGATAATGGCGCGAGCCATGACCGCTGGAATTGTTGTCCACAATCAGTCCGCCCGCCACCGCGCCAATCAAACCGCCGACCAGTGCCCCGGCAAGTTGATTGTCATCACGCGCCTGTTTGCATCGTGTGTTTGTATACGTCCGAGGTGCCTCATAACGCGCGTCATTGTAGCCGTAGGCGTTGCGGTCATCATACCCATAACCCTGCGCACTCGCGCCTGCAGCCATGATCAGCGCCACTGAAGCGCCTGCAATACCTGCCATGCATTTCATTTTTCAGGTCTCCAGATCTGAACTGCGCGGACAACCGCAATCTGAGCATACACTCACATTGCGAGTCTGAACACGACCTGAAGCGCGGGTTCAGCTTGCAGCACTGGACACGAGCGACTCAAGAGACCAGGTTGCAATCATGGAACGCACACAAACACCTCTGACACAGCTTGGCCGGGCCCGTTATGCCGCCGCACAGGGTCTGCGCAGCGCCTGGTATGGCGCACAATATGCCGCTGCGCGCCGGCGCTCCGCTGGATTCAACCGGCCCGGGGAGCCGCCCTTCCAGCCAAGCCGGGGCAAGCCGGACATCGGCGAGCTGCGCAGGGCCTGGCTGGCACTGTTCCGCGCTGACCGCGCCAATATAGAGGCCGGCCTCTACCCACCGCCGCGCGATGTCCGCCTGCGTGACCTGCCACGCGCGCTTCGTTCAGCGCGCCATTTTCTTGCCGACGTCGCCGAGGTTGACCGCAGGCGGCTGGATCGTGACGGAACCGAACTGCGCCGCTCGCCTCCCACCGATCTGCAGCGCTTTCCGCCATATTACCGGCAGAATTTCCATTATCAGTCCGGCGGCTAGCTGTCCGATGACAGCGCGCAGCTTTACGACACCCAGGTCGAGGCGCTGTTTACCGGATCGGGCGACGCGATGCGACGCGCAGCGCTGGCTGAAATTGCACTTGAGCTGAAAGGTCGCGACCAGCGCGGTGTGTGCTTGCTGGATCTGGCCTGTGGCAATGGGCGGTTCCTGCGCCAGATTGCCGAAGCCTTTCCGCGCCTGCAGGCCAGCGGGCTTGACCTGTCGCCCCACTATATTGCGCGCGCGCGCCGGGTGCTTGCACGCTGGTCGCATGTCGAACTTGTCGAGGGTGCCGCAGAGAGCCTGCCATTCCCTGATGCCAGCATCGATATCATCGTCTGCATCTTCCTGTTCCATGAATTGCCGGCGAAGATCCGCGTTGCCGTGATCAACGAAGCGGCAAGGGTGCTGCGGCCCGGCGGTGTCTTCATTGTCGCTGACAGTCTGCAATTTGGCGACAATCCGAAGCTTGACGCAATGCTGGAATATTTTCCTGAAGGCTTTCACGAGCCTTATTACCGCGCCTATCTCGACTGGGATTTCAACCTGCCGATGCAGGCCGTCGGCTTTGCCCGGGAAACGCGGCAACTCGCCTTCATGACCAAGGTGCAGACCTGGCGCAAGAGCTAACAGGCTGCTGAAAAACACGTCTTCAGGTTTTCCTCGTCCTTCGAGGCTCGCTTCGCTCGCACCTCAGGATGAGGAAAACCAACGAGATTCCTCATCGAAGAGGAGCGGCCCATTTGGGCCGCGTCTCAAAGGATGGGCCACGTGCGCTGGTTTTTCAGCAGCCTGTCAGGGCGGTTTTCTTGAACGCGCTCTATAAGATCTCAAGCAGCCGCGCATTGGGCCGGCCAAGAACCGCCCTGTCGCCATTCAGCCCGATCGGGCGCTGGATCAGTTTCGGATTGGTTGCCATAGCAGCAAAAACCGCATCATCGCTTGCATCTGCGTGCAGACCGGCCTTCTCCGCATCTTTCTCGCGCAGAAACTGGCGCGGAGACACGCCGCCCATTTTCGCTGCTATATCGCGCAGTTCGGCATCGGTGAGCTGCGCCGACGCACTCATATATTTGCGGATTTCCGGCTCCACCCCGTTTTCCTGCAACAGGGCCAGGCCCTTTTTCGACGATCCGCAGCCGGGATTGTGGATAAGGATATAGGTCATGTCTCTGGCTCCCTGAATCGCATCGACCAAAATCTGATTGGTGAAGTTGTGGCGAGTTGGCCAGAGAGCAAGGTCTTTATGCAAGGCGGGACTATCCCACGCCGCCACCGCCAAGGATCCGGTGCCACTCAAAGCCGCGATTGGGGTCCCAGCCCCAGCGTTCGACCGGGTTGACATCCTCGTGCCCGCAAATGGTCTCGCGGCTGCGGCTGATAGCGTGGCGCGCGCAGATATCATCAACCAGCGCGCCGAGCCGGTCATACATCGCGTCAGTATAGAGTGACGGGTCGGCCTGCTTGCCGCCAAAACCCAGTATCTCGATGCCGATCGATGCATCATTGGGGTCGCGATTGCCTTCGCGATAGCCAATCGGCAGCGCCCGCCTGCCGAATGCGCGGTCAAACCATGCATATTCGTCCCATTCGGCGCTGTCGGGTCGCATCACCAGTTTCGCCTGATCGCGCACCGCCTGCGAGCCGAGCAGATTGTGTTGACCATCGAGGAACACGGCATTGCCCGGATACCAGCCATCATCATGCGCCCAGCGGAAATAGCGCTTGAAGCGCCGCCAGGTCCCGTCATTGCGGTCATACAGCTCACGAACAAAGGGCTGGATGCCGGAATGCCAGGCGCGGCGTTGCTCAGATACGAACTGGTGCAGCGCGCCGTCGGGCGTGATCAGATAATGCGCGCTGGAACTGGCTGACGGGTTCATGAACCGGTCAATGATCGTCTGCAGACTGGCGGTGCCGGCAATATGGATGATCACACGGTCAATGCGTCCGTTCCGCCGCACGCCATGGTTGGGGCTGGCATGGCGGTGGCTGCGTGCAAGGGCGAGGTTCCAGCCGTCTTCCCATTCCGGGCCAGCGGGGCGTGCGACCGGCGCAGTGTCTCCGCTCGCATCGCCTTGAGGGCCTTCGGGCTCGCGCGGCGGGGAGTCCAAGGTTTCGTCTTCCGCAGGTGGGGGCAGCGGCTTTTCCGCTTCAGGCCCCTCAAGAACCGGCGCCATTACCGGTCGCAGATGTCGGGCGAAGACATAGCCGACATACAGCCCCTCTCCCGGTGTGTCCGCGAACACGAACCACCAGCCATCATGATCAAGGTCATCAAGCCGGGCGACGGCCTGTCCGGCGCGCAACAGGGCCAGCGCCTCCGAACCTGTCGAGGGCTGAACGCGCAGGTTCAGCGCGCTTGCATCGACGCGGAACACGCGATCACTCATGGCAGCTCGCCTCGGATGCCAAGGGCCGCAATCAAGGCCGCACCATTCCCGAACCACATGTCCGCAATGCGGCCGCGCGATAGCCGCGCGTGCAGGCCTCGCTGTCGCGATCCTCGCGGCAGGCCGTGTCAGCCGCGCAGACCGCTTCGCCGGGCTTGCACAGCGGCAGTCTTGCCGCCGCGGATGCCTCGGAGACCGCCGTGCGGAAACGCGGACCCAGATCGATCAGTCCGGCCTGACCGGAAAAGGCCTCGCCCGACCAGTGCACATAACAGATCATGTCGGTCAGCATCGCGGTGCGCTTGTCGCGGTCGCCGGCGCTGGACGGCTGCGCAAGGCCCTGCCAGCCGGCGAGCGTCCCGGCAAAGCCTGATAGCAGAGCCGACACGGTTGTCTTGTCAGCACTTTCCGGTGCCAGTGACAGGGCGGCCAGATCGCTGGCGGCCCGGCGGCTCACCGCGCTCGCCGCGATCGTTTCAAGCACCTGACAGGCCGGGTATTCGCCCAGTCCGGCGCAGACCGCCGCACTCTCGCCGGCGACATCGCGGGCACGTGCGGCCGGGTCGCTCTGGAATGGCGACTGTGCCAGTGGCAGGTCGGCCAACCGGTAATAGCTTGCCGCACTGACGAAATAGGCCTGCGCCTTCAGTGTCGGATCCTTGATCCGCGAGGGGTCTTCCCACTGCGTCGCCAGTTCAGCAAGATTGCCCGCTTCCGATGAGAGCGCGGCCAGATAGTCGGTGTAGACGCCCTGGGCGTCAGCAAGCCTGTCATTGATGGCATCGAACTGGCTTCGCGCCTCAACCAACGTTGCTCCACCGTTTGCCGTCTCACACGCCGCTATCAGAAACGCGCCAGCCAGTGCGGCGAGAGCCCGTGGTCCCAGCTTATATCGTCTCATCCTCTGATCTCCTGTTCGGTGGGCTGGCCCGGCAGGTTGCGGACCACCGCCAGCAACTGATCATCACTGATCTGCGATGTCGAAAGCCCTTCGCCGCCGACCTGCAGGGCGTGGGCGATGTAGAAAGCATAGATTTCCAGCCATTCCTCAGCGCCGATGCGCAAGGAACGCTGCTGCGAGGCCGCCAGCCCATTGAGACGCGTGACAAGCGCGTCGATGGCCGCAAGATGACCGGCACGTTCAGTCGGCGATGACAGGCCGGTCAGAACGCCGTTGCCAGCTGCCGCCAGCGTCACGCGGATCGCCCCGGACAATGTCTCGCCGAACAGCAATCGACCGGGGGTCCCGGACGGCGAACGCATCGCGTCGCGGGCACTGGCCAGCAGCCGGCTGATCAGCGCGAAGGCGATATTGTCGCCCGCACCCTCGCCGGGTGCCAGCGAGAACAGGGCCCCCGGATTGCGCAGCGCCGTCTCGAATGCCACGGCAAAGATATTGCGCCAGTGCTCACCGGTCAGAAGCCCGGTTTCATCCTCGGCGATTGCCCGCGCGACCGATTCGGCCATCGCGCGCACCTGTGGATTGGTGCTCTGCGACACCACAAGATCGGGTGAGCGCGCGACATGTTCGGCCATGATCTTCAACAGGTCCACCGCCTGCCCGCGCGAAAACAGGCTGGCGAGGAAATCCGCCTGCGGACGCTGGCCGCTCGCCTCGGTCGGTTCGTCCAGTGCGCGCTTCATTCCGTCAATCAGGTCGCGGACAAGATGCGAGGCCATTTCCGCGCCGACCTGCCGGCGGCCCTGCCCGGCTGCGCTGACACCCAGGCGGGCCTGCGTATAATCGCCGACCACATCAAGCGCCATCACTGCGATATCTGCGATCAGCCCGTCCTGTTTGCCGAACGGGCGCGGGGCATCAATCAGGGTTGAGGCGAAGCCCTGCAACAGGCGGCGCGCATGTTCCTTCTCATCGTCATCGGTTCCGGCAATGAACAGTTCGGGCCGGTCACGTGCGACACTGAGCGCGGAGCGCATCACCTGCAGCGCACCGGCCTCACCAAAAGCTTCGCGAATGTCGAAACTCGCCGGATCGGCCGAGGCAACCTGGCCAAGCGTGGCACGGATCACTGCGCCGAGTGCCTTTTCACCCTTCGCGCTGCCTTTCAGGAAAGCGTCGGCATCGTTGGAGATCGCCGCCAGCGCGGCATGTGCCATTGGCCCGCGGATCATCTGGCGCAGCCGCCCCTCCGCGAAAACAGCCGGCAGCCCGCTTTCAGTGACTTCCTGCTGCAGCGGTTCCAGAACGCCGCGGATCAGCGGCTGCCAGCGCAATTCATCGCTGATCAGGTCGGGCCGCTCGACCATTGTCGCGAGTGCGGCATCCGTGAAGGCGCGCGCAAGCTGTGCGGCAGGTCCACCCACTCCGCCAGCCTCGAAACTGCGCGCCAGATTGGGCGAGAGCGCGGCAAACAAGGCGCGCGAACGGCCCGACAGACCAACCAGTTCAGGCTGTGTGGCAACGATATCGAGGCTGACATCAAAAACATGCGCGGCAAAATCGCCCCAGGGGGTCTGCGGGTTTTCCGCCAGCCAGTCCTTGTGACTGTAGACGATCAGCCCGTTTTTTGCGCGCGACATGCGGGCCGCATCCCCTTGCGCAAATGCCCAGGCAATCATGTCCTCGAAACGCTCTTCAGCGCCCGCGCAGACCATCGGCCAACCGACGCGGCCGTTTCGGCGGTCGAGACAGTCCTCGAAATTCTGCTGCGGTCCCAGCGGCTGCGCGAGGCTGGCATCACCGGCAAGGACACCGAAAAAGATGCCGCCGGGCCGAGTCAGGCCGTCACTGAACGCAAGGTCAGCAGCAAAGCGCGCAATCAGCCGTTCCACTTCCGACGCGGGCAGGTCATCGCGGAAAATATCCGGGCGCGGTGCCAGCAGTCTGAGGTCATCATTGTTGGCGATCGAGCGCGCATAAGCGGTGCGCCCTTCATGACCAAGACGGATCAGTCCGCTCAGCACGGAAGCAAATGTCAGGGGCGAAAGCAGACTCATCCGCGCCTCCCCGACCAGTCGCCATGCACCTTGCGAATTCCCGCCGGCGGCGCTGGCGCGGCAGGCGAAGCGCCATCGACACGCGCAGTGTGGACAAGATCGCCAAGCCCGGTCGCCTCGCGGCTGGCCGGACCGAGCCGTGCCCCGATCGGCAGGGAAACCGGACAGGGCACGTCAACCTGTCCGGCAGAAACGAGGAAGGCGTCGGTCATTTCCTCGATCTCCGGTTCCTCACTGCCGCGCACGCCGTTTTTCACGGCAACCCGCGCGCGATCCGTCGGGGTCGCCTGGATCTGGGCGCGCCTGGCCATCGCGCCACCGGTCATCGCTGCTGTGCGCGAAAACAGGTCAAACCAGAACGGCGCACCAAGGCCGAGGAGACCCGCAGTGGCGATCAGCGACAGCACCCAGACAATCGCATCGGTCTTGGCATGCCACAGCCGGCCAATCGGTTCGGGCACATCCCATTGCGTGAATGCGAGCGTGTAGCCGGAATAATCGTCGCGCAGGCACTGGTCGGGATCGAGGCCCGGCTGGGCGCAGTAGGGAAAATAGTTGCGACCGATCGGCAGGCCGGTTCCGCCTTCGATATCCCGGATGGCGGTGGCAATGGCGGCGCGTGCTTCCAGCGCATCGCCATTGCTGGCGGCCAGTTCGGTTCGCTCGCTGACCTCGGCGAGATAATTGTTGTCGACAAGGCGGAGCGTGCGGCCGAGCGCGACTTCATCGGTCGCCAGATGGGTGTAGATATCGATCGCATTGACATTGCCAAGTGCCACGAATGAGAAGGCGATAAATCCGGAAATCACCTTGGCACGGCGGCGGAAAAACTGGCTCTGGGCCACGCCATAACGGTCAAATTCGTAAGAGGTGTGCGCCAGCACGCGGCGGATCGCGGCGCGGTCACGATGCGCCAGCTTCTCGCCAAATTCGGTATGTGCCAGCTGTTCGGCAAACTGTCGCCGGGTCAGGCGCTCGAACCCGCGCTGAAACAGGTTGATATGCCAGTTTGACGGCCACCACCAGCGCCGACCGCCGCCAAAACTCGGGCTTCTGGTCATGATATTGGCAAATGCGGCGGCCTTTTTCGAGCCGCCATTGTTCTTGAGAATGTTTCGATTGGGCCGCCCGCCGGATTCCAGTTCCTCGATCACATTGTCGTGCAGGGCCCGCAGCATCTCCTGCAGACCGGTCTTGCGCATCGAGAACGCCTTATGGACCGCCTCGACCGTGATCGTAACCACAGTTGAGAGGATCGTCATCAGGCCGGCAAACGCGACCAATGCCAGTATCCAGTTCATCCCCTACCTCACCGCGACCAACTCACACTCAGTTTCTGCGGGGTCTTCACGCAAAAGCTATGACAAGTTTGATGAACACGCCAATGATTTCTTTTGCCGGGTCGGCAGCTTGCGGGTGAATCACTGGCCGGAACGTGCTAACGCTTACGTAAACGTCCAAAGAGCCACGGGAGCGAGCCATGAGCGAGACAGATATTGACGTGCTGATTGTCGGAGCCGGCCTGTCCGGCATCGGCGCGGCCTGGCACCTGCAGGAGAAATGCCCAGGCAAGACCTATGCAATACTGGAGCGGCGCGGCGCAATTGGCGGGACATGGGATCTGTTCCGCTATCCCGGCATTCGCTCTGACAGCGACATGCACACGCTGGGCTACAGTTTCAAACCCTGGACACAGGCCAAGGCCATCGCGGACGGGCCCTCGATCCGTGACTATGTCTGCGAAACCGCCACCGAGGGCGGGATCGACCAGAATATCCGCTTCAATCATACGGTGACCAAAGCGCACTGGTCGAGCGCGGATGCAGCCTGGACGGTAACAGCCGAACGCTCCGACACCGGCGAAACGGTTGAACTGACCTGCAACATGCTTTTGATGTGTGCGGGCTATTACAGCTATCGCGAAGGTCATGCACCGCATTTCGAAGGTCAGGAAGACTTCGCCGGTGAGATCGT
The DNA here is from genome assembly GCA_964442925.1 of uncultured Hyphomonadaceae bacterium. GTDB lineage: Bacteria > Pseudomonadota > Alphaproteobacteria > Caulobacterales > Hyphomonadaceae > UBA5336. The sequence goes on from CAYUEM010000034.1 coordinate 13,223, forward strand.
GCATCCGCAATTCTGGCCGCAAGACCTTGATTATGCCGGAAAGAAGGTCGTGGTGATCGGCTCGGGCGCGACCGCGATGACGCTTGTCCCAGCCATGGCGGACACAGCCGAGCACGTCACAATGGTGCAGCGCACGCCGACCTATGTCGTCTCGCGCCCGGCAAAGGATGGCGTGGCCAATGCGATGCGGGCCGTCCTGCCGGACAAATGGGCCTATGACCTGACCCGCGCGAAGAATGTGGCGTTCCAGAATTTCTTCTACAAGCGCGCACGCACCCAGCCGGACAAGGTCAAGGAAAAACTGCTCGACATGAGCCGCGAGCATCTGGGTGCCGAGACGGTCGAGAAGCATTTCACCCCGCCTTACAATCCGTGGGACCAGCGGTTGTGCCTGATCCCGGACGGCGATCTCTATCAGGCGATCAATGACGGGCGCGCCTCAGTGATCACGGACCAGATCGAGCGTTTCGATGCGGGCGGCGTGCAACTGAAATCGGGCGAGCACATTGATGCCGACATCATCATTACCGCGACGGGCCTGAACCTTGTCATGCTTGGCGAGGCCGAAATCGATGTCGATGGCGAACCGGTCGATTTCTCGCAGACCTGGACTTATATGGGAATGGGCTATTCCGATGTGCCCAACCTGATTTCCACTTTCGGCTATATCAATGCATCCTGGACGCTGCGCGCCGATATCATTGCCGAATATACCTGCCGGCTGATCAATCATATGGACGCGGCCGGAATGCGACAGGCAACCCCACGCCTGCGCCCAGAAGACCGCGAGATGCCCGCGCGCCGGTGGATCGAGGACTTTCCCGCCGGCTATATGAAGCGCGCCATGCACCTGATGCCGAGACAGGGTGACCGTGCGCCATGGATCAATCCGCAGGACTATGCGCTGGAAAAGAAGATGTTCCGCGCCGCGCCAATTGATGATGGCACCATGGTGTTCTCAAACCCGTCGGGCGACGCCAGACAGGTCGCGCCTGAAACGCCGGAAAGTGTCGCTGCGGAATAGGTCTGAGTCATTGGCCCTCAGTCCGTCAGGATCCGCGGCAGTTTGAACACGACATTTTCGCGCGAGGTGTGGACCTCTTCGACATGCACGTCGAAACGCGCCGAGCAGGCATCGATCAGCGCCTGAACAAGGTCTTCCGGTGCGCTCGCCCCCGCTGTCAGACCGAGCGTTCCGGTCGCTTCGAACCAGCGCCAGTCCACATCTTCCGCGCTGGCCACAAGATGGGCTGCGCGTGCGCCCGAGCGCTCAGCCACTTCGACCAGCCGTTTGGAGTTTGATGAGGTCTGTGCACCGATCACCAGGAACAGGTCAGCCTCGCGTGCAATCGCCTTGACCGCTTCCTGCCGGTTTGTCGTGGCATAGCAGATGTCTTCCTTATATGGTGCGGCAATCGCGGGGAAACGCTCGCGCAGCACAGCAACTATGCTGGCGGTGTCATCGACCGAAAGCGTGGTCTGGGTCACGAAAGCGAGATTTGCCGGATCGCGCGGCTGGAACCGGCGCGCATCCTCCTCGGTCTCGATCAGCGACATCGCCCCGCCCGGCAACTGGCCCATCGTGCCGACCACTTCCGGGTGGCCGGCATGTCCGATCAGCAGGATTTCGCGCCCTTCGCCATGGTGGCGTTCAGCCTCAACATGCACTTTCGACACCAGCGGGCAGGTCGCATCGACATAGATCATCTCGCGCGCAGCCGCCTCTGCCGGGACCGATCTGGGCACACCATGGGCCGAGAAGATCACAGGCCGGTCGGTCGGGCATTCATCAAGTTCCTCGACGAACACCGCGCCAAGCCGTTCCAGATGCTCGACGACATGCGCATTGTGCACGATTTCGTGACGGACATAGACCGGCGCGCCCCATTTGCCGAGCGCTTCCTCGACGATCTGGATTGCCCGGTCCACACCGGCGCAGAAGCCGCGCGGGGCCGCCAGAAGGATCCTCAACGGCGCTTTCAGCTGTGTCATCTGTCGTCCTTCCTGCCGGGTAGGTCTTTGCACTGGTCATGTTGGCATATAAGAGATTGCCGGAACATGCATATGCGGCAACCTGGGACGATTTCCGGTTCGCCGTCGGAAAGGACGAGGGAAACCGCTCATGCCGCTGCTGATCAGATCACTTATTGGCCTTTCTGCGGCCATCGCACTGGCGTCTTGTTCCAGCGGCGTCGGCGATGCGCTTGACACCCGGCAGAATGTCGGGCCCTGCCCGCCCGCCGGCTCGATTTATGAAGCCGCCCGAATGATCGCATTTGACGGCAGCGAAACCTATTCCGACATTGCATGGACCGGAGAAATCACCGGCGTCAAACTGTTCTGTAGATATGTCGGCACCGACCCGATCACGGCTGATATCGACATTGATTTCGCACTTGGCAAGGGCGAAGCGGCCAGCGGTGACAGCCACCGATATGACTATTTCGTCTCGGTTATTCGCCGCGGCGGAACCGTGCTGGCGCGACAGTCCTATTCGGTCGATGTCGAATTCGGCAAGGTACCTGTGGCAGCTGTCCACGAGCGCGTCAGTGTCGAAATTCCGCGCGCCGACGAGACGATTTCCGGCGTCAATTTCGAGATACTGGTCGGCTTTGTCCTGACCGAGGAACAGCTCGCTTTCAACCGAGCCGGCAAACGTTTCCGGCTGGATGCGCGCCAGTAAAACACCGGGAGCCTGACGACAATGACCGATCTCGCCGCGCGGCTGACGCTGGCCTGCGCTGATGCATTCCAGTCACTTGGACTTGAGCGCAAATGGGGCAGCGTGCGCCGCAGTGAGCGGTCGGAACTGGCAGATTTCCAGTGCAATGGCGCAATGGGTGCAGCAAAGCAGGCCGGGCGCAATCCCCGCGAACTCGCCGGTGAACTGGTGACACAGATCGCCGGACAGCCGGGTGTGGCCAGCTGCGAGATGGCCGGGCCGGGCTTTATCAATATTCGGGTCGATGACGAATTGCTGGCACAACGCGCTGAAGAAGTGCGCAGCTCGGACATGGCCGGGGCAAGGCGGGCCGAACACACAGAGCGTGTCCTGCTCGATTTTGGCGGTCCGAATGTCGCCAAGCCGATGCATGTCGGGCATCTGCGCTCGGCGGTGATCGGCGACACATTGCAGCGTTTGCTGAACTTCCTTGGCGATGACACCATCTCCGACACGCATCTCGGCGACTGGGGGCTGCAAATGGGTCATCTCGTCACCGAACTGATGGATGAACAGCCCGGCCTGATCTATTTCGACCCCGATTATGCCGGCCCCTGGCCCGATCAGCCGCCGGTGACAATCGATGATCTTGCCCGGCTGTATCCGCAGGCCAGCGCAAGCGCCAAGGCCGATGAGGCGCGCAATTTGCGCAGTCAGCAAGCGGTCGCCGAGCTGCAGGCCGGCCGGCCCGGATACCGCGCGCTGCTGCGCCATTTCATTGATGTGTCGGTCGCCGCACTGAAACAGGATTATGCGTTCCTGAATGTCTCTTTTGACCTCTGGAAGGGCGAAAGCGATGTCGATCACCTGATCGGTGAACTGGTGGCTGACTTCAAGACAAAGGGGCTTGCGCGCGAACATGACGGCGCGGTGATCGTCGATGTCGCGCGCGCGGGAGAGAATGTCCCGGTTGAAGGCAAGGACGGCGCTACCAAGCTGAAAAACGCGATGCCGCCGATCATGCTGGTCAATTCGCGCGGCGGCACCGGCTATCACACCACCGATCTTGCCACCATCCTTGACCGCACGCGGATGGATAACCCGCCCGAGCGGATCCTGTATGTCGTGGATCAGCGTCAGGCCCTGCATTTCGAGCAGGTGTTCCGCGCCGCTGACATGGCGGGTCTGTTTGCCGCCGACAGGCTGGAACATATCGGTTTTGGCACCGTCAACGGACCCGATGGCAAGCCGTTCAAGACCCGCGAAGGCGGCGTTTTGCGGCTCGCGGACCTCAATGCAATGGCGCTCGATGAGGCAGGACGCAAGATCGAAGCGGCTGGCAAGCTGCCCGAAGACATGAGTGATGATGAGCGCCGCGGCGTTGCTGAAGCGGTGGCGCTTGCCGCGCTGCGCTTTGCCGACCTCCAGAACACGCGCACGACCAACTATGTCTTCGATCTCGACCGTTTCACCAGTTTCGAGGGCAAGACCGGCCCGTATCTGCTTTATGCAGCCGTGCGGATCAAATCGCTGTTGCGCCGCGCTGAAGAGGAAGGCCACGCTTCAGGTGCGATCAGGGTCGAAAGCAATGCCGAGCGCGCTCTGATACTGGCGCTGGACGGGTTTGGCCCGGCACTGCTGAGCGCGCGCGAAAAGCGGATGCCGCATATCCTTTGCGAGCATGTCTATGCACTGGCGCAGGCCTTTTCGGCCTTCTATGGTGCCCACCCGATCGCGGCGGAAAGGGACGCCGGCACCCGCGCCTCAAGGCTGGGCCTGTGCGAGGCGGTGCTGCGCCAACTCGAATGCGGCCTCGACCTGCTCGGCATTCTCGTGCCCGAACGGATGTAGCGAGACGTTTTAACAGGCTGCTGAAAAACCAGGTCACGCGGCACATCCTTCGAGACGCGGCCCGAATGGGCCGCTCCTCAGGATGAGGAATCTCAGTGGTTTTCCTCATCCTGAGGTGCGAGCGAAGCGAGCCTCGAAGGACGAGGAAAACCTGAAGGCGGGTTTTTCAGCAGCCTGATAAAAAGACGCCATGGATACACGGTGAGGGCCGGGCTGACACGCCCCAGGGGCGCGATCATCAGGATGAAGCTCGCGGGTGCGAAGAGAAGGTCCCGGTTCATGCCCGGGACCTTGCCGATCATTTCTATCAGTCTGCTGCCGGATCGAATCCGGGCGGAACCTCAGGAATAAATTTCGAACAGGCCGGCTGCGCCCTGACCGCCGCCGATGCACATGGTCACAACGCCCCATTTGGCACCGCGGCGCTTGCCTTCGAGCAGGAGCG
>CAYUEM010000035.1:0-18094 GCA_964442925.1 uncultured Hyphomonadaceae bacterium
GCCCACCACGTTTGCCGCCGCGCAGGAAGAGCCGGTCGCGACAACGACCAGCGGCCAGGCCGAACGCGGCACTCGCCGGCTTGATCGCGTTACTGTGACCTCGACCCGGCGCGAGCAGGGTGTGCAGGACGTTCCGATTGCCGTGACCGCGCTTGCACCTGAAACGCTTGAGCGTGCCGGCGTTCAGGACCTGCAATCGCTGGAAACACTTTCGGCGAGCTTCAATCTCAACACGTCCCAGACCGAATCGCAGGGCGCGGTGCTGCGCATTCGCGGCGTCGGCACGACCGGCAACAATATCGGTCTGGAAAGCGCGGTCGGCGTTTTTCTCGACGGTGTGTTCCTGTCGCGGCCCGGTATTGCGCTTGGCGACCTGCTTGATCTGGAGCAGCTTGAAGTCCTGCGCGGGCCGCAAGGCACGCTGTTCGGGCGCAACACCACGGCGGGCGCGCTCAACATCAAGACCAAAAAACCCAACCTGCAGGAGCGCGAAGCGTTCCTTGATGTAACCTATGGCAATTTCGACGCGATCACTACGCAGGCCGGCTTCAGTGTTCCGTTGATCGAAGACCAACTGGCGCTGCGGGTGTCCGGTGCCTATCGCGAGCGCGACGGCATTCTCAAGAGCACGCAGGATGATGCCGAAAGCGGCACGCGCGAGCGCTTCGTGATCCGCTCGCAATTGCAGTATGAACCGACCAGTGATTTCAGCCTCCGACTGATCGGCGATTATGCCGAAACCGAAGGCCAGTGCTGTGACGCAGTTCTAATCAATGAAGGGGCCTTCGCCGAGACGTTCACGACCATCAACGCAGTCACGGGTATGCCCGAAGTGATCGAGGGCGGCGCGTTTGCATTCAACGGGCTGCCTGCTGATGGCGGGGCACCGCGCACTGGCGTCGAAGCCTTCGATGATCGCGTTTCAAACGGCGAGCAGTTCGAGAACCCGTCCGAGCAATGGGGCATTTCCGGCGAGGCCAACTGGAATGTCGGCCCGGCCAAGCTGACCTATATCGGCTCGTATCGCGACTTTAAGGCCGTGTCGGTTCAGGAAAGCGATTTTGTCGGCCTCGACGTGTTTTCGACCGGTGGCACGACGGCCACGCCTGGCACGCCCTCGGCAGGTGCAACCTTTGACGATATCGAGACGATGACCCATGAGCTGCGTGCGCAGGGCAAGATGTTCGAAGACCGTCTCGACTGGCTGGTTGGCTTTTATTATTCCGAAGAGGATATTTTCGAGCGGCAGATCCTGTCACTCGGATCGGACTTTCAGCGTGCGATCAGCGCCAATTTCATTCCGCTGATCGGCTCGGCGGCCGGCCCGAACCCTGCGCTTCTGTTTGCAACCCAGTTTGACCCGGTTACCGGTGCGCCGGTTGCGCAGGTCGATGCCAATGGCAGCTTTGCTGTCAATGAGTTCACCCAGAGCCAGGAATCGTTTTCCTTTTTCACCCACAACACTTTCGCAGTCACCGACCGCGCCGACATCACGATTGGCCTGCGCTATGTCGACGAGAGCAAGGACGGCAAGTTCGAACAGCCGCTGGCCAGCTCGAATGCCTGCCTCACCGTGGCGGGCAACGCAGCCAACCCGCCAGCAGCACTGCAGGGCCTTGCCGGGCTGTTCCCGCTCGCGATCGGCCTGACCTGTTTCCCATTTGCCGTTCAGGCCGATGTGCCGGGAACGGAAACTTTCCTGCCCAACACGTTTGACGAAGACTTCGAAGACGAGGAGCTGATCTGGACGGTGAAAGGCGGTTATGAGTTTACCGACACGATTCGTGGCTATGTCAGTGCCTCGCACGGCTTCAAGGCGGGCGGGTTCAATCTCGATGCCACCGCAGCGATCGGCGATCTGACACCGCAATTCGCATCAGAGACGATCGATGCCTACGAGCTGGGCATCAAGTCGGAATTGCTGGACGGTCGGCTGCGGGCAAACCTTGCGGTGTTCCATCAGGATATCGAGGATTTCCAGGTGCTGGAATTTACCGGTGTGCAGTTTGTGACCTTCAATGTCGATGAAGCGCTCTCGACCGGTGTGGAACTGGAAACCGAGGCGGTGCTGGGGGAATATATCACGGCAAATATGGCGCTGACCTATACCGATGCGCGCTACCCCGGTGACTGCGCGCCCGATGATGCCCCCGCGCAAGTCCGTAATCTTTGCGGGTCAGACCTTACCAATGCGCCGGATTTTGTCGGCATCTGGGGAGCCACCTATGAGCGGGATATTCCCAATACCGCGCTGAAAGGTTTCCTGACTGGCTCGGTTCGTTATGAAGACTCAAAGCGCGTCTCGACCCAGCCGACCTTTGTTGGAACCGATATCGAGGTGCCGTTCGGCATTCAGGACGACACAGCCAAGATCAATCTGCGTCTGGGTGTCGGTAGCCAGGATGGCCGCTGGATGCTGGAAGGCTGGGTGGTCAACCTCACCGATGAGCAGACCACCAACAATGTCTTCAACATTCCGCTGCGTGGCGGCAGTTTCCTGCTGCCGGTTTTCGGCAATGATGCGTCAGCGTCGGTCTCTCGTGGCGCATTCATCCAGGAGCCGCGCACCTATGGTGTGACATTGCGCACCCAGTTCTGAACACGGGTCAGAACCGCCCGGTCCGTCCGGGAATTTAGCGGAAATCAAAGGGCGGCCTCTCTTCGTGAGGCCGCCCTTTTTTTGCCTTCTGCCCTGACCGTCGTCCGACTGTAGCAAAAATGACACAGGTGTAATGAGAGCGGGCTCTACTCGCGTAACCGTATTGACAAATATCCTCACGCAGAGATCACTGATTTGTGACGCACTTCACAAAGAAATGAAGGCTCATTGAGGAAACGCAACCGCCGAGGCTTGGGAAGGGATTCCCAAAGTTCACGGCACGGGAGGAGTTAGCCCATGAAAACGTCCCTGGACTCTAGATTTGCCCTTTTGCTGGGCGCATCGGCGATGGCCCTGACAGGAGGTGTCGGCACCGCGGCCCATGCGCAGGAAGGCGACAGCGCAAAGAAACTCGGTACGGTGCTGGTCACTACGCAAAAGCAGGAACAGAGCATTCTCGATGTCCCGATCGCCGTTTCGGCGTTCGACGAGGAATCACTTGAGAAACTGAAGCTTGCCGGCGGCCCGGATCTAGTGAAAACCATCCCGAACGTTGCCTTCACCAAGGGCAATTTCACCGGCTTCAATTTCAAGATTCGCGGCATCGGCGCCGATGTTATCGCCCAATCGGGTGATGCCGGTGTCGGTGTTCACCAGAATGACGTTCCGCTCAACGCGAACCGGCTTTTCGAGGCGGAATTCTATGATGTCGAGCGCGTCGAGGTTCTGCGTGGCCCGCAAGGCACTCTGTATGGACGTAACGCAACTGGTGGCGTGATCAATATCATCACAGCCAAGCCGGTCCTCGAAGAGTTTTCGGCCAAGGCTTCGCTGACCTATGGCAATTACAGTACGATCAAGGGAAAGGGTCATATCAACCTGCCGCTTGGCGACACTGCGGCCATCCGCCTTGCAGGCTCGTATCTCGAGCGCGATGGTTTCGCCGACAATTTGGTCACAGGCAATGATATTGACGGGCGTGAGTTGTATTCTCTGCGCGCATCATTCGCATGGGAGCCGACAGACCGCCTGCGCACCCTGCTGATGGTCGAGCATTTCGAGGAGGATGACGACCGCATCCGTTCAGGCAAGCAGCTGTGTACGAAGGATCCGTTCAAGACCAGCTTTCAGGGCATTGCGATCGGCGCTTTCGACCAGTTGGGCACGTCTATTGGTTGTCAGGATGCGCCGCTCGATGAGAGCCGTGACCGCGTCAACTCGGCAGCTACCCTCGGCGGTGGCCTCGCGATCACAGCGGGCCTGTTGAATGGCGACGCCTTCACCGACCCGGTGATCCCCGACCTTCGGACAATCGAATCTGCTTTCGATCCGCAATACAGCGCCGAGCAGACATTGATCACCTGGCAAGGCGAGTTTGACCTCACCGAAAATCTGACGGTCACCTATCTCGGCAGCTATAATGACAGTGAAGTTCTCTCCATCGAGGACTATAACAAGGTCGCGCCGACGATCGCCTTCAATGAGACGGCAGGCCCGTTTGCCGCTGTACCAGCGCTCTATTCACTGCTGTTTCCCGGCGGAGTGGTCAGTGATCCGCAACTGGGCGATTCAAACCTGTTCCGCACCTTTGACCTGTCCGGCGGTCAAAGCGAGACCTACACCCACGAACTGCGTCTTCAATCTGATTTCGACGGTCGCTTCAACTTCAATCTTGGCGCGATCTATATGGATCTGGAAGCGATTGATCCTGCGGTGAACACCGATGGTTATTACGTCTTCTCCAACTCCCTGACGGCACTGACACAGTTGAACAATGCTGCGGGTGGTGCATTCTTTGGCGGGCAGGTGCCGATTGATACAGCGGGTACGCAGCCGTCACTGTTCAATACGTCCCTCGGCGGCGATGGCGGCAATTATTTCCGCTCACTTTCGCCCTTCGAGCTGGAGAGTTTCGCGGTCTTCGGCGAGGGCTATTTCGACCTGACCGACGATCTCACGCTGACCATCGGTTTGCGATATACTGATGACAAGAAGTCCCAGCAGAACACACCGACTGTCCTGTTCACGCCGGAAGGCGCGCTGCAGGCGGGTGGCCCTCTGCAGCCGGCGGTCATTCCCGGCAACCCGAACGATGAAGCGGGCGACGGCACTTTCAATATCGGTTTTGAGGAAGTCACCGGCCGCGCTGTGCTCGACTGGTCGCCAGACCTGTCATTCACAGAAGACACGCTGCTGTTCGGTTCCTATTCGCGCGGCTACAAAGGCGGTGGAATCAACCCGCCACAGCCAGCCGGGGCGAATTTCTTCCCGCAATTCTTCGATCCCGAATTCATTGACGCGTTCGAGGTCGGCACCAAGAACACGTTCAATGGTGGCGGGCTGCAGGTGAACGGCACCGCATTCTATTATGATTATCAGGGTTACCAGATTACCCAGATCATCAACCGCACCTCAGCGAACTTCAATATCGATGCCGAATTGCAGGGACTGGAAATCGAGACCATTTGGAACCCGGCCTCGACACTGGTGCTGAATGCCAATCTCGGCCTGCTTGACACGGAAATTCAGGAGACATTTGCGATTGACGTGCTCGACCGGACCAACGGCCGTGATGATCTCGTTGTTCTGAAGAATGCAGCGACCTTCGCCAATTGTGTGGTCTCCGCGCAGGGCTATGCGACAGTTCTTGCCGCTATTCAGGGCGGGCTTCTCCAGCCTGGCGATACCCGGGGATTGTGCGCGGGCGCTTTTGTCGGCCAGGAGGCGGTGTTCGGCCTTGATGGCGTCACTGTGCAGTATCAGTCAGCGACCGCTGATCCGTCTGGCGCAGGTGCCGTGCTTACGGCGACGGCCTTTGAGCCGATCGAGGGCGACGCGAAAGACCTGTCGGGCAATTCAATCCCGAATGCGCCGGAAGCGACCTTCAATTTCGGGGCCGAATACACTTTCGAGGCTGTTGGCGGAAGCGCCTGGGACATGCGCCTGCGCGGCGACTATTACTATCAGGCCGACAGCGAAAGCCGGGTCTGGAACACAGCGCGTGACCGTCTCGACAGCTGGGACAATGTCAATCTCGCGATCAATTTCTACAATACAGAGCACGATATCGAGATCGAATTCTTCGGCAAGAACGTCACCGATGAGGAAGTGATCACCGGATCATATCTTACCGATGACAGTTCCGGCCTGTTCACCAACATCTTCCTGACCGAGCCGGCAACCTATGGCGTGTCGATCTCGAAGCTCTGGTAGGGCTGACAGCCTTTCAGACGGCAGAACATGAAGATGGGCGGCCTCTGTGTGAGGCCGCCCTTTTTCGATGCGGTTGATGGCGAAGATGCGTTGGGTTCGCCCCCATCGGTTTGACCGCGGCGCGATCTGCAATATCCTGATGAACATGACAGTTCATCTCGTGAAACTCTGCGTCGGTGCCGACGAGATTGCCGACCTTCAGGCCTGGCAGGCCCGGCTGATGCAAAGCCTGCCTGCGCCTGTCCATCACACGCGAATGATGCCGAAGCGGGCGGGCGAACTGCTGGATGGCGGGTCGATCTACTGGGTCATCCGCCGGGTGATCCAGGTGCGCCAGAAAATCACCGATGTGCGCGCATTTACCGATCGCGGCGGGCGGTCGGCCTGTGAACTTGTGTTCGACCCGGAGCTGGTGCTCACTCAGCCGCTGGCGAAAAAGCCATTTCAGGGCTGGCGCTATCTCAAGCCCGAGGATGCCCCGGTCGATCTGACGCCCGGTGCCGAGGCGCAACTGCCTGCCGGGCTTGGCCAGGCGCTGCGCGAAGCCATGGTCTGGTAGTCGGGCCGCCGCGCCAGTTCACTTCAGCAGCCTGTTAACCTCGCTCGCCTGTGGAATTTCCGCCGATGTCGGAACCGCTACAGGGCGAGATTGTCGATCAGGCGGGTCTTGCCCAACCAAGCGGCGGCCAGCAGGCGGACTTCACCGGGCCAGTCGGCCCGGTCCTGCGGCAAGGGCTCAAGCGTGTCAGCGGCGACCGCTTCGACATAATCAATCGGGCCAAAGCCTGCGGCACGCAGGCTTGCAGATGCCTCCTCCAGACTTTCGCTCAGCATGGCCCCGGCTTTCAGGCGCATCCGGGCGCGATGAAGGGCGGCGAACATCGCCCCGGCATCGCGTCTCTGGCGGGCATCAAGATAGGCATTGCGCGATGACTGGGCGAGGCCGTCAGCGTCGCGCACGGTCGGCGCGCCGATAATCTCGATCGGAAAGCCGATATCGCGCACCATCTGGCGGATGATCTGCAATTGCTGGAAGTCCTTTTCGCCAAACACCGCGAGATCGGGGCGCACCTGCGCGAACAGGCGGGCAACGACCGTGGTGACACCGTAAAAAAAGTGCGGCCGGAACTGGCCGTCAAGCCGGTCTGACAGCCCTTCGACACGGACATGCGTGCGCGAGCCCTGCGGATAAATGTCCTCTTCGCGCGGCAGATAGACGAGGTGGCATCCGGCCTCGGCGAGCGCGGCGAGATCGGCCTCAAGTGTTCTTGGATAGGCATCGAAATCCTCACCCGGCGCAAACTGGGCCGGATTGACATAGATGCTGGCGACCGTGTGATCGCTCCGGCGGCGGGATTCACCGATCAGGGTGATGTGACCATTATGTAATGCGCCCATGGTCGGAACAAGTCCGATTCGAGAGCCGCTGTTGCGAATACTGCTGATCGCGTCGCTCAGCTCCGTCCGTGAGCGCACAACCGTCAGGGGATAATCAGGCATTGGAATTTCCGTAGAATGCGTTAGTGTAAACCGTCTGTTAACCTGAAATGGGGAGGTTTCAATCATGACCTATCGCATTGTTCACGCTCTTAAGCGCCTCGCCGTCTCGTCAGCCATACGGTTTATGACTGCTGAACGTGTTTGCCCGGAGAATCCGGAGCCGCGTCGTCGTGATATCGACGAGCGTCTCCCGGATGTCGAACGCGACGGCTGGCTGTTCGATGGCCCGGAATTGCCAATCAGTCCGCAAGTCGCGGCGCTGTCAGGTGAGTTGAACCGTGTGTCGGAATCGCTGTCTTGCCTGCGCCGGTTGCTCAGCGAGATTTCCAGCACGGCTCCGATTGTGGCCGAGTACTCGGTTGCGTTCGAGCAGGGCTTCGCGGTCGCTCCGCTATGGAGCGAGGATCTGCTGTTCGAGGGTGAGCCTCAGCTGGTGCCGTTTGTCCGGTCGGCCAATGCCGGCGAGGCGGCTTTCCTTTTCGAGAATGATTTCGCTCCTGTCGGCTGGAATGCGCTTGAAGGCATTCGCGTTGAACCGATGCAAGCGGCCTGATCGGTCGCTTAACGAGACCGTGCCGGACGGTTTCCGGCACATAGTGGGGGTGTTCCGTGCCAGCTGAAGGTTTCAGTCCGGTCTCACAAGTTGATTGTGCCCCCGCCAACACGCCGAAGACCGCGCGCGTCATCATTGTCGGAAACGAGAAAGGCGGCGCGGGGAAATCGACCGTCGCCATGCATTTGTGTGTGGCGCTGATGCGAATGGGCCGGCGCATTGGTGTGATCGATCTCGATGTTCGCCAGCGCACCCTGACCCGCTATCTTGAAAACCGGTTGCGCTGGTCGCAGACAACCGGCTCGAAGCTGCCCATGCCGGAGATTGTCCGGGTCGATGCCAGTGAGGCGCGTGATCTGGACCTGTCGGAATCCGAGGAGAGCGAACGGTTTCTTTCCGGGCTGAACCGGTTGAAAGCGGCGTGTGATTTTGTTGTTGTCGATGCGCCTGGCGGAAATACATTCCTTTCGCGTCTCGCACACGTTCAGGCTGACAGCCTGATCACGCCGCTGAATGATAGTTTTGTCGATTTCGATTTGCTGGGTGATGTCAATCCGCAAACCCTCGAAGTGATCCGACCGAGTTTCTATTCGGAAATGGTCTGGAACTGCCGCAAGCGAAAAGCGCAGGAAAGTCGCCAGCCGATTGACTGGGTGGTCATGCGCAACCGTATGTCGCCGCTGGAAGCGCGCAACAAACAGAAGGTCGGCGAAGCGCTCGGCAATCTGTCACGGCGTATCGGGTTCCGGCTCGCGCCGGGGCTTTCCGAGCGTGTGATCTATCGCGAATTGTTTCCGGCAGGTCTGACACTGCTCGACCTGACCGAAAAGGGATCGAACATTTCCTTTTCGATGAGCCATGTGGCGGCGCGGCAGGAAATGCGTGACCTGCTCATTGTGATGCAACTGCCTGAATTTGAAGGCGCAGAAATCGCGTTTTAGCATCTGCCGAGAACAGATGAGAGAACTGCCTGTCCCGGACTTGATCCGGGACCTGCCTGTTTCTGGCCCGCAAGCAAAAAGGCCCCGGATCAAGTCCGGGGCTGTCGGGGGAGGGAGAAGATTCTCTCGTCTGTTTTCAGCCGCTGACTCAAACCTCATGCGCGCCCGCGCCCGTCTCGAAGAATGGGCGATGAAGATCCTCAGCCGTTCCGGCAGTCAGCGTTCGCAAAATCGCGCAGGGCCTGCGCCAGTGCTCTGGGATAAAGTTCATGTTCAGCCACGAGCACGCGTGCGGCGAGGCTTTCCGGCGTATCGCCGGGCCGGATCGGAACGCGCGCCTGTGCGATCAACTCTCCCTCGTCAACGCCTTCGCTGACATGGTGCACCGAGCACCCCGCTTCGCTGTCTCCGGCTGCGAGCGCGCGGGCATGGGTGTTCAGACCGGGATATTTAGGCAACAGTGACGGGTGGATATTGACCATCCGGCCTTGCCAGCAGCGCACAAACCACGGTGTCAGCACGCGCATGAAGCCGGCCAGGGCGATGAAACGGGCACCACTGGCCTCTATCGCGGCGTGGATTTGCCGTTCGAACGCTTCGCGGTCGCCATGGAAATCCATGTGATCGACGCAGATTGCTGCGATGCCCGCATGCCTTGCCGTTGCCAGTCCCGCCGCATCGGGACGGTTGGACAGGACCAGAACCGGTTGGCCCGGAAAATCTTCCGCTGTTGCAGCCTCCAGCAGGCTGGCCATGTTCGACCCACGCCCGGAAATCAGGATGGCGAATGGCGTGCGCGCGCTCATGCCGCAATCAGCTCACCGATGAGCTGCGGGGTTTCGCCACAAGCGCGCAGGCTCGCAAGTGCGTCATCAAGCTGCTCGGCACCGATCGCGAGGACCATGCCGATGCCCATATTGAAAGTCCGGCGCATTTCTTCATCTGCAACCCCGCCGGCAGCCTGCAGCCATTCAAACACAGGCGGTATGATGATCGCTGTGTCATCAAGCGCCGGTTTCAGCCGATCGGGGCTCATGCGCGGAACATTTTCCGTTAGCCCGCCGCCGGTGATATGCGCAAGCCCCTTGACCAGACCGCTTCGGATCAGCGGCAGGACGGGGGCGCTGTAAAGCCGTGTCGGTGTCAGCAAGGCTTCGCCCAGCGATGTGTCCGCGAACGGCGCGCGCGCGTCATAGCTCAGGCCTTCGCGCGCGATCACGTGGCGGATCAGCGAATAGCCATTGGAATGCGGGCCGGAACTGGCCAGCCCGACCAGAATGTCGCCGGCGCGCATGTCATCATGACGCGGCAGCAGGGCATCGCGCTCGGCAGCACCGACAACAAAACCGGCCAGATCATAATGACCGCGTGGATACATGCCCGGCATTTCCGCCGTCTCGCCGCCGATCAGTGCGCAACCGGCCTGCCGGCAGCCCTCGGCGATGCCGGCGATCACCGCCTCCGCAATGCCGGTTTCGAGCTGGCCCGTTGCAAAATAATCAAGAAAGAAAAGCGGCTCAGCGCCCTGTGCGAGCACGTCATTGGCGCACATCGCAACAAGGTCGATGCCGACCGTGTCATGCCGGCCGGTCTCGAAGGCGAGCATCAGCTTTGTGCCCACGCCATCGGTGCCCGACACCAGAACCGGGTCTGCAAAACCCGCAGCCCTGACGTCAAACAGCGCCCCGAAGCCACCAAGTCCGCCGATCACGCCGGGTCGCTCTGTGGAGCGCGCTTGCGGACCAATGGCGCGCACGAGAGCTTCACCGGCTTCGATATCAACGCCGGAATCGCGATAAGTCAGGGGAGATTTGTCATTTGGGGTCATGGCGAAGATGAATTATCACGCGATTCCGGATCAAGCCAGTGAGCAAACCGGCTCTGGCCAGGGTTCCGGCGATGGCTGCGGCCTGCTATCACTGGAACGTAGAATCAGAAAGGACACTTCATGCTCGCAATCCGGACCGTTTTGTCGCTGCTGTTGGTTCTGTGTTTTGCCTTTGCCGGCCCGGCGCGCGCAGACACCCGCGCGGTTTACACAATCACTGACATCGCCGTCGATGAGCGCTCGCCGAGCGTGATCGATGCGCAGCAAAAGGCGCTCGCTTCGGCGCGGCTCAAGGGCGCGCAGCGGCTGATCGAGAAAATCACCCTGCCGGGTGACCGGGCACAGGCGGGCGGGGCCTATATCGACATGGCTGCGGCCGAGCAGATGATCGCGGCGGTCGATGTTCAGGAAGAAACGCGGGGCGCAGGGCGCTATCGCGGCGTGCTCTCGGTGGTTGGCAATCCGCGTATGGTGCGCACCTGGCTGGATGAGCGAAACATCCCCTATATCGACAGTCAGGCCCCGCTGGCGCTGGTCGTGCCGCAAGGCAATGGTGCGAGCGATTTCGCCTGGCAGGCCGCCTGGCCAGAGTGCGCAGACGGTGCGCTCGCGCCTTATATCACTGCAACGCAGCTGGCGTTCCCGCCGTTTCCCGACTGGATCGACCTGCAGGATGCCGTCAATGCGGCGGGTGCGGAGCGCGCCATTCTGGCCGCATTGCAGGGCAATGAAGGCGATTACCGTGTCGCGCTGTCGCTTGTAACCCCGGCCGGTCGCCAGCCGCTTGGCTCAACCGGACGTGCGCCGACGCTCGCCGATGCCGTCAGTGATGCCGAGGCCCTGCTCGCCGACACCTGGAAACGCAATTCGATTGTTCGCGGCAATTCGCGCACACTGGTCGAGGCGAATGTCCTTTACACATCGATCACGGAGTGGGGCACGCTTCGCGGTGCGCTGGCGCGCTCGCCACTCGTCTCTGACTTTCGCACGCGCGCGATTGCACGCGATGGCGCGCTTGTCAGTTTTGCCTATGCCGGAGATCGCCAGCGCCTGGAGCAGGATTTACGCCAGCGCGGGGTGCAACTGGCCCCCGATATCGCTGGCTGGGTGCTCACGTCGGCGCTGTCGGGAGAGCGATGACAACATCCGGTGAGCCGGCCGGCGAGACGCCGCTGCAACTCAGTCTGGAGTTTCGCCAACCGGTTCCCGGCTTTGCCGGCCTTGTTGTCACGCCGGCAAACGCGCCCGTCATCGCGACATTGCGCCAGCCGCAGGCCTGGCCGGTTGCGGTGATGGCGCTTGTTGGCCCGGCCAGAAGCGGGCTGACAATGCTGGCCGATGCTTTTGCCCATGAGGGCGGCG
Source organism: uncultured Hyphomonadaceae bacterium (assembly GCA_964442925.1). Lineage (GTDB taxonomy): Bacteria > Pseudomonadota > Alphaproteobacteria > Caulobacterales > Hyphomonadaceae > UBA5336. The sequence continues at coordinate 11,997 of CAYUEM010000035.1, forward strand.
GCGAGCGGCTTGAGCGCGAACAGCTCGACGGGCTCGACCCGGCGCAGCTTGACCAGTTAGCCGCCGGTCGGCTGGCACTTGATCGTGCAGACAGGCCCGGCGATGAGGCGCGCCTCCTGTCTGTGATCACCAGTGTCAATGCACGCGGCGGGCGCCTTTTGCTGACCGCGCACCGCCCACCCGCCACCTGGCCTGTTGCCCAGCGGGACCTGTCCTCGCGCCTGCGCTCAATGCCGGTCTTGCAGATTGGCGAGCCGGATGATGAAACGATGCATTTGCGCCTGCGCGAGGCGCTGGATCGCTATTATTACTGCGTGCCCGAGGATGTTGCGAAATATCTCGTGATGCGGTTGCCTCACACCTATGCAGCGCTGGAAACCTGTGTGAAACGGCTGGTGGGTATGGTTTCCGGGGCAGGGCGCGACCTCACCGTCCCGCTTGCGCGAGAAGCGCTGCGTCTTGAAGGATTCGAAGATGACGACGAAGATATCGCGACCGACTGACACAGCGCGCGCTGCCAGTGACGAGACACGCCCGACTGTTGACCAGAAGACGACCGGTCAGCGGTTGCTGGATTTGCCGTCGCGTTTCATCAACCGGGAGCTTTCCTGGCTGAAATTCAATGAACGCGTGTTGGAAGAGTCGGCAAATTCCTCGCACCCCTTGCTGGAACGGCTGCGTTTTCTCTCGATCTCGGCCAGCAATCTCGATGAATTCTACATGGTCCGCTATGCGGGCCTGCGGGAGCAGGTGCGCGCGGGCATCAACCGGCCCGGTCAGGACGGCCTGACGCCGCTTCAGCAGGTCACGAAGATCGAGGAGGAAGCGGCCCGGCTGATGGAGGCCCAGCAGGAGCGCTGGCAGGCGCTCAGCAGGGAACTGACAGACGAGAAGATCCATGTCCTTTCGGCCAAGGCTCTCGGCGCGACCGACAAGGCGTGGCTGAAAACACACTTTCAGGAGCGCGTCCTGCCAATCATCACGCCGCTGGCTGTCGATCCGGCTCACCCGTTCCCATTCATCCCCAATCTGGGTTTCGCGGTTGCCTACAGTCTGAAAGCCAGAACCGGCGGTGACACGATGACGGGGTTGGTGCCCTTGCCGGCCTTCTCACCGCGCTTCATCCGCCTGCCCGGCAAGGAACGCGGCGAGCAGCGCTTTGTTTTGCTGGAAGACATGATCAGCCTGTTTCTCGATGTGCTTTATCCTGGTTTCGAGGTCAGCGGGCAGTGCGCTTTCCGGATTGTGCGCGACAGCGATATCGAGATCGAGGAAGAGGCTGAAGACCTGATCCGCGAATTCGAGATCCTGCTCAAGCGGCGCCGGCGCGGCCGGATCGTTCGGATCAAGCTGGACATGAATGCGCCGCGGGGCTTGCGTGATTTCATCCTGCGCGAGATTGAGGCAGAGCCACAGGATGTTGTGCTCACTGACGGCATACTCGGCCTTGCGCAATTGTCGGAACTGATCACCGATGACCGGCCCGACCTGACCTTTGAGGCCTTTGAACCGCGCTATCCCGAGCGCATCCGGGAGATGGGTGGCAACTGTTTCTCGGCAATCCGCGCCAAGGATATTGTCGTCCACCATCCGTTCGAGAGTTTCGATGTGGTGGTGCAGTTCATCCGTCAGGCCGCCGCTGATCCCGATGTCATCGCGATCAAGCAGACTTTGTATCGCACCAGCTCCAATTCGCCGATCGTGGCGGCACTGATCGAGGCTGCGGAGGCCGGCAAGAATGTCACTGCGCTGGTCGAGATCAAGGCGCGGTTCGATGAGGAGGCCAATCTGCGGCTTGCCCGGGACCTGGAGCGCTCCGGCGTGCAGGTCGTTTATGGGTTCATCGAATACAAGACGCATGCAAAGATCTCATTGGTCGTGCGCCGTGAGGAAGGCGCGCTTCGCACGTATACCCATTTCGGCACCGGCAATTATCACCCGCAAACGGCGCGGATCTACACCGACCTGTCGCTGTTTACTGCCGATGAAGCGCTTGGACGGGATGCTGGAAAGCTTTTCAACTTCGTCACTGCCTATCATGAACCGCCGTCTCAGGGACCCGATTTCGAGAAGATTGCGATGTCGCCCTCGACCCTGCAATTGCACCTGATTGAGCTGATTGAAGCGGAAGCGGCCCATGCCCGTGCCGGAAAACCCAGTGGCATATGGGCGAAGATGAACTCGCTTGTCGATGAAGATGTGATCGACGCGCTTTATCTGGCCAGTCAGGCCGGTGTGCCGATCAATCTGGTGATCCGCGGCATCTGCTGCCTGCGCCCGCAGGTGCCGGGCCTGTCGGAAACCATTCATGTCAAATCGATTGTCGGGCGCTTTCTCGAACATTCGCGGATCGTCTGCTTTGCCAATGGTGCCGAACTGCCATCGCGTCAGGCGAAGGTCTTCATTTCCTCTGCCGACTGGATGCAGCGCAACCTGAAGCGCCGGGTGGAATCGCTGGTGCCGCTGGAGACCACATCGGTGCATCGCCAGGTTCTCAACCAGATCATGGTGGCCAATCTCAATGACGACCTGCAAAGCTGGCAGATGAACCCGGATGGCAGCTATATCCGGCTCAAACCCGCCGGCACGACGGACGGCTTCAGCGCACACGACTATTTCCTGAAGCATCCCTCGCTTTCCGGTCGGGGCAGTGCGCTTGAATTCAGCCTGCCGCCACGCCTTGATACGAGAGAGCCGGGGCAGTCATGAGCCCTGCCGACCGCCAGCAGCGGGCCGCCGTCATCGATATCGGATCGAATTCCGTCCGCCTTGTGATCTATTCCGTCTGGCGTGCCTGCGCCCTGCCAACCTTCAACGAGAAGGTCATGGCCGGGCTTGGCAGAGGACTGGCCAGTTCCGGCCAGCTGTCACCGGAAGGCAAACTGGCCGCGCTGGCGGCTTTGCGGCGCTTTCGCGCGATTCTGCAAGGCCTCGGTGTTCAGAACGTCAGGGCGGTGGCCACGGCCGCGGTGCGGGTGGCCAGCGATGGTGCGCAGTTTGCGCATGACGCCGCAATTGCTGCGGGTGTGCCGCTGACAATCTTGTCCGGACAGGATGAAGGGCGGTTATCGGCAGAAGGTGTGGCATCCGGCATGTATGTGCCAGACGGGCTTGTTGGCGATCTTGGCGGCTCAAGTCTTGAATTGTATCCCATCGGGCAAAAGCAGATTGTCGCTGGCGAGACGCATATGCTTGGCCCGCTGGCGCTGGGTGATCTGGAGCAGGCGTCACCGGCGAAAATCCGTCAGGCGATCACGACGGTTCTGCACGGCTCGGCACTGGTTTCGTGCGGGGCAGAGCGCCTATATGCGGTGGGTGGAGCCTGGCGCGCCTTTGCCAAGGTCGATATGGCCCGGCGCAATTATCCGCTCAGACTGCTGAATCACTACACACTGACGGCTGAGTCTGTTGATGCAACGCTGCGAGACATTCTGAATGCGCGCAAGGACAAGCTTGCCATGCAGAAACTGGCAAAGATTGCCGGGCGTCGCTCAGCGCAGTTGCACCTTTCAGGCAGTGTTCTTGCCACGCTGGCGGCGATGGCGAACATCCGGGAAGTCGTGATCTCTGCCGCTGGCCTGCGCGAAGGCGTGGTGCGCGAACTGACCGGTGCCCATGTCCATGATGATGGTGCGCTGGCCGACGGGACGATTGTGTTTGCGCAACTCAACGGCGCGCAAGTGGCGTTTGGTGAGGCGCTGCTCGATTTTGTCATGCCGACGCTTGTACACCTGCCAACGGTTTTCGCAGATGCCGCAGATGACCGGCGGCTTTTTGGTGCGGCCTGTCTGATGGCTGATTCTGCCGGTCGGTTTCATCCCGACCATCGCGCAGAAATGGCTTATGACCAGACATTGCGCTCACCATGCTCTGATGCCAGCCATGCCCAGCGCGCCTTTATCGCGCTCGCGGTTGGCGCGCGCTATGATCGCGGGTTTCGCGCGCCTCAGCGGTTTCAGTCTCTGCTGTCGCCCGCAGCTTCACAGCGCGCGCGCCAGCTCGGGCTCGTGATGCGGCTGGGCGCGGTGATCTCAGGGCGTTCCGCGCCCCTGCTGCGCCGCGTTTCACTGACCCAATCGCATGGCCGGCTGGAACTGATGATCGGGCGCGAAGATCATGACCTGGTTTCGGAAACCGTCGAGCGTCGTCTCACCCAAGCCGCCGAAGGACTGGAACTGACAGCACATATTGTCGAGCGGCCGGACCTTATTGGATCGGCGCGCAGGTCGACAGTTTGAGAGCGATCGGCAAACGCGTTTCGCCGTTGACACATGCACCTGAAAAATCCGCGCTTTCCAGCCCCCTTGCGCCTGTGAAACTAGTGGCAGCTAGCCGGGCGTCGAGAAAGCTCGCATCGCTAAGGTCAGCAGCGTCGAACTGCGCGCCCGTCAGGTCGGCTCCATCGAAGACAGAGCCAGAAAGGGAGCTGCCGGTCATTTTTGAACCGACAAGACTTGCGCTGGAAAACACCGAATCTTCGGCCATCATGTCGCTTGCATCACAGCCATTGAAGACGGCGCCGACAAAATTTCCGCCCGAGAGATGTGCGCGCACTATCTCGGCCTGGCTGAAATTGGCACCGGCCGCTGAAACGCTGTCCAAATGCGCTGCGACAAGATCGGCACCGGAGAAGTCGGTGTTTGTGAGATTGGCACCGGAAAAGCGGGCCTGACCAGCTTTTGCGCCGGTGAAAATTGCATTTGCGGCCTCGACCCGGCGCAGGTCGGCGCGAACGATCTGCACGCCCGAATAATCTGCGCGGGTCAGGTTCCAGCCTGCCATGTCCTTGCCTGAGAGGGCGCAGCCGCTGCAGGCGGACGCGTAAGACGGCGACCAGGCCACTTTCGCAGCTTGTGCGTTTACGTCTTCAGCCCACACTGACGCCGTTGAAACCAGTCCGAGTGTTATCAAGAGTCTTTTCACCATGGCTTGTTCCAATAAACGTCGCGTGGAGCAAAGAGAACTGAAATAGTCTTAATAACTGCGTTTGTCAGCGACAGTGTTGCACGGACAACCCAACTGGCAAGCGTGTGGATCTGTCACCGCAGGCTTTTGACAACTGCGACGGGGTGAGCCCTTTCGCGCCGGCGAGGTCAGCGCCGGAGAGATTGGCCCCGTCGAGCACGGCGCCGGTCATGTCCGCGCCGCCGAAATACGCACCGACCAGCGTGGCCCGGCTGAGATCGGCAGCGACAAAGCGCGCACCGGTGAACCGGCCACCAAAAAGATTGGCGATGGAGAGGTTCGCGTTGGCAAAATTGCTTCGGTCCATGGTTGCAAGTGACAGGTTGGCCTGACGCAGGCGTGCGCCCGACAGGTCGAGCCCCGGCAGGTCGCGATAGGCCAGTTTGGCCTGAAACAGGTTGCAGTCGGAACACGATTGTCCGTTCTGGACGCGGGCGATCTCAGTGGCGTCCTGCGCAAGCGCGCCGGTCAGCGGAAAGGTGAAAAAAAGTACGAAAAGCGCGATGTGTCTCAGCATGGGTCAGCCCTTTCAGGATCGAGCAGCGGTTTCGCCTCTCACGCGCAAAACATGGGCCAGCTGCAACCAGCAAGAGCGGGCGCATAAAAGGCCTGCTCATCCGCAGCCTGTCAAAGCGTTTCCGGTCAGAGCTCTGCGCAGCGGGTTCCGCAGGTGTCGCAGACGATCTCGCCGGAAACGCCTGCGCGCAATGTGAAACTGCCGCATTCCGCGCAGGGCTCGCCGAGATAGTCGGGGTCTTCGAGGGCTTCGGCAATTCGCTCGCCCGGTGTCGGGCCGTCGCTGTCGTCTGCGCTTTCGCTGGCGGGCCGGCGTTTGTCGAGAATGACGATATTGTCCGGCAACTGCCCGCGTGAGAAGCCACGCGAGATCAGCTGTGCGGCTTCTTCGGTGAAATTCTGGGTGCCGGCCTTTGCGATCCCGTCACCGAGCCCGCGGCCAAGCCCGTCATGTGTGGCATCGCCAAGCTCGGCGAGATCTTCGCGCCCAAGATAGGACACGGCCAGCTCGCGGAAAATATAGTCCAGAATCGACGTGGCGCGCGTGATCCTGTCATTTCCGGTGACCTCGCCGGCAGGCTCGAACCGTGTGAACACAAATGCATCGACATATTCGT
>CAYUEM010000036.1:0-18013 GCA_964442925.1 uncultured Hyphomonadaceae bacterium
CGGCGAAATATGGCGAGCGGTTCACCCCCCCGGCGCTGCTGCGTGAAATGGCGGAGAAGGGCGAGACCTTCTATTCGCGTTTCCCGCCAGCCAAGCAGGAGGAAAAGGCAGCCGCCTGAGCGGGCCCCGACCTTGCCGATCCGCGTCGGCCTCGGGCCTGACCTGAGACCCTTCAGTCACCATCGGGTCAAGCCCGATGGTGACGGGAGACCGTCAGGTCCGATCGCGTCGTAAAATCTCATGCAGCTTGGTATCAGGAGCCGACGATGATGGCGATCAGGCCGAGCATGCCCGCAAGGACGAGAAAACCGAACCAGCCCCACCAGGGCGCAAACCGCGCGGGCGCAGGCGCGGCAGACGGTTCGGCTGCCCCGTCCAGCGCGGTTTCGATCTTGTCCATCAGCTCCGGCAGCCGCTTCAGCCGGTCGCCGATTTCGCGGGCATTGCGCGCAGCCAGCCGGGCGGCACCTTCCGGGCCGAATTCGCGGCGCACCCAGCCGCTGACAATCGGTTCTGCCGCTGACCAGATGTCATGCGCCGGATCAATTGCCCGCGCGACCCCTTCAACCTGCACCATTGTTTTCTGCAGCAGCACCAGTTCGGGCCGCAAATGCATTCCGAATGTGTGGGTATAGTCGAGCAATTGCAGCAATAACCGCCCCATCGATACATTTTCCGCATTCTTGCCGTGGATCGGCTCACCGACCGAGCGCAGGGCCTGCGCAAAATCGCCAACCGACTGATCGGCCGGCACATAACCTGCTTCGAAATGCACCTCGGCAATGCGCTGATAATCGCGGCGGATGAAACCCCACAGGATCTCGGCCAGAAACCGGCGCTCATCCGGGCCGATGCGCCCGACAATGCCGAAATCGATCAGACCCAGCCGCCCTTCAGGCAGCACAATCAGGTTGCCTTCATGCATATCGGCATGAAACACGCCATGCTCGATCGCATGGCTGAGAAATCCGCGTGTGACATGCATCGCCAGTGCCGCGCGGTCGACACCCTCGAGAGCAGAAGGAGATGTCAGCGGCGTGCCGTCCAGCCAATCCATGGTGACGACGCGCCGCCCGGTGCGCTCCCAGTCAATCGCGGGCACGGTAAAATGGCCGTTCTTCAGCGACAATTCGCGCAGCTCGTCGGCCCCGCCCGCCTCCAGCCGAAGGTCGAGTTCACGCAGCATTGAGCGGGCAATCGTCTGCGTGAAGGCTGCCGGCTCCAGCCGCTTGCTTTCGGGATTGGCGCGCTCGATCGTGCGTCCGGCGCGCTGCATGGCACTGAGCGCGTTTTCAATCCGCCGTTCGATGCCGGGCCTGAGGATCTTGACCGCACGCAGCCCTGACGGGGTCTGCATCCTGTGGACCTGCGCCAGCGAGGCGGCAGCGACCGGTGGGCCAAGGTCCGGGAACAGGCGATCGGCTTCGGCCGTGCCGAATTCCGCCTCAAGCGCCGCGCGCGCCTTTTCTTCGCTGAACGGCGGCAGCTTGTCTTTCAGCCGCGAAAGGTCATCCGCCGCCGCAACGCCGATGACATCGGGCCGCGTCGCCAGAAACTGGCCGAGTTTGATATAGGCCGGTCCAAGCCGCTCCAGCGCTGTGGCGAGCCGCTCACCGGGCCGCCCCTTCGCCCCGCCGCCAAACAGCCGCAGCACGCGCCCGGCCAGACGTGCCGGCAAGGGCAGCCGGCCCTGATACTCACCCGGAAGCACCACATCATGGCGCGCAAGGGCGATACCCGCACGCAACAGGCGCGTATAATCAGCGATGGCCTTGCGCATCGCTCAGACCGCCCAGCCGAAATGCAGCGCAGCGATCCCGCCGGAGAAATTCGTCACCGAGACCTGACGAAAGCCGGCCTCGCGAACCTCTTGCGCAAATGTGTCCTGATCGGGAAACTGGCGGATCGACTCGATCAGATACTGATAACTTTCGCGGTCGCCGGTGACGAGCTCTCCCAGTTTCGGGATCACTGCGAAACTGTAGCGGTCATATGCGACCTGAAGGACCGGCGCGGTCATCTGCGAAAATTCCAGCACGGCCAGCCGCCCCGCCGGCTTCAGCACGCGGTGGAACTCTGCCAGCGCCTTGTGCCGGTGCGTGACATTGCGGATGCCGAAACTGATCGTCAGCCCGTCGAAACTGCGGTCGGCAAAGGGCAGCGCCTCGCCATTGGCGCAGACCCAGTCGATGCGGCCAGACTGCCCGGACAGTTCGCGCCGCGCCATGCCGGCCTGCAGCATCGCATCATTGATATCGCAGACCACCGCGCGCGCGATGCCGGGGTGCGCGCGGCGTTTGCCGGCCCGGTCCGCCCGGGCGAGGAAAGCGCGGGCCAGATCGCCGGTTCCGCCGGCAACATCGAGCAGTGTCTCGCCCGGCTGCGGATTGAGCTTCGCGATCGTGTCATGCTTCCACACGCGGTGGACGCCGGCCGACATCAAGTCATTCATCAGGTCATAGCGTTCGGCCACGGAGCGGAAAACACCGCGCACGCGCTCGGTCTTTTCCGCAGCGCTCACCGTTTCGAAACCGAAGCTGACCGCTTCATTCACATCGCCAGTCTCTGTCATGCCGTCGACCATAGTTGCTCCGTCTTCAAAGCGCTATATGCTGTGTTATGCCGGAATTGCCCGAAGTCGAGACGGTTCGCCGCGGCCTTGCGCCGGTGATGGAGAACCATGAGATCCTGAACGTCACGCTTGGCCGGCCTGACCTTCGCTTTGCATTCCCCCCCGATTTTGGCGAGCGCCTGACCGGCCAGACCGTCACACGGCTGGATCGGAAAGCGAAATTCCTGTGCGGCGAACTGACCAGTGGCGAGACGCTGATCATGCATCTGGGCATGTCGGGAAGGTTCACGATCAGCGGCGCGTTGCCTGGCAAGTTCCATCATGGCGCAGGCACGCTCGCGGTCCACGACCATGTGCGTTTCGCCATCAGCGGCGGCGTCGAGATCGTTTACAATGATCCGCGTCGCTTTGGCTTCATGGAGCTGTGGCCGACAGCAAGGTTGCAGGACTATCCAAGACTGCGCGCGATCGGTCCGGAGCCCTTGTCGAACCATTTCCATGCGCCCTATCTCACCAAAGCGCTGGCCGGGCGCAAGATATCGATCAAGGCGGCCCTGCTCGACCAGAAGGTGATTGCCGGACTGGGAAACATCTATGTCTGTGAAGCCCTGTTCCGAGCGGGCCTGTCGCCGCGCCGCAAGGCCGACAGCGTGACCGGTGTGCGTGCCGAGCGTCTTGCCGGTGCCATCAAAGCCGTGATCAGCGAAGCGATCGAGGCAGGCGGATCCAGCCTGAAAGACTTTGCCGCAACCGATGGCGCACTGGGATATTTCCAGCATGGATTTCGCGTTTACGACCGCGAAGGCACGCCTTGCCCGGTCTGCGCCAGCCCGGTCCGCAGGATCGTGCAATCGGGCCGCTCCAGTTTCTATTGCGGGCAATGCCAGCGTTGAATGTCGCGCGTGCCGGTCGCCTTGAGGGTGAAAGCTCTGGTGGATGTGCGCCATAATGGCTTAACGTGAGAAGTCGTTTCCAGCGGAGGTGTTCCCATGCGGTTTTCCTGTCTTGCCGTCGCCACCCTGATCTTGCCGCTTGCAGCACAAGCGGGCGGAAATGGGTCTTCAGGTGAACTCGCCGGCCCACCATCGCTGAAACCTTCACTGCATGTCGCGGATGGCTGCCGCGCCGGGATGCAGGTCAGCCAGCCTTTGCCCGGCCTGCGTGTCACACGCGGGTTTGGACCAGCGCAAGCCTGTCAGGCCGCCGCCCCCCCAGCGGTCGCTGGCGTCTCTGTGGACAATCGCCAGACCGTGATTGTCAGGCAGGCTGAAAGTTACGGGTTTGGCTACGGTCGGCGCGGATATTCGACCAGCCCTTATGTGCTTGGTGCCCCGCAACCGCGCCGATATTAGGCGCAAATTGCGCCGCCCGGCGGTGTTTTCGAAACCATTATGTGCTTGAGTGCCGTCCTGACTGAGGCGCACAAGGCAGATCCATGCACCACAAACGTATTCTCCTCGTTATCGGCGGCGGCATCGCGGCTTACAAGTCACTGGAGCTGATCCGCACGCTGGCAAAGCGCGGCATCGCCAGCCGCTGCATCCTGACGCAGGCGGGCAGCCAGTTTGTCACCCCGCTTTCGGTCGCTGCGCTGTCCGGCGACAAGGTTTTCACCGATCTTTTCGACCTGACCGATGAGGCGGAAATGGGCCATATCGAGCTCTCGCGCTCGGCGGACCTGATTGTTGTGTGTCCGGCAACCGCTGACCTGATGGCAAAGGCTGCCCAGGGGCTGGCCGGAGATCTCGCCACCACCGCGCTTCTGGCGACCGACAAGCACGTGCTGATGGTGCCGGCGATGAATGTGCGGATGTGGGGCCATGCCGCGACCCGGCGCAATGTCGCACAGCTGCGCAGCGACGGCGTCAGCGTGATGGAGCCCGGCGAAGGGACCATGGCGTGCGGCGAGTTCGGCCCGGGCCGGCTGCCGGAAGTGGAAGCGATTGCGGATGAAATCTCGCGCCAGCTTTCGGGCGCGGGCCAGCCCCTGGCCGGGCGCACGGCGATTGTGACCGCTGGTCCGACGCGGGAGCCGATCGATCCGGTGCGTTATCTGTCCAATCATTCCTCTGGCAAGCAGGGCTATGCCATCGCCGAAGCGCTCGCCCGTCTCGGCGCGGAAGTGACGCTGGTCTCCGGCCCGGTCGCCCTTCCTGCGCCTTTGGGCCTGCGCCGCGTCGATGTGGAGACCGCCCGCGAGATGCTGGCGAGCGTGCAGAGCGCGCTTCCGGCCGATATTTTCGTTTCGGTCGCTGCCGTGGCCGACTGGCGCCCGGCAACCTCGGCACCGCGCAAGCTGAAACTCAAGGCCGGCGTCGCAGATGCCCCGACGCTGAACTTGGCCGAGAATCCCGACATTCTCGCCACAATATCGAAAAAGCGCAAAAACCGCCCCATCCTTGTCATCGGCTTTGCGGCGGAAACCCATGATATCGACGCCCATGCCCGCGCCAAGCTGGAACGCAAGGGCTGTGACTGGATCCTCGCCAATGATGTCTCCGGCGATGTCATGGGCGGGGCCGAGAATGAAGTCACGCTGATCCGCCGCGAGGGCGCAGACCACTGGCCACGCGCCAGCAAGGACGCCATCGCGCAAAAGCTGGCGGGCGAAGTGGCCGCGCATTTCGCCGCCCCGGATGCATCTCTTGCTGCCGACCGTACAGGTGGGATGCGCTGACTGTCTTGCGCCGCTTCAAAAATTTTCGATTCTGTGCTACAGGTAACGAATAGTTGTGCTGAACAATTCCGACGTCCCCGGCACGACACGGATGCCCGCAGCGTTTCTGCAGGACCGGCCTGAAGTGGCGTCACAAATAAGCAAGGTAAATTAGAATGAGATTTTTCCGCACTGCAGCCAGTGCCACCGCAATTATGGCGCTCTTCGCCGTTCCCGCAGCGTTTTCCGCACCGCAGGATGCAGATGTGTCAAACCGTCACGAAAGTGGCGGCAACACATCAGCATACGAGCAAATCAAACAATCCTATACCGAAGCTGTCGCTGCAGCCGAGCGCGAGCGTGAGACAGCGCTGCAGGATGCCGAGTCCCAGCGCGATGACGCGATCAGGGATGCTGAATTGTCCTTGGAGACGGCACGCGAAACGCATGCCGAATCCGTCGCTGCGGCGGAAAAGGCATACGCGGAGATGATTGCCGCAGCAGAAGCCGACCTGAATTCGGCTGTTGACCAACATGCAACAGCGACGAGCGAGGCCCGCGAGCGGTACGATACCGAGCAAGAGCTCGCACGCGATACCTATCAGCGCAAGCTTGAGGCAGCATCACAGGCGCGCAGTTCAGCCACGGCGGAACTGGCTGCGGAACAGGCTGCAGCCGCTGGAACGGAGGCTGACAGCGCTGATCGCCAAGCGACCGACGCGGGCGGTGACCTTACAGACGATTCGGCCGCCGCAACGCAGGAAATTGCTGAAGAGGCTGAAGTTGCGAACGAGGTTGTCAGCGATGCAGACACTGCTGGCGAGGAAATGGCCGGCGAAGACGCCGGCGATGACACGCTTGCGCAGGACGCTTCCGAATTGACGCAACAAGCTGTCGAGACCGTTGAGGATGCCAGCGAAGACGTTGCGGAGGCTGTTGGCAATGTTGGCGACACCGTCGCTGACAAGACGTCTGAAATGATCGATAGAACCGACGAGGTGTCTGACAAGACCACTGAATAAATACCGATTCGGAAAAGATACCCCACGCAGAAGGGGCGGGCCACGACAGCCCGCCCCTTTTCTTTTCAGTCAATCGCCTGCGCATTTGCCGCTCGTTAAGCCTGTTGAGTCTTTTATCGCCGTCGTGATGGTAAATTATTCAGACAGTGCCGAGATGAGCGAAACCGAAATGTCCTTGCGCGCACAGCGCCAGGTCAGCGATCCAGCATGGCGGATCCTGACCGGCACTCTGGCTTTCGGGCTGGGTGTCTTTGTCTGTGGATCTGTGGCCTCGCATGTTCCCTCCGATCCGAGCTGGAATGCGGCCACGGACGGCGATGTGCAGAACCTTTTTGGTGCCAGCGGCGCTGTGTTTGCCGACCTTGCCCGCCAGTCGCTGGGCTGGTCGAGTTGGGCCGGTGGAATTGCGATAATGGTCGGCGGCGCGATGCGCGCTGTGCTGATCGGTCGCCCGCGCCGTTCACGCTGGCTGATGGGCGCTGCAATGGTGCCCTTGTCGGCTGCCTGTTTCGCCGCATGGCCGGTGCCTGCCTCATGGCCGCTCGCCGCGGGGCTGGGCGGGGTCGTCGGCGACGGCCTTCTGCATCTCGCAGAATTCCCGTTCAAGGCGCTGATGCTACCCTGGCCGACCCTGCTGGCCGGTTTTTCGCTCGGCACGCTGGGGCTGGTTGCAGGCCTGACTGCGATGGGTTTTCGCCGTGGTGATGCGGTTGCCTTGCAGGCTGCCGCAAGCGTTTCGGGCCGCGATGCCGCCCGCCATGCACGGGGGCTGAGCGGCTGGCTCGCGCGCCACTCCACAGAAGGTTTGCGCTGGTTTCGCGCGCGGCGCGAGCCCAAAGACAATGACGCCGATTATATGCGCGGACCCGATCCCGATGCAGAGCATTTGGTCATCCCGCCCTATTTCGGCAAGGACTCACGCCAAACCGCCGCCCATAGCGAAGACGCCGACACGCTCGACGTCACCCCATATGCAGAGACGAGCCCGCCGCCGCGCGCATCCGCGCCTGCCCGGCCCGGAAAGCGACCGCAAGCGACAGGCCCAAAGCCGGGCAATCGATCAGGCCGCGAACTGCAAATGCCACCGATTGAGCTTCTGGCTTCACCGCCGGAAACGGGCACGCGCATCGATGAAAGCGCGCTGATCGAAAAGGCGCGTCATCTCGGCGAAGTGCTCAAGGAATTCGGCGTGCGCGGGCGGATCCGGGAAGTGCGCCCCGGCCCTGTCGTCACCCTGTTCGAACTTGAGCCCGCCGCGGGTGTGAAATCGTCGCGGGTGATTTCGCTGGCCGATGATATAGCCCGCTCGATGAGTGCCACTTCTGCCCGCCTTGCCGTGATTCCCGGCAAGAATGCGATCGGCATCGAGCTGCCCAATGACAGCCGCGACACGGTTTACCTGCGCAGCCTGCTGGAATCCGAGCCTTGGAAAGCCACAAAGGCGAAACTGCCAATGTCGCTCGGCGTTGATATTGGTGGCACATCGACCGTGGTTGACCTGGCCCGGATGCCTCACCTGCTGATCGCGGGAACGACCGGTTCGGGCAAGTCGGTCGGTGTCAATGCGATGATCCTGTCATTGCTTTACCGGCTGCCGCCCTCGCAGTGCCGCTTCATCATGATCGACCCGAAAATGCTGGAACTGAGCATTTATGAGGGCATCCCGCACCTGCTTTCGCCGGTTGTGACCGACCCGTCCAAAGCCGTGAATGCACTGAAATGGACGGTGCGGGAGATGGAAAGCCGCTATGAGCTGATGTCAAAGGCCGGGGTGCGCAATCTGGCCGGCTTCAACGAGAAGGCCGGGAAACTGCGCGCAAAGGGTCAGCCGCTGACCCGTGATGTCCAGACCGGCTTTGACGGGGACGGCCGCCCGGTGTTCGAAACCGAGCACCTGCCGACCGATCATATTGCGAATATCGTCGTCGTGATCGACGAGATGGCCGACCTGATGATGGTTGCCGGCAAGGAGATCGAGGGCTGTGTGCAGCGCCTTGCGCAGATGGCCCGAGCGGCGGGTATCCACCTGATCACGGCAACCCAGCGCCCATCAGTCGATGTCATTACCGGCACAATCAAGGCCAATTTCCCAACCCGCATCTCCTATATGGTCACCACCAAGATCGACAGCCGCACCATTCTTGGCGAACAAGGCGCAGAGCAGTTGCTCGGCATGGGCGACCTGCTCTACCAGGCACCCGGCGACAAGACCCGCCGCCTGCATGGTCCGTTCGTGGCTGATGAGGAAGTGGAAGCGATTGTCGAATGGCTCAAGCAACAGGGCGAGCCCAACTATGTCGCTGAGATTCTGGAGGAACCGGAAGACAGCTCGCCGATCATGGATGTCATGCTCGGCACCTCGACCGGCGACGAGAATGAAGACCTGTTCGCGCAGGCCATGGCGATCGTTATCCGCGACGAGCGCGCCTCGACCTCATATATCCAGCGCCGTCTCAAGATCGGATACAACAAGGCAGCCTCGCTGATCGAAAGGCTGGAGGAAGAAGGTGTGATCTCCGCGCCCAACCATGCAGGCAAGCGCGAGATCCTGCGCCGTCCGGAAGACCCCGACGAAAACTGAACGCATTCCCTGCCGAGAAGCGCATAGCGACTGTTTCTGAAAACACACACGAGAAAGCCCCTCATCCCGGGCTTGACCCGCAAATCTGCCTGTTACAGCTCACAACGCAAAAGGCCCCGGATCAGGTCCGGTAGGGTCGGGACGAGGAGGATTGTCTGTCCTGCGACGCAACCCAATGGAAAACGCCCTAATCGGGGAAACTGTTTTCGGCGGCTTCAAAATGGGCCTGTACAGGGCTGCCCACCGCGCCGACCGATGCAAAAATCGCAAGTGCCATCAGCCCAATCAGCAGGCCATATTCAACCGCTGTGGCACCCTCGCGATCATCCGCAAAGCTCTTCGTCAATCGCCACATCTGACCCAGCATGACCTCACGCGCCTTTATCATCAATCAGTGCCTGAAACAGGGGCACATCTGCCGCCGGCGCAGGATAATCCAGCAGTGCGTCCACACGCACCCAATTCAATTGCTGACCTTCAAGTCCTTTGACGGTCCCGGTCCATTCCCGACAGGTGAATAAAGCCATCAAAAGATGAAAGTCCGGATAATCATGACTGGCAAAATTGAAGGGTATCAGCCTTTCCGGATCAACTCGGATGCCCAGTTCTTCTTGCAGTTCGCGCACGAGCGCGGCGCGCGGGGTTTCACCGGGTTCGAACTTGCCGCCGGGAAATTCCCACAGACCCGCCATCGGCTTGCCCTCGGGCCGGCGTGCGAGCAGGACGCGCCCGCCCGCATCCAGCAGCGCCGCCGCTGCGACCAGCACCAGCCTCATGTGCGATAGGCCCCGTTGATGTCGATATAGGTGTGGGTGAGGTCGCAGGTCCACACGCTGGCTGCGCCTTCGCCAACACCGAGATCGACCCGGATGCGGAACGCGCTCCGCGCAAACACCGCGCTGGCGGCGGCCTCGTCATGGAACGGCGCGCGCGCGCCTTTCGCGGCAACCTGCACAGTATCAAACCAGATCGAAAGCGCGTCAGGGTCAACCGGCTCCATCGCCTTGCCGATGGCCATGACGATGCGGCCCCAGTTTGCATCGCCCGCCGCCATGGCGGTCTTGATCAGCGGGGAATTGGCGATATGGCCCGCGACAATGCGCGCAGACTGTGGAGTTTTCGCCCCTTCAACGCGGATTTCGACGAATTTGCTCGCGCCCTCGCCATCGCGCACGATCTGATGGGCAAGATCGCGGCAGACATCGTGCAGCGCGGCGGCAAAGCCCGCATAGCGCGTATCATCGCGTGTCGCGATCGCCGTCATGTCAGCCGCACCGGTGGCAAAAACCATCAGCGTGTCGGAGGTCGAGGTGTCACCATCCACAGTGATGGCGTTGAACGTCTCTGCGGTGATCTCAGCTAGCGTCTCGCGCAACAGCGGCGGGGCGATTGCCGCATCGGTAAAGACATAGGCCAGCATCGTCGCCATGTTCGGCGCGATCATGCCCGAACCCTTGGCGATGCCGGCAAAACAGACCGGCGTGCCACCAAGATCGCGCCTGTGTCCCGCCCCTTTGGGATAGGTGTCTGTGGTCATGAAAGCACGTGCACAGGCCTCCCAGTCCGGGGCAGCGAGCCTTTCCGCCAGCTCCGGAACGAACGCCCCGACATAGTTTGGATCAGGCAGCGGCTCGCCGATCACGCCGGTGGCCGCCAGGAAGCACTCCTGTTTCGGCGCGCCGAGGGTCTGCGTCAGCGCAGCAAGGCTTGCGGCGTTCTTCTCGCGTCCGAGCCGGCCGGTAAACGCATTCGAATTGCCGGAATTGACCAGCAGCGCCCGCGCCTTGCCTGATCCGAGCGCCAGCGCCTCGCGGCACCATTTCACATCGTCAGAAGCCGTGTGCGAGCGTGTGAACACGCCAGCGCAGCTTGTGCCTTCATCAAAGGCGAACAGGAAGACATCATCGCGCGTCACACCGGAAGCGGCATAAAAGCCGCGCGAGCCCGTCGCGGCGCGAACCCCCGCAATTGCAGGCAGATCGGGGAACTGGTCCGGGGCAAGCGGCGAGCGGGCGAGCTTCACAGCGTGTCGTCTTTCTCAGCTTCGGTGTCCTCGCCCGGAATGTCAGAAGGCGCCAGGCGCGGAACGCCGCTGCCCGGCGAGATCACCGCCTGATTGCGCAACTCCCTGAGAATGCGGCTGATCTGCTCATAGGTCAGGAAGGTGACAATGTCCGGGCGCATTTCCTCCAGAGTTGCCGGCGGAGGCGTGCGTCGCTCCTCGACCTTGAAGATGTGCCAGCCCTGATCGCTCTCGAACGGCTGCGAAATTTCCCCGGTCGGTGTATCGGCGATTGCGGAAGTATAAGGCTCACCCAGTCGCGCGGGCTCGACATAGCCCAGCGATCCGCCTTCGATCCGCGTGCGGGTGTCGCGCGAGACCTCAAACGCAACGGTTGTGAAATCCTCACCGCCGAGCACCCGCTGGCGTGCGCTCTCGGCCTCCTCGCGGGTCTGCGTCAGAATGTGGCGCACCAGAACCTCATCGTCGATCTGCTGCAATTTCACCTGCTCGCCATACATCTGACGGATCGTGTCTTCAGTGACGCGTTCTGCTACGAGGCTTTCCACCAGAATATTGCCGAGCACGCGCTGGCGCGCTGAGTCCAGCCGGCGGCGTGCGGAAGGCTCAAGATGCAGGTCACGCCGCAGCGCCTCCTGCGCCATCAATTGCTGGTCAATCAGCTGGTCGAGAACCGCCTGATAGTCCGGATGGCCAAGACCGAAAGGGTCTCCCGGCCCGATCAGCCCCTGCGCAGCGGCCTCCAGTTCGACATCCGTGAAATAGATCGGTGCTCCATTCACGACCCCGGCCGTGGCCGCATCAATCCGGATCATTTCCGCCGGCAGGTCTGGCGACGGATCGCAGGCTGAAAGGCCGGCGCACACGGTCAGGGCAAGCAAGGCAAGGCCGGGTTTGCGAATGTTCATGACAGTTCAGCTCCTGCACAGGGCAGCCGATAAGATTGACACCCTTCAGGCCGGTTCTTAAGTCTCGAAGGCGCACCGGTCGAGAGGGTTTGTCCGGTGTGCCGGTTTGCGTTGACAGTTTTGCCGGTTTGTTCAGGCCTGTCGCGTAGACTTTGCCAACCGACCCTCCAGCGTACCGGTATCGTGATCATGATGTCTCTTGCCCGAAAGATTTTTGGCTCCGTCAACGAGCGCAGGCTCAAGCCCATGCGCGCCCGGGTCAACCGGATCAATGCAATGGAGCCGATGATCGAGGCGCTTTCCGACATTTCACTGAAGGAAAAGACCACCGAGTTCCGCAAGCGCCTCGCCAATGGCGCGACGCTTGATGACGTGCTTGAGGAAGCCTTTGCCGTCGTGCGTGAAGCGGCGCGCCGCACGCTGGAAATGCGCCATTTCGATGTTCAGCTGATCGGCGGCATGGTGCTGCATTCCGGTGCGATTGCCGAGATGAAGACCGGTGAGGGCAAGACGCTGGTGGCCACGCTTGCGGTGTATCTCAATGCGCTTGCCGGCAAGGGCGTGCATGTCGTGACGGTCAATGACTATCTGGCCCGCCGGGATGCCGAATGGATGGGCCAGCTCTACAGTTTTCTCGGCATGACGACCGGCGTCGTCGTGCATGGCGTGGACGATGCCGAACGCAAGCGGGCTTATGCGGCCGATGTCACTTACGGCACGAACAATGAGTTCGGCTTCGACTATCTGCGCGACAACATGAAATATTCGGTCGATCAGATGGCCCAGCGCGGACACAGTTTTGCGATCATTGACGAGGTCGACTCGATCCTGATCGATGAGGCGCGCACGCCGCTGATCATTTCCGGGCCGACCGATGACCGCTCCGATCTGTATCGGGCCCTTGATGAACTGGTGCCCAAGCTGGAAGACGGTGATTTCGAGCTCGACGAGAAGCAGCGCTCGGTCGTCTATTCCGAAACCGGCACCGAAAAGATCGAAGACCTGCTCAGTCAAGCCGGAATCCTCGAAGGTTCGCTCTGGGACCCCACGAACATCTCTATCGTCCACCATGCCAATCAGGCCCTGCGCGCACACAAGCTCTACCAGCGCGACAAGGATTATATCGTCAAGGACAGCCAGGTGATGCTGATCGACGAGTTTACCGGTCGGATGATGGAAGGCCGCCGCCTTTCGGAAGGCCTGCATCAGGCCATCGAGGCAAAGGAGAAAGTCGATATCAAGCCGGAAAACCAGACGCTGGCCTCGATCACCTTCCAGAATTATTTCCGCCTGTATGAAAAGCTTGCGGGCATGACCGGCACAGCCGATACCGAGGCGGCGGAATTCGCCGATATCTACAAGTTGGAAGTTGTCGAGCTGCCGACCAACAAGCCGATTGCCCGGCTCGATGAGGATGATGTCGTCTACCGCACCGCACAGGCGAAATATGACGAGATCATCAAGGAGGTGAAGGACTGCCAGCAGAAGGGGCAGCCGATGCTGCTTGGCACCGCCTCGATCGAGAAGTCGGAAATCCTTTCCTCGCTGCTGACCACCGCCGGGGTTCAGCACCGCGTGCTAAATGCCCGCCATCATGAACAGGAAGCACAGATCATCGCCGATGCCGGCGTGCCCGGAAACGTCACGGTTGCAACCAATATGGCCGGTCGGGGAACCGACATCCAGCTTGGCGGAAATCTTGAAAGCCGGCTCGAACAGGCCATCGCGGAGCAGGAAGAAAAGCTTGGCCGCGAACTGACGCCGGGCGAGCGGGACGCACTGGCTGCGCAGATCAAGGCCGATATCGAGGTCAGGAAAAAGCAGGCACTCGACGCAGGTGGGCTATATGTTCTCGGCACCGAGCGCCATGAAAGCCGCCGGATTGACAATCAGCTGCGCGGGCGCACCGGGCGTCAGGGTGATCCGGGCAAATCGAAATTCTTCATCTCGGTCGAAGATGACCTGATGCGGATTTTCGCCGCGGACCGGCTCGACAATGTGATGAAGCGTCTCGGCATCAAGGAAGATGAGGGGATCACCCATCCATGGATGAACAAGGCGATGGAAACATCGCAGAAAAAGGTTGAACAGCGCAATTTCGAAATCCGCAAGAACGTCCTGAAATATGATGATGTCGTCAACGACCAGCGCAAGGTCATTTTCGAGCAGCGCAAGGAATTCATGGAAGCCGAAACCGTGTCTGCCACCATCGCGGAGATGCGCGAGGAAGTGATCGAGTCGATTGTGGCTTCGACAATGCCGGAAAAAGCCTATGCCGAGCAGTGGGACATTGCCGGGCTGGACGAGATGCTCCGCCGCGATCTGCGCATGGAGCTGCCGGTCAGCGAATGGGCCGGCGAAGAAGGCGTCGCCAATGAAGAAATCCAGGCCCGTATCAAGCAGGCCGCTGATCGCGTCTATATCGAGAAACGCCAGTTCGCCGGTGATGCACAGATCGATTATATCGAAAAGCAGGTCCTGCTGCAGGTGCTCGACATGCAATGGCGCCAGCATTTGCAACAGCTCGACCAGCTGCGTTCCGTCATCCATCTGCGCGGCTATGGCCAGCGCGACCCGCTGAACGAATTCAAGGAAGAAGCGTTCAAGTTTTTCAACAGCATGCTCAGCGAACTGCGCACCATTGTCACGCGGTCGATGATGGGGCTACGGATCGAGACCGGCACGCCCGCGCCGCAACCTGTGGCACCCCCACAGGCGGTCCGCGAACGCCATCTCGACCCCGACACCGGGCGCAATGAGATGGACCCGGCTGACGCTGAACATCCCGGCGCCGTCCCGCAGGCCGAGGATGACTGGTCGGACACGCCGCGCAACGCGCCCTGCCCATGCGGGTCCGGCAAGAAGTTCAAACACTGCCACGGCGCGATCGCCACGCAGGACGCCTGATCGCGGGGCGAGGGGAGGTTGCATTGCCAACGTTGAGCCTTGTCCCTGCCAACTTTGACGATGACCGCGCGATTGCCGAACGCCGGCTGCCAAGAACACTGTTCGATTATGTCGATGGCGGTGCCGGGGCGGAGCGCACGATGCGTTCCAACACCAGCGATTTCGAAGCCATCGCATTGCGCCAGACAGTGCTGCGCGATGTCTCCGAAATCCGCACATCCATAGAGTTGTTTGGCGAGACGCTGGCGATGCCGCTGGCCCTTGCTCCGGTCGGTCTGGGCGGAATGATGGCGCGCAGGGCGGAGACGCAGGCCAAGCGCGCCGCCGATGCCGCTGGCGTGCCGTTCTGCCTTTCAACGGTCGCGATCTGCTCGATTGAAGAGGTTGCCACCGTATCCGAGCGACCGTTCTGGTTTCAGCTCTACATGCTGCGTGACCGCGGGCCGGTGCGAGAGCTGTTGCAGCGCGCGCGTGATGCCGGGGTGGGAACGCTGGTTTTCACAGTTGACCTGTCGGTCGCCGGTGCGCGCTACCGCGATGTTCGCAATGGCATGAGCGGTGTTCCCGACCGGTTGGGGCGGTTGCGCGGCGGGCTGGTCTCCTATCTGCTGCATCCGCGCTGGCTGGTGGATGTCGCGCTCGGCGGGCGTCCGCACACATTTGGCAGTCTGACCGAATATGTTCCCAGCGCCTCCACACCGGCCGATTTCAAGAGCTGGGTCGACAGCCAGTTCGACCCGACGGTAACCTGGAGCGACATCGAATGGCTCCGCAAGCAATGGCCTGGCAATCTGATCATCAAGGGCGTGATGTGTGCTGAGGATGCCCGCCTCGCGATCCGTTCGGGGGCCGATGGTGTGGTCATTTCCAATCATGGCGGTCGCCAGCTTGAGGGGGCACCCTCCTCGATCACGGCACTGGCACGGGTGGCCGAGGCGCTGGAGGGCGCGACCGAGCTGTTGATGGATGGCGGGGTGCGCTCGGGACAAGACATCTTGCGGGCTTTGGCACTCGGCGCGAAGGCCGTCCTGATCGGGCGTCCATGGGTGTATGCGGTTGCGGCTGGCGGCTGGCGCGGCGGTGCGCGCCGGCTTGGAGCTTTCCGCTCGGAACTGGAAACCGCAATGGCCCTGACCGGCGTGACCGATAGTGAAGCGATTGGCCCGGACATTCTTGAACCGGTCTGACAGGCAGCGCCGCACCGCAACGCCCTGCTCTGGCCGACGCAGCGTCAGGCTGGACACGCGGGCCGTTCGCGATAGCCTGCGTGCTGTGGGCGCGACAATGCGAAGGATGACAGCATGGATCTCAGCTTCCCCCCTGAGCTGGACGGCTTTCGTGCGCAGATACGCGGCTTTTTCGAGCACGAGTTTCCTCGCGACATCCTCGAAAAGACAGGTTCCGGCCACTCGCTGAGCACGCAGGACGTCCGGCGTTCGGAAATGGCTCTTGGCGCAAAGGGCTGGCTGGCAAGCGGCTGGCCGGAGGAATTTGGCGGCCCGGGCTGGAGCCTTGAGCAGCAATATGTGTTCGATGAGGAACTGGAACGCGCTGGCGTGCCGACCGTCACCCCGATGGGCGTGATCTATGTCGGTCCGGTGATCTACACATTTGCGACCGCTGAGCAAAAGGCCCGCTGGCTGCCCGGCATCCGCGAGGGGCGCGAGGGCTGGGCGCAGGGTTATAGCGAGCCCGAAGCCGGCTCTGACCTGGCCTCGCTGCAATTTTCAGCCGCGCGCGAGGGCGGGGAATATGTCCTCAACGGCACCAAGATCTGGACATCGGCTGCCCAGCATGCCGACTGGATCTTCCTGCTGGCGCGCACCGACACGTCCGGTCGCAAGCAGGAGGGCATCACCTTCCTGATCAGCGAGATGAACCGCCCGGGTGTCAGCGTCACGCCGATCATATCGATTGATGGCAAGCACGCGCTCAATCAGGTGCATTTCGAGAATGTCCGCGTGCCGGCTGACTATCGCATCGGTGAAGAGGGCAAGGGCTGGACCTATTCGCAATATCTGCTCGGCCATGAACGCACCTCTTATGCGCGCATTGGCGGCAAGCGGAAAATGCTGGCTGCGGTCAGGGAGCTGGCAGCATGGGCACCAGCCGGTGGCAATCAGCGCCTGCTCGACAGCCCGGATTTCGCGCGAAAGCTGGCCAATGCGGAGCTGGCGGTGGATGGGCTGGAAATGACGGTGCTGCGGATCCTGTCAGCCGTTGCAGCCGGCGGAGCGCCGGGAAATGAGGCCTCGATTGTCAAGATCCTGGCCACTGAGGCCCATCAGCAGATCACCGAACTGATGCTGGAGGCGGGCGCGATGGCGGCGCTGATTGCCAGCCCCGACAGCGCTGCGCCGAACTGGGCCGGCAGCGACCGGCTCGTGGCCTGGGCCCCGCCGGCACGCGCAGCCTATCTTGGCGGGCGCGCCCAGTCGATTTATGGCGGCACCAACGAGATTCAGAAGAATATCATCGCCCGCCGCGTGCTGGGTTTGTGAGCGGCCCCGATTGATCTCTTTGCCGATGTGTCATCCGGTCTGGAGCGACGTCATGAATGAAACGAACACGGGGAACCCTCATCGAGGAGGAGCGGCCGGCACAACCGCGTCTCGAAGGATAGGCCGCGTGAGCTGGTTTTTCAGCAGCCTGCTAGGCGTGTCTGAGCTGTTCGAATTCACGGCGCAGCTGAAGCTCTTCATCCGTTAAGATGGTCTCGACCGCCTCAAGCCGGGCCTTGAGCGCACCGATCTGCTGGTGTGAGGCGTCGAGGTCGGATTTCAACTGCGCGATTTCATCCGATGAGGCTGAGGTCCGAGGGCGCTTTGAGCGGCGACCTGAACACCCCTCTTTGCCGGAGAACATTCCGACCACGGCAAAACCGATCAGGGTCCATATCAGCCAGGGTTCCATCAGTCGGTTCCTTTTCGCTCGATAAATTTATTGATAAGCAATATCAACAAGGCACCGAGCTTGTCAAGCCACGTCGAGCCCTGCCCCCTAATCCCCGTCCATCCGCAGTGCCGCAACAAATGCTTCCTGCGGAATTTCGACCTTGCCGAACTGGCGCATCTTCTGTTTGCCGGCCTTCTGCTTTTCCAGCAGCTTGCGTTTGCGGGTCACGTCGCCGCCGTAGCATTTGGCAGTCACATCCTTTCGCAGCGCCGACAGGGTTTCGCGCGCGATGACCTTGCCGCCGATGGCCGCCTCGACCGCGATCTTGAACAGCTGGCGCGGGATCAGGTCCTTCAGCCGCTCGCAGATCGCGCGGCCCCGGCGCTCGGCCTGGCTGCGATGGACCACCATGGCGAGCGCGTCCACCGCCTCGGCATTCACCAGGATGT